>JBHJOC010000059.1:0-10942 GCA_050330095.1 Hyphomicrobiaceae bacterium
GGGACAACACATACCTATTCTACGGGGACTTTGTAGAGGAGTTGTCCTCTAAGTACTAAGAGTAGAATAGGTATAGTGCATTTCGATAAACTGTTGTGCCGGGCACGGTAAACCGTGATAATCGAGGAACATAATGTAGGTTCAAACAGCCGCGGATTCCCCATCCCGCCTGTGAGCATCTTGAGTGAGGGGAATCTCTTGAGAGAGATGTCCTAGCGATTAGTCTGACAATCGAGAGTTCGATAATGAAATCATCCTTTACGAATCCGGTGCCCCTCCTTGCTCTGCGAGAGCTTGTTGTGTTTCCACAACAAGTAGTGCCGCTCTTCGTGGGGCGAGAGAAAAGTGTGCGCGCTATTGAAGAGTCGCAGCGAGAAAATAAGTACATCATGCTTGCTGCTCAGAAAGATGCTCGCACGAGTAATCCTGGGCAGAAGGATATCTACGAGATTGGTACGCTTGGTGAAGTAGTACAGCTTATTCGTCTTGCCGATGGCCCCATCAAAGTTTTAGTCGAAGGGAAGTCGCGGGCACGAATAACCCGCTACGCCCAAGAAGATGATTTCATGACGGTTGATGTTGAAGAGCTTCTTCCGCCAGGAGAGATCACCACCGAGCTGAAAGCATTGATGCGGTCGGTCAACGGCACATTCGACAAGTACGTAAAGCTTGGCAAAAAGGTGAACCCCGAGATGATCGTGCAGGTCAACGCCATCGAAGATGCCTCGCGTCTTGCCGATGCGATCGTAGTGCAGCTCAATATCAAGCTCGAAGACAAGCAAGACATTCTCGAAACCCTCGACTCAATGGAGCGCCTTGAAAAGATTCTTGGCCACATGAAGTCTGAGATTGAGATTCTTGAAGTTGAGAAGCGCATCCGTAATCGCGTCAAAAAGCAGATGGAGAAGACGCAGAAGGAGTACTACCTTAACGAACAGATGCGAGCCATTCAGAAAGAGCTTGGCGAGAAGGACGATTTTCGTAATGAGATCCAAGAGCTCGAAGATAAGCTGAAATCCAAGGATATGCCCGAGGATGCTCGCGACAAGACCGACAAAGAGATTCGTAAACTCAAGATGATGTCGCCAATGTCGGCTGAAGCAACCGTGGTGCGTAACTACGTTGATTGGATGCTTGCGTTGCCGTGGAATGAAGTCTCGGAAGACGAGATCAATATCGAAAACGCCAAAAGTGTTCTCGAAGATGATCATTACGGACTTGAGAAGATCAAAGAGCGTATCCTCGAGTACCTTGCCGTACAGAAACTCGTAGGGAAACTGAAAGGTCCTATCCTCTGTCTTGTCGGCCCCCCCGGAGTCGGAAAGACCTCACTCGGTAAATCAGTTGCCCGTGCAACCGGCCGTGAGTTTGTTCGGGTCGCCCTTGGTGGTGTGCGTGATGAAGCCGAGATTCGTGGTCACCGACGTACCTACATCGGCGCACTTCCCGGTAAGATCATTCAGTCACTCAAAAAGGCGGGCACCAGCAACCCTGTGTTCCTCCTCGACGAAATCGACAAGATGGGCTCGGATTTCCGCGGTGATCCGTCGGCGGCACTGTTGGAGGTGTTCGATCCGGAGCAGAACGGGAGCTTCAACGACCACTATCTGGAGGTCGACTACGATCTTTCGAACGTCATGTTCGTCACCACTGCGAACTCGCTCAATATTCCGCCGGCGCTGCTCGATCGGATGGAAATCATCCGACTCGCGGGCTACACGGAAACGGAGAAGATGGAGATCGCAAAGCGCCACCTCATCGCTGAGCAACAAAAGGCGCACGGCCTCGACGATGGCGAATGGGCGATCGATGACCTCGCGCTCCAGACGCTTATCCGTCGCTACACGAGGGAAGCCGGTGTGCGCTCGCTCGAGCGTGAGATCGCGAAGCTGGCGCGCAAGGCCGTCAAGGAAATCCTGTCGAGCGATCAGAAAACGATCAGGGTGACCAACGACAACATCGAACACTTCCTTGGCGTGCCGAAGTACCGCTATGGCGAGGCTGAACTCGAGGATCAGATTGGTGTCGTCACGGGCCTCGCTTGGACGGAGGTCGGCGGCGAGATTCTGACAATCGAAGGCGTGATGATGCCCGGCAAGGGCAAGATGACTGTCACGGGCAATCTGCGTGACGTCATGAAGGAGTCGATCCAGGCCGCGAACGCCTATGTGCGCTCACGATCGGTCGACTTCGGTATCGCGCCGCCGTTGTTCGACCAGAAGGACATCCACGTTCACGTACCAGAGGGGGCGACCCCAAAGGACGGCCCCTCTGCTGGCGTCGCGATGGTGACGGCGATCGTGTCGGTCCTGACAGCCATCGAGGTTCGCAAGGACGTGGCGATGACGGGTGAGATCACGTTGCGAGGACGAGTGCTGCCGATCGGCGGGCTCAAGGAAAAGCTGCTGGCCGCATTGAGGGCTGGCATCAAGACCGTTCTCATCCCCGAGGAGAACGCGAAGGATCTCGCCGAGATTTCCGACGAGGTGAAGAACGCACTCGACATCATTCCGGTGGCCCGGATGGACGACGTCTTGCGTCAAGCACTGGTTCGCATGCCGGAGCCGATCGTTTGGCCTGACGCGATCGTGCCGCCGTCGACACCGTCAGGCGATGCAGCGGACACACCTGTGACCCGCGCCCACTGACCGGACCTAACGAGCACCACTCGTTGCTGCCGCTCAGCGGCGACCCAAGAGGCCCCGGGCACGCCTGTGCCCGGGGCTTCGGCCGTCGGGAAACCGATGTCGTGCCCGCGCGTGCCTGGCAGCCAAGAAACGTGAGAAGGGTGCGCTTGCTTGCGCGTCGACAGGACGGGCCCATATCGCCATGTTAGGTGATGAACGGTAGCCGGGGTGAGCAAAGCGGGAGGACGCGATGCGTTGGCCTTGGAAGCGCGGGGCGACGCAGCCCGAAGCGGAATTGCAAGACGGGTCCCGGCCCACGGACGCCGGTGCTCCGCTCGTCACCCCGCACGCTGATCATTCCGAGGCTCCGCCCGCCAAGCGCGCGAGCGACCACGCCCCGGCATCGACCAGCGCTGAGCCCGATGTGGCAGCCTTTGTCGCGCAAATGAAAGCGCTTGGTCCTCGTTTAGGTGCCGGCCGCGGGCGGCTCATGTTTGCGATGGATGCAACCATGTCGCGCCAGCCAACTTGGGACATGGCGCTCGCGCTACAGGCTGAGATGTTTCGCGCCGTCAAGGATGTGGGCGGCCTCGACGTGCAGCTTGTCTACTTCCGCGGCTCCGGCGAATGCAGAGCGTCAAAGTGGGTGAGCGACCCTGAGGCGCTCGGCCGCTTGATGACAACCGTCACCGTCGCGGGCGGCTACACACAGATCCGCAAGGTCCTGGACCAGGCGCGCAGAGAGACCGAGAAGGCGCGTGTGCACGCCCTTGTGTACGTCGGCGATGCCATGGAGGAGGACGTCGACGATCTTTGTGGCCGTGCCGGAGAGCTGGCAGTGCTCGGTGTTCCCGTGTTTCTCTTCCAGGAGGGCAACGATCAGCGCGCATCGCGCGCATTCGCAGAGATTGCGCGGCTGACGCGGGGAGCCCACTGCAAGTTCGATGCTGGGTCGGCCCAGCAGTTGCGCGAGCTCCTTCGTGCCGTTGCAGTGTATGCTGCCGGTGGCCGCGCAGCGCTTGAAGATCTCGGGCGATCCGGTGGGCGCGGTGCGCAGTTGTTGATCGGCCAGATGCGATGAGCTTGGAGGTCGGCGTCGGCACGAACTCTGGTTCGGCCCTTGAGGTCCGACTGTACGCCACGCATCGGCCCGGTTCTCATAGACGCCCGCCCCGACCATCGCGGCTTAGGCTTGGGACAGCGGCGACGGAACGTGGCAACGAAGGCCGTTGAGAGAGATCGAATGGCCTATTTCCTACTCGGCCTGGCGTTGTTCGTGATCCTACTGCTCGCGGCGCGGGGGTTTGCCAACGCCAGCCCGGCGGCGCTCGCAAGAGGCATCAGGATTTCCGGGGCGGTGCTTGCCCTCTTGGCCGCCGTGGCGCTCGCCGTCAGAGGTGCGTTCCTTTACGCCATCCCGCTTGCAACCCTCGCGCTCTGGCTTTGGGGACAAGCCTCTCTTCCAGCCACCGGGTCGTCCCGGGGGGCAGCGTCCAGCGCGCGCCGCTCGCGCGTCGGCACTGCGACGCTGGAAATGGAACTGGACCTCGATACGGGTGATCTCTACGGGACCGTGCGATCCGGTCGATTTGCAGGGCGAGACCTGTCGGAGATGAGCCCTGCCGAGATTGCGGAACTGTGGGCGGATTGTCGTTATAGCGATCCTCAATCCTCGCAAATCCTCGAAGCGTACCTGGATCGCGTCGCCCCGGATTGGCGGTCGCGTCAACGGGGCAAAAGTGACAAGCAAGCGAACACGGAATTGAGCCTCGCCGAGGCTTACCGGATCCTGGAATTGAGGCCCGGTGCCACACGGTCGCAAATCATTTCAGCGCACCGGGAAATGATGCTTCGACATCATCCCGATCGCGGCGGAAGCGACGCAGAAGCCGCGCGCATCAATGCTGCAAAGGACGTACTGCTGGCCGCTTTGAAGCGCTGAGCGCTGGTCAATCCAGACGAAAGTATTGTGAACTTTCGGATGGTGGCTTAGGTCCGAGTAGGCCAGAGTGTTCGTGCGCAGATGATGGAAGGAATTGGCTGCAGCGGGGTCTCGGCACGCCATTGATCTGGGGGCAGATCAACCTTCCATCATCTCGCCGTTTCCCGCCATTCTGAAGCGCGATGCTGGTGTGGGTCAGCCCGATCGCGCAACGATGCATTCAGCGCCGCGGGAGGTCAGTTCCAGACAAGCGCGTGCAGCATCCGTCGCGGTGAAACCTGCAAATCGCGCGCGGTAGATTGTTCTCTCGCCAGACTTTGCACGCTGAGCGATCGGCTGGCGTCCGTCGAGCAGTTTGGCGAACATGCTCATCACCGATGTGAGGCGGGCCTCAGCCTCCGCTTGCGTCAGATATGCACCGATCTGGATCTCAGCGTTGCCGGCTGCGGGTATCGCAGCTCCGGCAGCTCGATCTGGCGCAAAGGTATGCGTGTGGCTGCCTGCTCGGTCGGGCACGTCAGCGGTGAGAGCGATCAGTTCAGTGATCGATTGCGGTGCGGCTTGGGGGTCTCTGGTCGCCTCGTTCGCCAGTGAGGCATGCGGCGCGAACGAGAGCCGCAGCGGGACCGTTCGCACGATCGCCACTGCGACCCCATCACTCGTGTCTTCGTCGGCGCCGGTCGTCGCGGCAACATGTTGTGCGCGACCCTCGGGTGCGTCGGAATTCTCAGGGCTGGGCGCAGTGTTCTGCCGCGCAGCGAGTATCGGAGGCGGTGGGACGAGGCTTGGGCGTCTCGGCGGCTCAACGGCCGCAACACGGACTGCATGGGTTGGTTCAGGTCGCTGCGTCCGCGTCGGAGCCGGATCAGATGCGGTCGTCGAGACCGCATCAGGTGTCCGTGGTGCCCGATCGGCGGGAGTTTGGCGCGGTGTTGCTGCTGACGGCTGTCTCGACGCCGTTGTGGCCACCGCAGTCGGTGCACGCGCGGCCCGCGGGAGGGCCTCATCGAGCAGCGCTGTCATTGTAGCGTTTCGCGCCGCTGCCGTGGGGCCACCAAGGACTGCTGCGATCACGCGTCGCCCGTCGCGCTCAACAGCCGTGACCAGGTTGAATCCGGACGCGCGCGTGTACCCCGTCTTGATGCCACTGGTGCCGGCGTATGTGCGGAGCAGTCCATTGTGGCTCGTGTACGTTCGGCCCTTCCACGTGAACGACCGCCGCTTGAACTGGTGGTAGTGACGTGGAAACCGGCGTTGAAGCGCCAAGGCGAGCGTAATCATGTCACGCGCCGTCGTGACTTGTGCCGCGTCAGGCAGCCCCGAGGCATTCCTGAAGACCGTCCGCGACATGCCGAGGCTACGGGCCTTGGCGGTCATCTGCCGCGCAAACGCCTGCTCGGTACCACCGAGATGCTCTGCGACCGCTGTTGCAACGTCGTTGGCAGAGCGCACGACAAGTGCGTGCACGGCTTGTTGCACCGAGATGCGCTCGCCGGGTTTCAGGTTGATGTTTGATGGCTGTTGGGATGCCGCACGAGCGCTCGCGACGATCTGCGTTGCATAAGTAAGGCGGCCCTCTTCGATCGCTTCGAAGATAAGGAACAGCGTCATCATCTTGGTCAATGAGGCGGGAAACCTCGTCGCGCTGCCGTTCGTGTCGTGCAGGACTTCGCCGGAATTGATGTCCATCACGACTGCGGCATGCCTTCCGTCCGCGGCGACTGCGGATAAGGCAGCGGCGCCAAGCAGGATTGCGACCGCCAGCAGCACAGTGGTGATTCGAGCCCGCACAACGTCATACGCCGCCTGGATCGTCGATCCGGTCTCGCGTGGTCGATGGAGCAAGTTGGTGCGCAAAGCGTCACAGGCGGGTCGATCCGCCGACGGCCGCGCGCTCGCACCGAGTATCGACAAGGGTCCCCCTTCCATGGCCGTCGGCTGGCAAGGCCATGATCACTGACCCCGCGCTTGTGCCGCCGTGAAGCGGCAAGGCGCAGGCAACAATTTGGCCTGATTACGAAAAAAGCGCTTAGAAATCGCCAACCAAGACAGCTAGAATTTTATCGATCAGGGTCCGGTCTCAAGTGACGGTTGATGAACCGTTTCGGGTCGCCCCTTTGCTACGCCGCAAACCGCGACAAACCGGAACCCTGCGTTCGAGCGTCGCAGGCAACGGTGTGTGCGCCTGCGACCGCCGACGCTCTGGCTGCCACCTTTTGCTTTCCGTCGTTCGTCTGTCACCCTTGTCAGCCGCCGAACCGAACGACGGAACGCAAAGGGTACGAGCAACCTATTGGATCTCGTACCGCTTTTCGATCAGAAGTCCCTGGAAGGCGGGTGCTGCGGATGGTGCAGGCACCTCTGATCGGCGGTTCTAGCAAGGGCACCGCGCACGCCCTGTTGCCCAATGCGCCAACCCCGATGCGCGATGGCGCCTGCGGGCGCTCCGGTCTGTGGCCCAAGGACGCCAGCCGAGTTCTTGAGTGACGCGCACTTGCAAGCCGAGCGCCATGGCCACACACTCAGCGGTAACCGCATGACGCCGCAGCACGCACTGCGCCGATCTGCGGTGCAGTTGCGGCATCGCAAGTCAAGCGCGGGCGACGATCGACGCCTATTTTGGTTCCGGCGGGGCAGATGAGGGGGCATGCCAACCGCGTGCTATCGAGCGCGGCGCAGTATTTTTCCGATGAACCATGCTATCTTTTTCAAGGTATTGATGGTGGCATACACCAACCCAGAGCGTTGGGTCCCATGCGGCGCATAGAGGGCAGGCGAGACGCAGTGGTCACGAGATACTTGAGTGACGAGCCGTCCAAAGTCTGCAGAACTGCAGACCACTCGGGCAGGCTTGTTCGTTCCGGTTTGTTCACCATGTCATGGTGCTGGCAGACCGCGCTGAGCAGAGACGACCGACACAGAATGACGAGGTTTACAGCTATTCGCCTCGAAAATGATCCGTTGCCGGTTGAGCTTCATGCTGGGCCGAACGAGCCGCCTGATCGCGGCGACGATGGCGAAGACCAGACTGGCGTCGTTACGACGACCCGGCCGAAGACCAAGAAGCCGAGCATGTACCGCGTGCTCCTGCTGAACGACGACTACACGCCGATGGAGTTTGTCGTTCATGTCCTGGAGCGCTTCTTCAACAAGGACCGGGAGGATGCGACGCGGATCATGCTCCACGTCCATCAGCGCGGGTCAGGCGTTTGTGGCGTGTACACCTACGAGGTGGCCGAGACGAAAGTGACGCAGGTGATCGACTTCTCGCGTCAGCACGGTCATCCTTTGCAGTGCACCATGGAGAAAGAGTAGGACAGCGCGTGCCATCATTCTCACAGAGCCTCGAGGCAACCCTCCACCGCGCTCTCGAATACGCCAACGAGCGGCACCACGAGTACGCAACACTCGAGCACCTCTTGCTCGCACTGATCGACGACCGTGACGCTGGCGCGGTCATGAAGGCTTGCGCCGTCGATGTCGAAAAACTGCGCTCGCGGGTCACGCGCTATATCGATACCGAGCTTGGCTCGCTCGAAATTCGTGGCATGGCCGAGGCCACTCCGACGACCGGTGTGCAGCGCGTCATCCACCGCGCGATCGTCCACGTGCAGTCGTCGGGGCGTGAGGAAGTGACCGGTGCCAACGTGCTGGTCGCGATTTTCGCCGAGCGCGAGAGCCACGCCGCCTTCTTCCTCCAAGAGCAGGACATGACGCGCTTCGACGCCGTGCAGTACATTTCTCATGGCATCGCAAAGCGCCCTGGCGCCTCTGAACCGCGCGCCGCGCGCGGTGCCGATGACGAGAGCGCTGACGAGGCCAACGAGAAGAAGACGTCGGATGCTCTGAGCGCCTACTGCGTCAACCTGAATAAGAAGGCGCGCGAGGGCAAGATCGACCCGCTGATCGGACGCGAGCAGGAAGTGCTGCGCACGATCCAGGTGCTCTGCCGGCGCTCAAAGAACAACCCTTTGCTCGTCGGAGATCCTGGCGTTGGCAAGACGGCGATTGCCGAGGGACTGGCGCGTAAGATCGTGCGCGGCGAGGTGCCAGAGGTTCTGACAAATGCAACGATCTTCGCACTGGACATGGGCACACTGCTCGCCGGTACCCGCTATCGCGGTGATTTTGAGGAGCGCCTCAAAGCCGTGATGAAGGAGATCGAAGCCTACGAGGGCGCGATCCTGTTCATCGACGAAATCCACACCGTCATTGGTGCTGGAGCGACGTCGGGCGGCGCGATGGATGCATCGAACCTGTTGAAGCCTGCGCTTCAAGCAGGAACGCTACGCTGCATCGGCTCGACCACCTACAAGGAATACCGCCAGCACTTCGAAAAGGACCGCGCGCTGGTGCGCCGCTTCCAGAAGATCGACGTGAAGGAACCGTCGGTCGAGGACGCGATTGCGATCCTCAAAGGTCTGAAGCCTTACTTCGAGGAATACCACAAGATCAAATATACGGACGAGGCGGTTAAAGCGGCTGTCGAGCTGTCGGCCAAGCACATCAACGATCGCAAGCTGCCCGACAAGGCCATCGACGTGATCGATGAGACGGGTGCATCGCAAATGCTGCTGCCGCCCGAAAAGCGGAAAAAGACGATCCGCGTTGAGGACGTGGAGGCGACTGTCGCTACGATGGCGCGCATCCCGCCAAAGACCGTTTCGAAGTCCGATGCTGAGGTTCTGTCGGGTCTCGAGCGCGATCTCAAGCGCCTCGTCTTTGGACAGGATCATGCGATCACGCAACTTGCGAGCGCGATCAAGCTGGCACGCGCTGGCCTGCGCGAGCCCGAGAAACCGATCGGCTGCTATCTGTTCACGGGACCGACAGGCGTCGGCAAGACCGAGGTCGCCAAACAGCTCGCAAATCTGATGGGCGTCGAACTGCTTCGCTTCGATATGTCCGAGTACATGGAAAAACACACGGTCTCGCGACTGATCGGGGCGCCTCCAGGCTATGTCGGTTTCGACCAGGGGGGCTTGCTGACCGACGGTATCGACCAGCATCCACATTGCGTTCTGTTGCTCGACGAAATCGAGAAGGCGCATCCCGATCTGTTCAATATTCTGCTGCAGGTGATGGACCACGGGAAGCTCACCGACCACAACGGGAAGCAGGTCGACTTCCGCAACGTCGTTCTGATCATGACATCCAACGCGGGGGCTTCGGACCTCGCCAAAGCGCCCATGGGCTTCAATCGGGCACGCCGCGAGGGCGAGGATACAGAAGCGGTCAACCGCCTGTTCACGCCGGAGTTCCGCAACCGCCTTGACGCCGTCATTCCGTTCAGCGGACTGACACCTGACATTATTGATCGCGTCGTCGAGAAGTTCATCTTCCAGCTTGAGGCTCAACTGGCTGATCGCGGCGTGACAATCGAGCTGACTTCGGAAGCAACGAAGTGGCTGAGCGAACGTGGCTACGACGAGAAGTTCGGGGCCCGGCCGCTTGCACGCGTGATTCAGGAGCACATCAAGAAGCCGCTCTCCGAAGAACTGCTGTTCGGCAAGCTGGAACACGGCGGTGCAGTCAAGGTCACCGTCGCCGGCGACGGGCCTGAGGCAAGCCTCGCATTTGAGTATTTTCCTGCCGAGCCAAAGCCGAAACCCTCAGATGATGATGAGGCCGAGGGTCGTGAAGATGGTGATGACCGGGAGGCAGCGCTGATCGAGGCGGATGGCAAACCGCGGGCCCTCGCTGGCCCGAAGGGCACGCCATCGAAGAAGCCGTCAGCCACGGGACGCCCTAGGGGCGGCGCCGTGCCGAGCGTACCGAAGCGCGACGACGACTGATGATGGACATGCTGCGCCTTGGTGCAGCTGCTTGAAGCTTGCCGCGCTGACGCGGCAGTCCGCAGACTTGCGTGTGTCGGTCCGTGAACGACCTGACGCCTCATAATGCGATCGTGCAGCAGTCGCGCACGATGGCCACACGGGAATTGCGCTGGGCCGCCTCAGGGGAGCGGCGCGGACCAACGGCCGCTAAAGCTCGTCGCCGCGGATGCTGCAGGAACTTCTGATCGGCGGGACGCGTAGCCTGTCTCGCCTCAATCGCTATGCTGGCCGCAACCGCTGATGATTTCGGCGAGACATGGCGACCGCCGGCGGAATCAATGGGTTAGCATAGCGTTGATCGCGCCTTGAGTAATGACCCGCGGGCCCCGCGCGTAGGTCATTTCTGGAACGGCGCCACGCGAGAGGACGCTCGCGCTGGCGAGGCTACGGCGTTTCGTGTTAATCGGTGGCGCTGCAACACGGGAGCCGAATGGTCCAGGAGGTGCGCTTCCCAGACAGCTCCGATTCCACGCTGCGTTGGACCAATCAGAACAGGCCCTCGAATTTCTTCTTGAACTTGCTCAACCGCCCGCCCC
>JBHJOC010000060.1:0-9492 GCA_050330095.1 Hyphomicrobiaceae bacterium
GCGAGAACGGTCTACCTTGTCACATTTTTTTCATATCTGTGCGCTACTTAAACGGTAGGGGCGCGTGACTTCACCGACCCCGTAGGTTTCTCCGCTGCGTCGCCAGAACGTTTGACGCAGCAGGTCTCCCGACTTCGTGGATCGTGCCCAGCCTGGACGCATCCCAAGCTTCGGTCGCAGCGCTTGCCCTCGTGGTCCGTCTTCGACACTTGGTTTCCCTTTCAGAACCTGACTGACCACGTGTCGGAGACACAGGGGACACGACCAACTTCATTTTTCTCGTGTTGCTTTTGTCACTGACGCTCGGCAGGCGAGACTGCATAGCGTGGGGAGCAAGCTTGAGTGACGCAACACCAGCGCCCTTTAGCGCATCCGTCGCCAAGCGCGCCCGTTGCATGGCCTGATGCGGCGCAGGCCCGCCTGCAGCACCAAAGCGCGCCATGTGGCGCACGCACCATCCTAATAACGTCGCCGATTTTTCGCGCGTGCTCCGTGGGTATACGTCCCACAGTCCGCGATTGCCTGTATAGTCGCCGCGGATTCGACGCCCGTCGCGACCACTCGGTGGGATCGATCCATCATCCAAGGAGGCTCGAACCATGTCCGACACCGATCATCTCGCCGACGTGCAACGCTATCTGCCCGATGCCAATGCTGATGTCGTTGCCGCGATCGTCCGCCATCTCGGAATTGCCTTGCGCAGCCGTGACGCTTCCCTCGTGTCGTGCTCATCAAAGAGCGAACTCGAGCGCGTGCGCGAGAGCTGGTGCAAGAAAAAGCTGACCTGCGAGCACTCCGATGCGGATCTCGACGCAGCAATCAAAAAGGTGTGCGAGACGATGAAGGGCGACCACCAAAAGAAGCGCGTCACATTTTACTATCTGCTTGCTCGCGAACTTGGAAAAACGTCCGCCATCGCGTAACGCATCGCCGACCGCGCACGATTGCACTCTCCGAATTGAAGGCCCTGCGGTGCTGCTGCAGGGCCGCAGCGTTGATGTTTGTTTGTCTTCGTACCCTGGCTCTGCTGCCGCCTACCAGCAGTCCCTGGCCCATCAGCAACACCCGCTTTTCAGGGACGTCTGATCGACAAGCGGTACGAGAGGCAGCATGCGGCTCGTATCCTTTGCTTTCCCTCGTTCGTCTTGGCGCCTGAGGAGAGTGGCTGACGACTTACGGAATGCGGGTACTGGGGCGCCGCGACCGTTGGACCAAGTCTGAACGACCCGCGCGCCCACCGATCAAACCTCTGCGACAGGCCGGGTTGTTCTTGAATTGGTCAGCATTATTGACCTATTTTCCAGATCACAACGCTGCGCCACCACCCGCGAGAGGTTACCATGCCGAAGCATCGCGTGAGCCTGAGCGACAAATTCGACCTCGACCTGCACCATCAGATCCTGACCGGCACCCAAGCGGTCGTCCGCCTGGCGCTGCTGCAGAAGGCGAGAGACCGCGCGGCAGGCCTCAATACGGCCGGCTATATCTCTGGATATCGAGGCTCGCCGATCGCAGGCCTCGAGGGCGCCTTCCAACGGGTCGGCACGCTGCTGTCCGAGAACGATCTCGTGTTTCAGCCGGGCTTGAACGAGGATCTTGCCGCCACAGCCGTTTGGGGTTCGCAGCAAGCCGAATAGCGCGGCGAAGGCAAATACGACGGCGTCTTCGCCATGTGGTACGGTAAAGGTCCTGGCGTCGACAGGACCGGGGACGTCTTTCGTCATGCAAACCACGCCGGCACAGCGCGCCACGGTGGCGTGCTTGCGCTGATGGGCGATGATCACACCTGCGAAAGTTCAACCTCGGCGCATCAATCCGAATTCGCCATGGTCGATTACATGATCCCGGTGCTGAACTCGGGCGGCGTGCAGGAAATCCTGGATTACGGCCTCTACGGCTTCGCGATGTCGCGCTACGCTGGCGTCTGGGTCGGCCTCAAATGCGTGAAGGACAACATCGAATCGACGGCGACCGTCGACGGGCGTCCTGACCGCGTCGACATCATCATACCAAGCGAAGCGGACTTCCCGCTGCCGCCGGGCGGCCTCAACATCAGGCTCGGCGACGAAGCGCTTGCCAAGGAGGCGCGCCTCCATGACTACAAGCGCGGTGCGATCCTCGCGTTCGCGCGCGCAAACCGGCTTGACAAGCTGATCATGAGCGGCGGGCCGGACGCCCGCATCGGCATCGTAACCACGGGCAAATCCTACCTCGACGTCCGGCAGGCGCTCGACGAACTTGGGATTGACGAACTCGAAGCCAACCGCCTTGGGATCAGGCTCTACAAGGTCGCAATGACGTGGCCGCTGGAGCCGCAAGGCATCGCCGCCTTCGCCGAGGGCCTCGATCTTATCCTTGTCGTCGAAGAGAAGCGCTCGCTGATCGAAACCCAGATCAAGGAACAGCTGTTCGATCTGAAGGTGCGCCCGACAGTGCTCGGGAAGAAGGACGAATTCGGGAACTGGATGTTCCCCGCGAAGGGCGCGCTCGAGCCTACCGACATCGCACTTGTCGTCGGCGAACGCCTCGTGCAGAGCGGCCGTGGTACGGATGCCTTGCGCGCACGCATCGACCATTTGAAGCGCACGAAGGGCAATCGCCCGACGACGCCTGAAGCCTTCAAGCGGCTGCCCTACTTCTGTGCCGGCTGCCCGCACAACTCCTCGACCAAGGTCCCCGAGGGGTCGCGCGCCTACGCTGGGATCGGTTGCCACTACATGGTTCAGTGGATGGACCGGTCGACGGACGGCTTCACGCAGATGGGTGGTGAGGGCGTGAACTGGATCGGCGAGGCGCCGTTCTCATCGCGCCGCCACGTATTCCAGAACCTTGGCGACGGAACCTACATCCACTCTGGCAGCTTGGCGATCCGCGCAGCCGTGGCGGCCAACGTCAACATCACGTTCAAGATCCTCTACAATGATGCCGTTGCAATGACGGGCGGCCAAGCGCTCGACGGCAACCTGACAGTTCCACAAATCGTGCGTCAGGTGATTGCCGAGGGAGCCAAAGAGGTCGCCGTCGTCACCGACGAGCCCGATAAGTATCGCCTCAAGGGCATCCTGCCGCTCGATGTGTCGGTGTCGCACCGCCGCGATCTGGATGTCGTGCAGAAGCGGCTCGCCAACGTCGATGGCGTGTCGGTCCTCGTGTACGATCAGACGTGTGCCGCCGAGAAGCGCCGCCGCCGCAAGCGCGGCCAATTCCCGGACCCTGACAAGCGGGTGTTTATCAACCCCGAAGTCTGCGAGGGATGCGGGGATTGCGGCGTGAAGTCGAACTGCGTCGCAGTGCTCCCGCTCGAAACGGAACTTGGTCGCAAGCGCCAGATCGACCAGTCTGCATGCAACAAGGATTTCTCCTGCCTCGAAGGTTTCTGCCCAAGTTTCGTGACCGTGCACGGTGCAAAGCCGAAAAAGGCGGAGGGGGCAGCACGCACGAGCGGGCTTGCCGAGATGCTCGCAAGCCTACCTGAACCAACCCTGCCCGACCTCGATCAGGCACCCTATGCGGCGCTCGTGACCGGGATTGGTGGTACGGGAGTCGTGACGATCTCAGCCGTGCTCGGGCAGGCAGCCTATATCGCGGGTCGAGGCTTTGGCTCGATCGACATGACGGGGCTCGCCCAAAAGGGCGGCGCTGTGGCCTGCCATATGCGGTTTGCAAAGTCCGCAGAGGACATTCACGCCATTCGCGTTGGCATCGGCGGAGCCGACGTTGTGCTCGGCGGAGACCTCGTCACGACGGCTTCGAACAAGATCCTAGAGACCATGACGCGCGAGCGCACTGCCGTGATCGTCAATACCCACGAGATCACGACCGGCGCATTCACACGCGATCCGAGCCTCGTCGTGCCATCCGATGTGCTGCTTGCTGCAATCGCCGAACGGGTTCCCGCAGCAGCGATGACCACGCTCGATGCGAATGATTTTGCAGTGAAATTGTTCGGTGATTCAATCGCATCGAACATGTTCTTGCTCGGGCTTGCGTATCAGCTCGGTCGCATCCCCGTGCCAGCCTCAGCCATCGAGGAGGCGATCGCACTCAACGGCGCTGCCGTTGAGATGAACCGACAGGCCTTCCGGTTCGGACGGCTCGCGGGCCATGATCGGGTCGCGCTCGACAGGGTGGTCTCGGGGGCGACCCGGGCCAAACAGCCACCGCCGCAGACGCTCGACGAGATCGTGGCCTTCCGCGTCGCCCACCTTCAGAAGTACCAGGACGTCAAACTCGCAGAGCGCTATCGCTTGCGCGTTGAGGCCATGCGTAAGCTCGAAGCCGAGCGCACGCCGGGTCGATCGGGCCTCGCCGAGGCCGTTGCGCGCGGCTACCACAAGCTGCTTGCCTATAAGGACGAGTACGAAGTCGCGCGGCTCTATACTGACGGGGTGTTCGACACCCATCTGGCAACAAACTTCGATGGCGTCAGAAAGATCGAGTTTCACCTCGCGCCGCCACTGCTCTCCGCCTTCTTCAAGGACAAGGCGACCGGCCACCCCCGCAAGATCACGCTCGGCGCCTGGATGCTACCTGTGTTCCGTGTTCTCGCGCGCGGAAAGGCGTTGCGCGGGACGATCTGGGACGTGTTCGGCTACACCGAGGAGCGCCGCAAAGAGCGCCAGATGATCCGGGATTACGAGGCCGTTCTCGATCGGATCGCGGTGCGCCTGACGCTGGCCACACATGCGACGGCGGCGGCGCTTGCTGGCCTGCCGCTCGAGATCAAAGGATTTGGTCACGTCAAGGACGCTAACGCGAAACGGGCAAAGACGCGCGAGGTTGAACTCATCGCGGCTCTCGACAACCCCTCTGCGCTGCCGATGGCGGCGGAGTGAAGGGCCGAATTGCGAACTGACAGACGGCCGTGGCAGCGATGCCGCAGCCGTCCGTCGGGCGATCGGCCCCCCAGATGGATCGAGGATCAGCTCAGAACGCGACCTGATCGCCGCCTTTGAGATGCAGGATCTCGCGCGCTTCTTGCGGCGTTGCGATGGCGAGGCCGAGCCCCTCGACAAACTGGCGCGCCATCCGAACCTGTTCTGCGTTCGATTCGGCAAGCTTGCCTGCGCCAGCCCACAGCGAGTCTTCAAGGCCCACCCGCAAATTGCCACCCATCGAAACGGCCATGGCCGCGATCGGCAACTGATGCCGCCCAGCGCCAAGCACGCTCCAGTGGTAATCGCTTCCAAACAGCCGGTCCGCCGTGCGCTTCATGTGCGCGACATCCTCGGGATGCGGTCCGATACCGCCCAGAATGCCGAACACGGATTGCACGAAGAACGGCGGCTTCACGACGCCACGATCGGCCATGTGGGCGAGCGTGTAGAGGTGGCCAATATCATAGCACTCGATCTCGAACCGCGTGCCGTTCTCGGCGCACTGGGTAAGGATATATTCGATATCGGCAAACGTATTCTTGAAGAAGCCCGACTTCGAGCCTTCAAGATACGGTCGCTCCCAGTCGTGTTTGAAGTCCTGAAAGCGCGCAAGCATTGGATAAAGCCCGAAGTTCATCGTCCCCATGTTGAGGGACGCAACCTCGGGCTTGAACACGGTCGCAGGCCGGGCGCGCTCTTCGACCGTCATCGTCATCGCCCCCCCCGTCGTGATGTTGATCACGCAATCGGAGCGTTGCTTGATCACTTGGAGAAACGGCGCAAAGGCCTCGAGGCTCTGGTCAGGCTTTCCGGTCTTGGGGTCGCGCGCGTGGAGGTGCACGATTGCCGCGCCGGCCTCGGCGGCTCCGATTGCTGCATCGGCAATCTCTTGGGCCGTGACAGGTAAGTGCGGCGACATTGATGGCGTGTGGATGGAGCCAGTCACCGCGCACGTGATGATCACCTTGCGGGCTGCAGACCGTTGGCGCTCGGTTGCCATGGCGTCTCCTCTTGTCGTTGTGGCTTCGTCCCTATCGATGACGCTGCTCAGTCGCGAGCGTCAAGGCTGCTGCCCGACAGCCTCCTTAACGCGCCGTGCATGAGGCGGACAGGCTTGCAGCGCCGCTGGGCACGCCCGACCCCGTCAAACATCCCGGCCGACCGACTACTGCGGTGCATCGCACATCTGTGTCGGGAACTCAGCCGGCAGCACGACCTCCAGCACCTCGCAACCGTCGGAGAAATCGAACACGCGGTGTTTGATACCCGGCGGTTGCATCCACGACGAGCCGACACCCATGCGGATCGGGTCTTGGCCGTCCATCTGCGTTTCGATCCAGCCCTTCAACACATAAACCATCTGAAATTCAACGTCGTGCGTGTGCCACTGGCGAACCTCGTCCGTGCATGGGCCGACAAAGCGGATGACGTGGGCAACCGCCGCACCTTGGGTGGCTTTCGCAAAGCCGAGATCACGGTAGCGCGCATAGGGGCGCAGACCACCATCGGAAAAATCCTCCTCCCGTGGATGCGAGTATGCAAATACCTGCCCGCCATGTGACGCTTCAGTCATCGTTGCCTCCCGAGATTGTTGTGGTTGAGTTGGCCGGGCGGATGCTAACCGACGTGGCCGACGCGTAAAGCCCATCCCGCTCCTTCCCTGCAGCGCCCGCGAGCCTCCATGATCGCCGACCCCTGGTTCTATGTCGCGGCTCTGCCTGCGGTCCTGCTCGTCGGCATGGCGAAAGGTGGCTTTGGCGGGCCAATCGCGCTCTTGGGCGTGCCGCTGATGAGCCTCGTGATCCCACCGGTTCAGGCCGCCGGCATCATGCTGCCGATCCTTGTCGTCATGGACATCGTCGGGCTCTGGGCCTACCGCGGCATCTACCATTGGCCAACCTTGCGGGTCATGCTGCCGGGTGCGCTCGTTGGGATTGCGATCGGTTGGGCGACGGCGGCATTCGTGACCGAAGCCCATGTCCGTCTCATCGTCGGCGTGATCGCGGTTGCATTCACGCTCAACAACTGGTTCGGTCTTCGGCCTCGGGCGGGCGCTGAGATCGCAGCGCGTGATCCGGGTCGCCTCGCCGGCGGTGTCTGGGGGGCGGTGAGCGGCTTCACGAGCTTCGTCTCACACGCCGGCGGGCCGCCATTCAACATGTACACGCTGCCGCTGCGGCTCGATCCCAAGCTTCTGGCGGGGACGGCGGTGATCTTCTTTACCATCGTCAATCAGGTGAAGCTGATCCCCTATTATCTCCTCGGGCAGTTTTCCGGCGAGAACCTGTCGACGTCCGCGGTGTTGCTGCCCGTCGCGGTGCTCGCGGTGTGGCTCGGTGTGATACTTGTTCGTAAGGTCGAGCCAGCGCAGTTCTACCGGATCATGTATGCGGCCGTTTTCGTTGTCGGCCTCAAGCTGACCGCGGACGGGATGGCGGCGCTGCTCTGATCCAACGGGACCGAGCTTATACAGAGCGCGGGACACACCGCCGAACGCCGAGCCCGGCGCTCATTGCACGGGCTCCCTCGTCCGGCTAAGCCAGCATTCCAACCGCTTTCAAAGATCCGATCTCGCGAGGCCCTGCCGATGCGCCTGTCCCGCTACTTCCTGCCGATCCTGCGCGATGTGCCAAAGGAGGCTGAGATCGTCTCGCACCGGCTGATGCTGCGGGCGGGCATGATCCGACAAGCCTCATCGGGCATCTATTCCTGGCTACCGCTCGGCCTCACCGTCATGAACAAGATCGCCGACATCGTACGTGAGGAGCAGAACCGCGCCGGCGCGATTGAGTTGCTCATGCCAACAATCCAGTCTGCAGACCTGTGGCGCCAGTCCGGCCGCTATGAAGCGTACGGCAAGGAAATGCTGCGCATCACGGACCGCCATGATCGTGACATGCTCTATGGGCCGACCAACGAAGAGCTGATCACGGCCATCTTCCGCGACAGCGTGAAAAGCTATCGGGATCTGCCCCGAAACCTTTATCACATCCAATGGAAGTTCCGCGACGAAGTGCGTCCTCGCTTCGGGGTGATGCGCGGCCGCGAGTTCCTGATGAAGGACGCCTACTCTTTCGATCTCACACCCGACGAGGGTCGCAAGGCCTACAATCGCATGTTTGCGGCCTACCTCAGGACCTTCGCCCGCATGGGGCTTAAGTCGATCCCAATGCGCGCCGATACGGGGCCTATTGGCGGCAACCTGTCGCATGAGTTCATCATTCTGGCCGAGACCGGGGAGAGCCAGGTGTTCGGCCACAGGGATCTGTTCGAGGGCCAAATTCCGCCCGCTGACACAGATTTCTCCGGTGACTTGCAGCATGTGGTCGACCGCTGGACATCGCTCTATGCCGCCACCGACGAGGAGCACGACGAAGCGCGGTTCGAACGCGAGGTGCCGGCCGACAAGCGCGTGTCGGCGCGCGGCATCGAAGTGGGTCACATCTTCTTCTTTGGCACAAAGTATTCAGAACCCATGGGCTGCACCGTGACCGGTCCCGACGGCCAGACGATCGCGCTGCAGATGGGCTCCTATGGGGTTGGCGTCTCGCGCCTCGTTGCAGCAATCATCGAGGCGAACCACGATGAAAACGGGATCGTATGGCCCGTGCCGGTTGCGCCGTTCGAAGTCGGGCTGGTCAATGTGAAGGCGACCGACCGAGAAACAGCGGCGGCATGCGACACGATCTACCAGCAGCTCACCAATGCCGGCCTGTCCGTGCTCTACGACGATAGCGACGACAGGGCCGGGGCAAAGTTTGCGACCATGGATCTCATCGGAGTGCCTTACCAGGTCTCCATCGGGCCGCGCGGCGTCAAGAACGGCGAGGCCGAGGTCAAGGTACGCGCGACGGGCGAGAAAACCGATGTGCCGATCACAGGTGTCGTTGAGAGGCTGCGCAGCGACATCCAGTCACGCCGCCAGCTCGCCTGACAGGGTCGAAGCGCCGACCGCAGCGCGCAGTGGTTGGTCGGGGCAGGGGGATTCGAACTCCCGACATCCTGCTCCCAAAGCAGGCGCTCTACCAGGCTGAGCTATGCCCCGAACCCGCGTGGTGATGCCGGAAGCTCGGCGGCACGTCAAGCACGGCATCTGATGCTGAGGTGCGCATCCCCCGCGACGGTGGCATGTATTAGGGCACCCGCCCACTGCTCACTATGGTCGTGCAAGGCCAGCCGAGCCTACTTCGTCGTTGCACCGCCCGTCAGTTGATTGCCGAAGCTCCGGAAATAGACGATGTTGCCAGGCCTGATCCCCAATCTGTCCGCCTCTCCGGCTGCAACTTCGAGCACGGCCGCTGCTGGCCCCTCCGAGGCGACGATCTCGCGTGACATGGGCACTGTGCCACGGGCAATGCGGTGGACCCGACCATCCTGTCGCAGGAAAATCATGTCGAGCGACACATAGGTGTTGTGCATCCACATCGTGATTTCTTGCTCGACGCGATACGGGAACAGCATTCCAGTTCCGGGTGGAACCGAGTGGCGGAACATCAAGCCCATGGCCTTTTGCTGATCGGTCTCGGCAACTTCGACCATCACGGTGTGGCGCCCCCCGGCCGTCTCGATCACCAACGGCTCAAGCGCGCTGTCCGCGTGTGCGGGGGGCGTTGAG
>JBHJOC010000061.1:0-25151 GCA_050330095.1 Hyphomicrobiaceae bacterium
AGTGTTGCTTTTGCCACTCACGCTTGGCAGGCGAGACCGCAGAAGGTGGGACCAAGCGTTCGCGATCACGACACTAGTACCGCCGATCAGAAGTCCCTGCACCATCAGCAACACGCGCCTGCCAGGGACTTCTGATCGAAAAGCGGTACGAGTTCCAATAAGTTGCTAGCACCCTTTGCTTTCCGTAGTTCGTTTCGACGTCTGAAGAGGGTGACTCACGAACTACGGAAAGCGGGTACTAGCGGCCGATTAGCACCCCATTCGATGATGTCGGCCGCACGCCGCCATATCATCCAGATCATAAAGTGCGTTCAACGCCCGTCTTGGAACGCAGCGAGTTCCGCGGTGACGATACGCGCAAGCGCTAGCATCCAAAATCACATGCGCTAAACTGAATTCGAATGCACTCAGACCACGGGACTGAGCGCTGGCGCCGATGACGTCGCTCCAGTGTGTGACTGAAGTCATGGAACCGACGCCCGACATGCCGCATCAGCGCGGCTCACGGGGTGAAATGGTGAGCGCCGGCAACCGTGGCGCCCGTCATGCATGCCAAGCAACTGCAGGAGACGACGCATGGCTTCCTACACCGTTGAGATGAGCGTAAAACCCGAGGTCGAGGGCTTTTTTGATGAAGCAACCAACACGATCACCTACATCGTGAAGGACCCGAACTCGACCGCGTGTGCCGTTGTCGATTCTGTCATGGACATTGATTACGCGGCAGGTCGCATCACGTTTGACCACGCAGACCAGATTATCGCGCGCATTAATGAACGTGGCCTCACGCTCGAATGGCTGATCGAGACGCACGTCCACGCCGACCACCTCTCAGCCGCCCCCTACATCCAGGAAAAGCTCGGCGGCCAGATCGGGATCGGGCGCAACATTACGATCGTGCAGGAGACCTTCGGCAAGATTTTCAACGAAGGCACCGAATTCCAGCGCGACGGCAGCCAGTTCGACCGCCTGTTCGATGATGGCGATACCTATGCCATCGGAACGATGCCAGCGTTTGCGATGCACACACCGGGCCACACGCCAGCCTGCATGACCCACGTCGTTGGCGATGCCGCATTCGTTGGCGATACGCTGTTTATGCCTGACGGCGGCTCAGCGCGCGCTGACTTTCCGGGCGGCGATGCCGGCGTGCTCTACGACTCGATCATGAAAGTGCTGAGTTTGCCTGATGAAATGCGGCTCTTCATGTGCCACGACTACGGACCCAATGGCCGCGAGATTCGCTGGGAGAGTACGGTTGCAGAGGAGAAGTCCCACAATATTCACGTGGGTGGCGGCAAAACGCGCGACGACTTTATTCGCTTCCGCACGGAACGCGATGCGACGCTCGGCATGCCGAAGCTGATCCTGCCATCGCTGCAGGTCAACATGCGCGCTGGTGAGATCCCGACCGACAAGGATGGCCGACCGATGCTCAAGGTCCCGGTCAACGGTCTTTGAAGCACGCATGCGTCAACGCGACCTCGTACTGCGCGCCATCGCAGCACCACAGCGATTGCGTTGGCATCCGCACCTAGGGTCGCGTTCATTCTGTCAACGTTGCCCGAACTCCACGCACGATGTCGCGCGGAGGCGCAACCGATCATGGCTCGATCGGTTCGGATACAGCACCCTTTGCCCGCGCTTTGGCCTCAATCAGCTGGTCGAGCAGCGCCAAATGGCGCGGCGAGATCGCGAGCGGTGCGCGCCGGCGATTGAGCAGGCCGGTTCGGACTTCTGCCGATAGGCTCCCGTAGAAATCGATGCGGATCGCCACGTCGAGCGTCGCGCCATCCTGCTCGGAGAGCCGCGACATCAGTTCAGACATGACACGATCATAAGTTTGGAGGTCGTAGCGGGCCTCACGGGTCATGCGGCCGCGGCGGTCCGTCACCTGCACGACACGTCCATCGGTCACGCGCACGGCCCGAACTCCAGCACCGCTGGCGATCGCCGTCATCAATTCATCAACCGACATCTTGAGGCCTCCCGCCGGCCTGAAAAGGCAAAACGCCAATCAACTCATTGCAACGCAACATGACGAGGATACAGGGCATCGAACGCATGAGAAGGATGTGAATTTAGATTTGTTCACAGAAAAAATGTTTTTCTCTTATGGGTGCAATATGCACACAGCCGCTGCGGCGCCCGCCCTGCCGGTTCCGGTCTCGCAGCCGCCCCACAACTGCCACTTAACCTCCTGAAAAGCCGCGCCATTGTAGACTATCGCTAGAGTACGTCGTGCGGGCGTGGGTTGAGGTAGGGCGTGGTTCAAGTGAGCAATGGCGACACTCGGTTGGCGCAGTCTCTGCTGCACGCACGATTTGTGCGCCGCAGCATGGGCTTCGGCGCCGCAGCCGCCCTGCTCGGCGCGGCCATCGGCACCTCCGCGCAGGCGCTGACGGGCAGTCTTGGAGACAGGCTGACATTCAAGGTCGGCCAGGCCCTCGAAGCGCGAATCCCCCGCGCAGGTGTCACGGGAGAGAAAGCGATTACGGGCGTGATCGCGCTCGGCGGCCAGAAAGCGCGCGCGATCGCGGCGCTGGAGCTGAGCGCCAAACTCGGCGCCGTGCCGGTGATCTTGAGTGGTCCGGGCGCCGAAGAGGTGCGCGCCGCCGACGCATGGCTCGCCACAACCGGTGAACCAATCGAAGTTGTTGTCGACGAGCGCGCACGCACGACCTACGAGAATGCCCAGTTTAGCGCTGATCTCGCCCGTCACCGACCGGAAGTCGGGTGCTGGATCGTGGTCACATCAGCACTTCATATGCCGCGCGCAATCGCGGCTTTCCGCGCGACCGGTCTCGACGTCCTTGCCTGGCCCGTCATTGAGAGTGATCGGGTTAGCACGCCAACCTCGCGGCAGGTCTGGCATGAAGTTGCCGGCCTCGTCGGCTATCTCGTCACAGGCCGGACGCGCGACCTGCTTCCAGCCTGCGACGATGGCGTGTGCATGGCCTTCGACCGAGGCACCAATTCGAGGGCCGCGCACAAGACGTCGGCCTGCTCAGCCCCGAATGACGGCGCCTCAAGCGCTAATGCCCCGAAACCTTATAACGTTCCCGGGTAGCTTCCACCGTCGAGGACGATATTCTGTCCCGTGATGTAGCCGGCATGCCTGGAGCACAAGAAGGCGCACAGCGCGCCGAATTCTTCCGTCGTACCGAAGCGCTTTGCCGGGACCTCCTCCATGCGACTGCGGTGGGCTTCGTCGAAAGACACCCCAAGCTGTTCGGCAAGCTTGTACGATGTCCCGCGCAAGCGGTCGGTGTCGAACGGACCGGGCAGCATGCCATTGATCGTCACGTTCTGCGCCGAAGCCTTGCGCGCGAGCACCGCAACGGCGCCGGTCAGTCCCGCCCTGGCGCCGTTTGACAGCTCGAGCGCCGCGATCGGTGCTTTCACCGAATACGACGTGATGTTTACAATCCGGCCGAACCCTCGATCCATCATGCCGTAGACCGTCGCCTTGATCAGCGCGAGCGGGGTGATCATGTTGCCCTCGACCGCACGTCGCCAATCGTCCATGTCGAAGTTTCGGAAGTCGCCGGGCGGCGGGCCGCCGGCATTGTTTATGAGAATGTCCGGCTCGGGACAGGCTGCAAGCAGCGCCGCACGACCCTCTTCGGTGGTGACATCTCCGACGACGGCCGTCACCGCAACACCGGTTGCGTCGCGGATTTCCTTGGCCGTTGCCTCAAGCGTTTCTGCGGTTCGGGCCGAGATCACGAGGTCTACGCCCTCATGCGCGAGGGCGAGCGCGCAGCCTTTCCCGAGGCCTTTCGACGCCGCGCACACGATGGCTTTGCGGCCCTTGATACCGAGGTCCATGGCACGTCCTCCCGTTGGATGGTGATGTTCTTGTGGTTTTGATTTCGGCAGCGGATGCTCGCCACGTTGCGTCCCCCGCTTACCCCGCCCGAAACGCAGCATGAGCGGCCGGATCGACCTTGATGCCGAGACCGCTGTTGAGCCGGTTGGTCGCGTTGAAGATCGCAATGATCTGGACTGCTTCCAGAATTTCCAACTCGCCGACCCCAGCCTCACGCACCTCGTCGAGATCGGCCTCCTCGTGGTCGGCCGGCGCGATCGTAAGATTGGCTGCAAGCTCCGCAAGCGCACGTTCCCGTTCGCTCAAGGGGGCGTGGCGCCAATTCGACAGCACGAGGTCGATCGTCGCTGGTTCCATGCCGTGTGCGCGGAGTGCGCCGGCGTGCGTGATGATGCAGGGTGGACAGCGGTTCTCGATCGAGACGATCAGCGCGATCAACTCCCGCTCCACGCCCGACAACTGGCAGTCAGGACTGCGCATCAGGCGATTGACATAGCCTTGGAACAGCGCCAGCCGATCGGGCTCGAACGGAAGTTTCAAGAACTCGCGGATGTAGCCGAGACGCGTTTTGCATTCGTCCCAGATGCCAACCGCTGCGCCCTTAGGTTCCGTCACATCATCGAGACGCAGCCAGGACGCTCGGTTCGGTTTGGTGGCATTCGACATCACTCTTCCCCTCTCGCACTTTGGGCTACGCCTGAGCAGCAACACACGCATCCACGCGTTCGGAAAGTCACGTCACCACGACACCAACGGAGCGAGCAGTTCGGGATTTTGTGCGACCTCGCCGCGCTCGACCCTACGAACAATGTCGGCGATCCCGGCATTGAGCGGCGCCTGCAGGCCGACTTCGCCTGCCCGCAAGGCAACGAAGCCGTTGAGGTCATCGATCTCGGTTCGCCGGCCCTTCTCGATGTCCTGGCCCATCGACGGGCGTTGCTCGTCCGAGCGGGTCGCAGTCTGGGCGAGGATAATGTCCTCGGCCCTGGCCATCGCACCGCGATCGCCTGCATGGGCCGCAATCATGTCGTCAGCCGCAACGCCGTACAGCTTTTCGAGCTGGAAGCCATGCGCGCGACCGACCTTGGCCGCTTCGCCTCCGATCCTGATTGAAAGGCGCCGGACCGGATCATCCCGATCGTTGTCATTACCGCCGCGTCCGGTCGCGGCCGCAATCGGGTTGCGCATGCAGTTGACCGCGAGCTTCGTCCACCGCTCGCCCCAAAGATTGGAGGTCACGGCGGAGCTGTCGGCGGCACTCAGCAACTCGGCGACGCGCTCGGCCCTGGCCGTCGTGCGACCGTGGCATTCGCCAACCCGGAACACCAAGTGCGCTTGGCCGCCAAGTTGGACCAAGCGGCGGATCTGACCTGGCGCGTGAAGGATCACCGAGATCTTTGAGACGATGACGCCGAGCGTGCGGCCCCATCCGACAACGTCTGCAATCGCCGGCTCGTTGATCCCGTTCTGCAGCGAGACGACGAAGCCACCGGGGGCGAGATAGCCGGCAATCATCTGCGCAGCCCACCGCGTGTCATAAGACTTTGTCGCCAGAAACACGATATCGAACCCACCGCGCCGCGCCTCGAATTGAAGGTCCGTAAGATGGATTGCGCGCACACGCACCGTGACGTTCTCGGGTTCCGTCATACCCGTTAGCACGAGGCCGTCCCGGTTCATGGTATCGACATGGGCAGGCCAAGGATCGATAAACGTCACGTCCGCGCCGACACGGGCCATATGCCCCCCAACGTGTCCGCCGACCGCACCGGCCCCGACGATCGCGATCCGTTCACCCATGCTCGGCCTCTCCCTTCAACCCGCGTGCCATCGAAGGGCACGTCGATGTTTCTCCGTCTTGCCTGGACCGCTCTCGGCCCCCCCGCGGCGCGCCGATGGTCGCCAGCAACGCGTCCCTGGGCGACCCTGGGCGACCCTGTGCAACCTTGGGCGACCTTCAGCGGCCCCGGTCTGCACACACGCAGGCAGCCCGGCGCAACAGCCATGTGCGCAAAGTCGGCTCCGCGCGAACGCGCGCGAGACCTCAGGTGCCGGCCACGAGCTTTGCCTGCTGCGCATCCGATTTAAGGTTGCGCAGAATGCGTGATGCTTCGGACCCCTGCACGCGCGCGATGTCGTCCTGATACTTGAGCAGCGTCCCGAGCGTTGTGTCGACGATCTCAGGGTTGAGAGCAACCGCATTGAGCGCCGTCAGAGCCTGGGCCCAATTGATCGTCTCGGCAATTCCCGGGTTCTTGTAGAGGTCCATCTGCCTGATCTGCTGGACGAATGCGACGATCTCTGCCGAGAGGCGCGCATCGGCTTCCGGTGCCTTGAGGCGCAAAACCTCGAGTTCGCGTGCGGCGGTAGGATAATCGACCCAGAGATAGAGGCAGCGCCTGCGCACCGCATCATGGACTTCGCGGGTCCGGTTTGACGTCA
This sequence comes from Hyphomicrobiaceae bacterium, assembly GCA_050330095.1. Lineage (GTDB taxonomy): Bacteria > Pseudomonadota > Alphaproteobacteria > Rhizobiales > Hyphomicrobiaceae > JBCBWG01. Next base: position 6,275 of record JBHJOC010000061.1, read on the forward strand.
GGATCACGATCGGCGGTGTCTGCGTGCTGATCGTGCCGAATTCTGGGATCGTGATTTGAAAGTCAGCGAGCAGTTCGAGCAGAAACGCTTCGAAAGGCTCGTCGGCCCGATCAAGTTCGTCGATCAGCAGAATTGGGGCTGGTCCCGTGCGCGAGAGTTCGAGCGACTTGAGCAACGGGCGCTCTATGAGATAGGCGCGCGTGAAAAGATCAGCTTCGAGCTGGCGCGCATCGACCGACTGGCCGGTGGCCTCAGCGGCTCTGATGTGGAGCAGTTGGCGGGTGTAGTTCCAATCGTAGGCAGCGGTTGCAAGGTCCAGACCTTCATAACACTGCAGGCGCACAAGCTCGCGACCGAGTGCGCTCGCCAGGGCGCGGGCAATCTCTGTCTTGCCAACACCTGCCTCCCCCTCGAGCAGCAGCGGCCGATTGAGCTTAAGTGCCAGAAACGTCGTCGTTGCGATGGCGTCGTCGGCGAGATAGCCGGCCGTTCGCAGGAGGCCCTTCATGGCTTCGGGCGTCGTCGGCACTGCGGCGGCTGGCATCGGCTCGGCGGTCATGAAGGCTCCGATGAAAAGTGTGGGGAATCGCGCTTGCGGCTCGTGCAGATCTCCTGGCTGAGCCTAATCGGTCGAAGCCTTGGGACCAACCCCTGTAACACGTCGGCAACTCGCTTGACCCCTAGAACGTTCAGCCGAGCGCGCCGCCAGGCAGAGCGAACCAAACACCGCAGCTCCAGATGCCAAGCGGCTCTCCAGTCTCGATTGCGAGTTCGACGACGTCAAAGAGCAAGGCCCGCGGCAGGCGCGCCTCGAGCCTGCCGCGCACGAGCACGTAGGGCTTGAGGGCTCCAGTGGTAGGCTCGACTGCGAACCGCAACGGATGGTCACGATCGCAAACGACGACATCGCCGACGTTGGTGCGAAACGCCATCTTTTGGGCTGGCCCCCGCCCGTCGACCTGCATCTCGACTGCCAGGAACGGCGCGTCCTCAACCGCGACATCGACCTTTTCGACCGGCGTGACAAGGTAATACCGTCCGTCCTCATCGCGCCGAAGGATGCGCGAAAAGAGGCGCACGAGGGGTTGGCGCCCAATGGGGCTGCCTTGGTAGAACCACGTGCCGTCAGCTCCGATCGCCATCCCGATATCGCCGCAATAGGGCGGAGACCAGCGTTCGACTGGGGGCAGGCTGTCGCCTTTGGCAGCGGCCAGGAAAGCTTCGAATCCCCTTTGGTTTCCGGCATCATCCATCACGTGGTGTATCCTCGTGAGCCAGTCCTTGGTCGCTCCAGCCGGACACCGTGCTGAAGGTCGCCCCATGGGACCCCTGCAACGCCTGCGGCAACATGCTCGATCCGAAACCCTTCCAGCTCGTAATTTGACCCGTGGGCGCTTGACCTTAATCTGACACGGATGAAGCGCAGAAGCATTCGATGGGTGAAGCTTGGTGATTAATTCGAATCGCAAAACGACATGACATCCATGCCCATAGCCCGCCAGTATGGGCGCGATTCAAGCGGTAATGTAGACGACAGCGACAGCACAGCACAGCATTCGACGCGCATCACAACGGTTGTCGCCCATCGACACCACTGGACAGCCTTGCCTGAACCGACGTCAACAAGAGTTGCAGCGAGCCCTTGACCCCATGACCCCAACCCACAGCCATGCCGCCGCGATGGATGACCGTATCATCGGCGAGATCGAACGTGCGGGCGCAAAGATGGTGCAGGTGCGCAATGCCGCCGCGACCGTTGTCTTTGGCCAGGAGGTGGTGATCGAGCGGGCCTTGATCACACTGCTTTCCGGTGGGCACGGACTGCTGATCGGTGTTCCCGGGCTTGCAAAAACGCTGCTTGTCGAAACACTTGGATCCGTTCTTGGCGTGGACGCCAAGCGGATCCAGTTCACGCCGGACCTGATGCCGTCGGACATCATCGGCTCGGAGGTGCTCGAAGAGCAGGATGGCGACGGACGCGGGCGTCGCGCCTTCAGGTTCATCAAGGGCCCGATCTTCACGCAACTGCTGATGGCTGATGAAATCAACCGCGCATCGCCGAAGACGCAGTCGGCCCTGCTTCAGGCCATGCAAGAGCGTCACGTGACGGTCGCCGGGCACCGCTACGACGTGCCAGCGCCGTTTCACGTTCTCGCCACCCAGAACCCGCTCGAGCAGGAAGGGACCTATCCTCTGCCAGAGGCCCAACTCGACCGATTTCTCCTGCAGATCGATGTGGTGTACCCTGACGAAGCAGCCGAGCGAAAAATGCTCTATGCAACGACCGGGACCGCAAAAGCCCATTTGACAGCCATTCTTTCCGGCGCAGAGCTGATGGATATTCAGAAGCTCGTCAGACAGATGCCGGTCCCCGAAAGCGTCGTGAGCGCCATTCTCAAGATCGTTCGGGCCGCCCGGCCCGGGCCTGAAGGCAGCGACCTTGTCAATAGCTCGGTCGCCTGGGGGCCGGGGCCGCGCGCGAGCCAATCGCTGATGCTGGCGGTGCGCGCCAAAGCGATGCTCGAAAACCGTTTCGCGCCCTCCGTCGACGACGTGGTTGCTTTGGCTGACCCAATCCTCAAACATCGCATGGCTTTGACCTTTGGGGCACGCGCCGACGGGCGGACCGTTGAGTCCGTGATCAAGGATCTGACTGAAGCATTGGGCTGAACGAGCCGCCCTGATCTGCGGCCCACGGTAAGCCGCAGGCACGTTGGAGTGCACGCACGCCCACGCTTTTGGTCGGGCGGTTCGGGCCCTAAGTTTGAGAGGACAGCCGCTTGGCGTTCCAAGGGTTTTCAAAGTGGGCACGAGGCGGGGCACAAACGCCGACCGACCTCGACTTGGCGCCTGGCGATCTCATTCGACGGCAGGCGGAGGCTCAGGAACTCAGTGCGCGCATGCCGGCGTTGTTGATCGAGGCGTCACGCATCGCGAGTACGATCGTTCACGGCCTGCATGGGCGCCGGCGGGCCGGCCCCGGCGAGACATTCTGGCAGTTCAGAACCTACGACAGCAACGATGATGCGACCCTGATCGACTGGCGTAGGTCAGCCAGTTCCGACCACGTGTTTGTGCGCGAGCGCGAGTGGGAAGCAGCGCACACGTTCTGGCTGTGGGCGGACCTGTCTCCATCGATGATGTTTGAGAGTCATCTTGCATCGGTCTCAAAGCGCGACCGTGCGCTGGTCCTCGTGCTGGCCTGTGTCGAGACGCTGGTTCGCGCAGGTGAGCGGGTTGGCCTCTTGGCCCTCGGCCGACCCACGGCGAGCCGGACTGCGACGTCACGCCTCGCCCAGGAGATCGTTGCGAACGCGGGAGGTCCTGTGCTTTCGGGCGGCCTGCCGCCTGCAACGCCGCTCGGACGCTTCACGGGTGCCGTCCTGATCAGCGATTTCCTCTCGCCCGTCGAGGACATTGCCGATCGCATCCGCACGCTCTCAGCGAACGGCGTCAACGGCCATCTGATCCAGGTGCTCGACCCCGCGGAGGAGGCGCTGCCTTACGACGGGAGGGCCGAGTTCGTGGGCATGTCTGGCGAAATCCGTTGGACAGCGGAGCGCGCCGAAACCCTGCGCGACGCCTACCAGCGCAAAATCGCCGATCAAAAGGACGAACTTGCAGCGCTCGCGCGCTCACGCGGCTGGTCGTTTGCCACCCATCACACCGATCGCTCACCAACCGAGCCGCTGCTTGCGCTGATCCAACGCCTACAGGCCGGCGAAGCAGAAGCGGCCCGTGACGGCGGAGGGGCTGGCCGATGACGCTTGGCGCTTTGACCTTCATGAGCCCCTGGCTGCTCGGTGCGCTTGCAGCTCTACCGGTGATCTATTGGCTGCTTCGCACTGTCCCGCCGCGTCCACGACAGATCGCGTTTCCGGCGACCCGGATTCTGGCGTCGCTCACGAACCGCGAGAAAACCCCCGACAAGACGCCCTGGTGGCTCATGCTCCTGCGGATGATCGCGGCAGCCCTCGTCATCCTGGCGCTGGCAGAGCCGGTGCTGAACCCGGATCGCTCAACCGCGCTCAATGGTAATGGTCCGGTTGCGATCGTTGTCGACAACGGTTGGAGTTCAGCGCCGGGCTGGGGCGAGCGGCAGCAACTTCTGACGCGTGTGATCGACGAGGCTGAGACCAACCGGCGCTCCGTGATCCTGATCGCCACGGCGGATGGAGCAACCGGCACGCCAGTTCGCCTCGAAGCGCCAGCTGATGCGCGGCGGCGTGCGGCCGCTCTGCTGCCGATGCCCTACCCGCCCGATCGCGCGACGGCTGGCAACCGTCTGGCGGCCGCGTTGGAGGGCGTTGCGGGCGCCTCTGTCGTTTGGCTGTCCGACGGCCTCGAGCATCGCGACGGAACGGCGTTCGGTGAGCGCCTCGTGGCACTCGAAGCCTCGGATGTGGTCATCGCCCTGCCAACTGGAACCGAACGCGCGCTCGGCCTTCATGCGCGTGTTGGTGGCGAGGGCCGGCTCGTGGCCCGGATCATTCGTGCGGGCGGCCCCGACGCGATCGGCACCGCAGCGATAGGCCCTGAGACGATCGGCATTGTGCATGCACTGTCGGCGCGCGGTGATCGCTTGAGCGAGGCGCGCTTTAGGCTCGGCATCGCCGAGAGTGAAGCGACTGTCGCGTTCGATCTGCCGCTGGAGCTGCGGAACCAAGTGTCGCGGGTTGCGATCGCGTCCCACCGCTCGGCAGGTGCTGTCCACCTCCTCGATGCCCGCAGTCAGTGGAACCGGGTGACGCTCATCTCGGGCGCACGCCAAGAGCAGGCTCAACCCCTGCTCGGACCGCTTTATTATTTGCGTCGTGCGCTCACGCCATTCTCTGAAATCGTCGAACCCGATTCGGCCGACGCGAGCGCGGGGATCCGTACCGGCATCGCCAGACAGTCATCGGTCCTTGCCCTCGCCGACATCGGCACGATTCCTGACGATGAGGTGGAATTGCTGACGGCCTGGGTGCGCCGCGGGGGCATTTTGATCCGTTTCGCCGGCCCCCGGCTGGAGCAGGGCAGCGACGATCTCCTCCCCGTGCGTTTGCGGGAAGGCGGGCGGGCACTTGGCGGTGCTCTGTCGTGGTCTGAACCACAACCTCTCGCGCCGTTCGCAGACGATAGTCCCTTCGCTGGCCTCAGGATCCCCGGGGACGTCAGGGTGAGCCGGCAGGTTTTGGCTGACCCGGCAGCGCTCGATGGTGGGGCTGAGGTGTGGGCCCGCCTCGCCGACGGCACGCCGCTCGTGACCGCGCGTCAGCTCGGTGACGGTCGCCTCGTGCTCGTTCACGTGACCGCGAATTCCGACTGGTCGAACCTGCCGCTTTCAGGGCTCTTCGTTGAGATGCTGCGGCGGGTGCTCGCGGCCAGTTCGACGACACCAACGGCTGACGAGACGACCCCCCTCGCTCAGGGCGTTGCGACGTCCCGACAGATCTCGGCCGAGCGGCTTTCCGTGTTAACCCCGACGGAAACACTGGACGGCTTCGGCACTCTTGGCCCGCCGCCCGCGACAGCAGAAGCGATACAGGCGAGCGCCTTTGCATCAACCAGCGTAAGCCAGCGCCACCCGCCCGGATATTACGGTGTAGCGGGCAGCGGGCGCGCCCTTAATCTCATCGAAGAGGGCTCGGCACTGACCGCCCTCGACTCCTTGCCAAGCCGCGCGCGGGCGCTTGCCTATGGATCCGGCACGCAGACCGACCTCAAGCCGGCCCTGTTGTTGGCGGCTTTGACACTGCTGCTGATTGACGTCCTGGCCGTTCTTGCCCTCCAGGGCGCATTCTCCCGCGGGCCTCGGACCGGCTCGCCGAGACCTGTCCGGCCCACCGCTGCGGCCTTTGGTGCCGCAGTGCTGTTGGGCGCGCTCGCCTACGTCGTTGCTGCGCCAAACGCTGTTGCCGCATCCGAGACGACGGGGGCAGCATTCGCGCAGGCGCGCGAAACGCGTCCGGGCCAGGACCAAGGAACCCAACGGAGCCCAACGGAAGCGCGCGGGACTGCTGGAACGGTGGGCGACGTTGATATCGCCGTCGCCCTTGCAGCCACCAGTCGCGTGTCCTTCGGATACGTTCTGACGGGAGACCCTGGGATCGATGCGACCAGCCGGGCGGGGCTCGAGGGTCTCGTCAAGGTGTTGACTGCGCGGACGGCCATTGAGCCAGGCCCCCCCTTCGCTGTCGACATCACGCGCGACGAGATCGCGTTCTTTCCCATCCTCTACTGGCCGGTCGTCGAGACGGCCCAGGAGCTTCCGCCGGCTGCGAGCGCCAAAATCGACGCCTATATGAAAGGCGGCGGCATGATCATTTTCGACACGCGCGACTTCGGCCAAGGCACGCCGCTCGGCGTCGGTCGCATGCGCGGCGACGGCAGCACGCCGCTGCAGAGGCTTTTGCGGCGCCTCGACATCCCGCGGCTCGAGCCGGTGCCCGAGGGGCACGTTCTGACGAAATCCTTTTATCTGATCGAGACGTTCCCCGGCCGCTACGATGGCGGGCAACTTTGGGTCGAGGCGACAGAAGCGGCAGCCGAGGGCAGCCGCGAAGCACGCACGGCGGATGGCGTCAGTTCGATCCTGATCACGGCGAACGATTTCGCGTCAGCCTGGGCGCTCGATGACGAGAACCGGCCGCTGTTCCCGGTCGTGCCGGGTGGCGACCGCCAGCGCGAGTGGGCATTCAGAACCGGCATCAATATCGCCATGTACGCGCTCACCGGGAATTACAAGGCGGATCAGGTGCATATCCCGTCCCTGCTGCAGCGCCTCGGCCAATGATGGCGCGCGGTGCTGCCCACAACTGGATCATGGCGGACCTCAGATGAATTCCTGGTCGATTGATTTCTCGCCCATCCTGCCGGTCCCGGTGCTCGGGGTCGCCGCGGTCGTTGCACTGGCGCTGGTTGCCGTCATGGTCCTGCGTGGCACCCGTGGCGCGGCGTTTCGCGGCCTCGCCCTCGCTGCCATGCTGATGGCGCTTGCCAATCCGACCCTGCGGCAGGAAGAGCGCGAGAGCCTCGGCAATATCGCAATCGTCGTCATCGACGAGAGCGTGAGCCAGTCGATCGCCGATCGGCCTGCGCAGACGAAGGCAATCCGCGAGCAGTTGGAAGGACGGCTCGGCAGCCTGGAGAACATCGAAGTCCGCTGGGTCACCGGCGGGCGGCCAGATGGCGGGGCGAGGTCCGGCACCAACCTGTTCGCAGCACTGAATGGCGCGCTGGCCGACGTTGCCCCGGATCGTCTGGCGGGCGTCATTTTCGTTACCGACGGCCAAGTCCACGACGTGCCGGATCGCGCCGACCTCTTGGGCTTTGCAGCGCCCGTCCACGTGCTGGTGACCGGGCGGCCGGGTGAGTTCGACCGGAGGATCGAGATTATTACGGCGCCGCGCTACGGAATCGTCGGCCAGAGCAGGGATATTGAAATCGCAGTGCGCGAAGTCGGGCGAAGGCCCACTGGGCTCGGCGACGGGGTCCGGCTACGGGTCCGCCGCGCAGACGAGCCCGACGAAATCGTATCCGGCCGGCTCGATCAGACGCTGCAGATCTCGATGCCGTTCCCGCGGCCGGGCAAAAACATTCTGGAAGTCGAACTCGACACAGCCCCGGGCGAACTGACGGCGGCAAATAATCGCGTCGTGGTTGTCGCCGAAGGTGTCCGTGAAAACCTGAGGGTGCTGCTCGTGTCGGGCGAGCCCCATGCCGGCGAACGGACCTGGCGCAACCTGCTCAAGTCCGATGCAGCGGTCGATCTCGTGCACTTTACGATCCTGCGGCCGCCCCAGAAGCAGGACGGTACGCCAATTAATCAGCTTTCGCTGATAGCTTTTCCGACGCGCGAACTGTTCCAGGAAAAGATCGACGAATTCGACCTGATCATCTTTGATCGCTACCAGCACCGCGGCATCTTGCAACTGCTCTACTACGACCGCATCGCGCGCTATGTCGAGCAGGACGGCGGTGCACTGCTCATCGCAGCCGGTGACGATTATGCCGGCCCGCAGAGCATCGTGCGCACGCCTTTGTTCAATGCTCTTCCCGCGATGCCGACCGGGCAAGTCCTCGAGGAACCCTTCCGGCCCCGATTGACGGACGACGGGCGCCGGCACCCCGTGACGCGGGATCTTATCGGCGCCGGCGCGCCCGTGCCGCCCGGTGCATCGCCGCAAGAACAGCTTGCAGGAGAGCCATCATGGGGGCGCTGGTTCCGGCAAGTGGATGTGCTGCCGGAGCGCGGCCAGGTGGTGATGAGCGGCGTCAATGATCGACCGTTGCTGATCCTTGATCGCAAAGGCAAGGGTCGCGTCGCGCTGCTGACATCAGACCACGCCTGGCTTTGGGCGCGGGGCTTCGACGGTGGCGGCCCGCATACGGATCTGCTGCGCCGTCTCTCACACTGGCTCATGAAGGAGCCCGATCTCGAAGAGGAGCGCTTGAGCGCTGATGCAACCGGACTGAGGTTGATGATCGAACGTCGCTCGATCGAAGAGACGGTCGGCCCGGTCATCGTGCAGGGCCCCACAGGCGATAGCCGTTCGATCATCCTCGACAACGCCGGGGGCGAACCGGGGCTGTGGCGCGCAAGTCTGGAGGTGGACGCACCAGGCCTCTACAAGCTCGAGACGGAAGCAACCACGGGCCTCCTGACGGCCGTTGCCGTCGCGGGAGTGTCCGATCCTCGCGAAATGTCTGAAGTGACGGCGACCAAAGACCGGCTCGCTGCGATCGTCTCTGAGCGAGCCGGCGGCCAGTTCTGGACGCTGTCTGAGGGCGCCGCAGAGGGGACGACGCCTGCGGTGCCACGCGTTGCGGTTTTGACCGCGGCTCGCAATTACGCTGGCTCGAATTGGATGGCCCTCGAAGACCGCCAGGCGTTCGTGACAAATGGTGTGACCCTGCTGCCGATGTTCAACGGCTTCATCGCACTTGCAGGACTTCTCTTGCTCATCACGCTGGCCTGGTGGCGCGAAGGGCGCTGATGGCAGGGCCTGTCGCGGTGCGGGCCTTCGCGAGGGGGCGGCCTTGCCTCAGGCTGCGGCCTTCGCGCTCTTCTCAGTGATGAGCCCGGCGACGAGATCGCCGATTGCAAGAGCTGACGTCAGCCCGGGGCTTTCGATCCCGAACAGCAGGACGAGATCGTCGACCCCATGCGCCTCGGGGCCATCGATCCGGAAATCGGGGACCGCCTCACCCTCGCGATAAAGCTTCGGACGGATTCCGGTGTAGTCGGGATGCAGCTTGGCCGGGTCGAGGTCGGGAAAGTAAAGCCTGATCGAATCCAGGAACTTGGTCAGTTTCCCAGGCTCGAAGCCATAGTCGATCTCATCGATCCACGCGATGTCGGGACCAAACTTGCAACGCCCGCCGATGTCGACCGTCGCATGGAGGCCGAGCCAGGCGCCCTGCGGCATGGGGTAGATGTGCCGGGAGAATGGTGAAGCGCCCGACCAAGCGTAATATTGGCCTTTGGCATAAAATGTGTGCGGCACCTCATAGCCGCTCTCGAACCTCATCGTCCGCGCAAGCTCGGTTGCGCCAAGGCCGGCGGCGATGACCAGGGTCCGACAGGTGACGATCTCGCCATCCATTTCGATCACAAAACCGGACGCGTTATCCCTCTGGGACACCGACGTCACAGGCGTGTTCAGGACCACCTGCCCGCCCTGGGACGTGATGTGCCCCTCGAGCGCGAGCATCAGGCCATGGCTATCGATGATCCCGGTCGACGGGGACAGGAGCGCACCACAGCAGCGCACGGCAGGCTCGAGCGCCGACGCCTCGCCAGCCGATAATCGAACGAGATCGTCAACGCCGTTCTCGCGCGCTTTCGCTGCGAGTGCGTCGAGCTTTGGCAGTTGCTCATCATGGGTTGCAACGATCAGTTTCTGACAGGCGCGATGGGCGACCCCGTTCTCGGCACAGAACCGATAGAGCGCCTGCTTTCCGGAAACACAAAGCCGTGCTCGAAGGCTGCCGGTCGGATAATAGATGCCAGCGTGAATGACCTCGCTGTTGCGCGAAGATGTCTCCGATCCGATCAGTCCGTGACGCTCGACGACGACGACCTCCCGGCCATGGACGGCGAGTGCCCGCCCGATCGCAAGACCGACGACGCCGGCACCGACAACGACGGTATCAAGATCATATGCCATAGTGGATGTCCGCCTCGCTCCCGCTGGTCTGCCGGTTCGATCCGGCACTTTGCGCAACGGAAGCGGAGGTGGTCGCCGGCGTCAAGCGGGACATGCCCGAGTGCCCCTGCAAGGCCTTGAGCAACGTCGATCGCTGACCAGCACTCAATCGACAACCACGACGACTGGTGCGATGGCGCTTTGCGGATCATGCCATTGCAACGATCGGGACAGAGCCGGCGCGGGGCTAGTGTCCCGATTCCGAAGTTCGCCACCACCTGCCGCACAGTAACAGCGCGAACTTCGGAATCAAAAGGGACGCTAGAATCAGAATGTTGCTCGTGTGGTCCAGATCGCGAAGTTCGCTCAGAGCGCGTTGCAAGTGAACGCGAAATTCGCGATCACCACACGAGTGGTACCCGCCTTCGAACAAGTGCCGTTTGCCTGCCGCAGACTCCAAACGAACCTGCGGAAGCAGAGAGTGCCGGTAAGCTTTTGCGTCTCGTGCCGATTTCCGATCAGAAGCTGCGGCGAGCGGCGGCTGCGCCTCATGCAGCGACTTCTGATCGGCTCGACGGAGATCAGTCGCCGGGGTTCACCGCAGGCGCAGTCGGCACTGGCACGTGCGGTGCACTCGATGTTGGATCATCGGACCGACGTGATTTCCCTTCGAAGAACGCACCCTGTTCGATCGCAAGCGACTTATGGAAGATGTCACCTTCGACATGGCTAGAGGCCTGCAGCGCGACCTTTGACCCTCGGATCGAACCGAGGACCTGGCCGCGCACGACGACCTCCTCTGCCAGAACGCCGCCTGTGATCCGCGCCTTTTCACCGATCAGCACGTGCGTGCCGCGAATATCGCCCTGAACCTCGCCCTCGATATGGACCTCACCCTTCGAAACGAGATTGCCCAAAATCGTCAGATCGGAGCCAATCATCGATGCGACGGGACGCTCGCCGGGACGCGCCACGGGGCGCTGCGTGTGCGGGCCACCTTGAGATGTGGGCGTGAGCGATGCGCCGGGTGTCGGCGGTGGCACCGTAGACGGCACGCCGGGCGCCTCGTCCCGGTCAGATTTACGAGTCCCGAAATTCGACAGCATGTCAGAGAACTCCCACTCACCAACGCCAACCAGCCCGCATCGATGCAACCGCAAGCCCGGCTACGGACTTAGCGGCGCTGCATCGAAAGCACAATCTTTGGTTTTGATTGACTTGCCGTCGAGAGACACGTGTGCCGGCCCGACCACTTTGTCAGCGAAGGCGAGCGCTCAGCCAGCGGGCTCAGGCGCCCCCTGCAAGGGCCTCGGCCGCACGCAACACGTCCTCGGCATGGCCGGGCACCTTCACCTTCGTCCAGGCCCTGGCGACTGTCCCGTGACGATCGATCAGAAAGGTCGACCGTTCGATACCCATGTACTTCTTTCCATACATCGATTTCTCGACCCACACGCCGTAAGCGGTCGCAATCGCATTATCTTCGTCAGCGGCCAGAGTGACGGCGAGATCGTACTTTGATTTAAACTTGTCGTGCTTTGCAGCGCTGTCGGGCGAGATCCCGATCACTGTGACGCCTGCATCATCAAACTTCTGTTTGAGCTCCGTAAACGACAAAGCCTCCTTCGTGCAGCCCGACGTGTCATCCTTGGGATAAAAGTAGACGACTACCGGGCTTCCGCGGAGCTTCGATAGCGTGACGTGCCCGCCGCCGTCCGTCTGCAGGGTGAAATCCGGCGCTACGTGACCTGCCTCAACAGCCATGGCTGATGCCTTTCTTTCGTCGCTTTTGAACGTCCTGTGATCCCTGCAACGACGGTTCGAGGGAATCGGTTTTGTCCATTGGCGCAAGCAGACTCCGGCTTCAACTTTTGTCCCTCGCGAGACGCCAGGCAAGGGCTGAGCCCGCTCTGATCCTGCGAGGGGCGCGGCATGGACGATGACGATCATACGGTCGATCGCCCGACCCAACGCCGCTATGCACCGCCACGCCGCCGCGATGATGACGTGCCGACGACCCGGCGCAGAGCTGTCGTGGCGCCTCCCGAAGAACGGCACGCCGAGCCGATGGGACCCGTGCAGCGGCTTTTGCTTCGCACGGCCAGCGTGGCTGCTGCAGTGGTGCTCGTCATGGCGCTCGCCGCAGGCTTGCTATGGATGACATTGAGCCGCGGTCCGTTGTCGGTCCAGTGGCTGGCAGAGCCCATTGCGCGACAGATCTCCGCCGATCTCGACGGCATCATCATCTCTTTTGCCGACGTCACTGCAGAACTTGGCGAGCAAGGTCTGGAGCTCAACCTCATCGACGTTCTCGTATCAGATCGCAGCGGAACGCCGATAGCACGCGCCCAGAAGGCCGCGATCGACCTGAGCACGCGGGCGCTTTGGCGCGGGCTCCTTGCGCCGCGCCACATCGCCCTTGTTCAGCCGACGGTTATCGTCTTCACGGGCGACGATGGAGGCTTGTCGTTCGCGGTGGATCGGCCGGGCGGTAGCACGACCGGTGCCGCCCGCACGGACGGACTAACCGCTGCAGCAGCGCCGCAACGTCAGCAACCGACAGCGCCGCTCACGGCAGCCGGTGAGGACAGCGGGCATGAGTCCGTCGAGTCACGATCAATCGTTCGGGTGATTGTCGACGCGCTCAGGGAGGCAGGCCGCAAGCGGTCGAGCACATCTTACCTCGAGTCGTTCGGTCTTCGCACAGCAGCCCTCGTCGTCGATCATAACGGGCGACAATCCATCATACCAATCCACCGGGCCGACTTGTCGTTCGACCGCACAATGCGGAACCGGGCGAGCCTCACTGGAACAATCCGATTCGCTGGAACTCATGACCAGAGCATCGTCTTCTCAGCCAGCGAACATCAAGCCGGTAGCGGTGGGCTCGATCTGACGGCGTCCCTCGACCGCGTCGACTTTGCAGCACTCGAGCCTAACGGGTTGGTCATCCCTGCCCTCGACCGGATCAGCGCGCCGATCACAGGTCGCATCGAGGTCAGAGTTGCGCCAAACGGCGCCGTTGAGCAGGGCGCAGCCCAATTGCATGTGGCTGGAGGCGCCATCATCGGTGAGCGGCGGCCACAACGACGGGCGCGAGCCATTGTGGAGTTCCGAGAACTGAAGCTGGACCTGCGGTTCGATGCGGCGACAGGGCGTGTCGATATCGGCCCCAGCTCGATCGTGACCGCGAATGGCGAAGCGACAGTGGTTGGAACCGCGACCCGCGGCGCCATGAACGGGGGAGGCGTGGCAGACCGCGGCTTCTGGTCCTATGGTCTGCGATCGACCGAGGGCTGGATTGCACTGGAGACGACATCACCCGCGCCGGATCGCGTCCCGATCGAGGGACTACGGATCAACGGTGTTGTCGACGTCGCCCGCAGCAGCCTCGGTATCGCGCAGGCGGCGTTGGAGATCGCGGGCGCAACGCTTGTTGCGGCAGGCCGGATCGAGGGAATGCCGACCTCGCCCGTCATCGTCGCGCAAGCCGATGTTGCAAGTGTTCCCTCGACGCTCGTTGCTCGCTTGTGGCCGAGGGGGCTATCTGAGCCGGCCCGCGAATGGTTCGTTGCAAACGTTCGACAGGGCCGGATCACATCGGGCAGGATCGCGATGCGTGCGCGCATCGCACCCGGATCTGGCGCGCCGCACTCGGCACCCGAATCCAAAAGTGGACTGATCGTTGAGCAGGCCACGGCCCAGCTTGACATCGACGGGGTCGCCTTTTCCCCCCTTGCGGCCTTGCCGATCGTCACAACGCCGAAGGTGGTCGTTCGGATCGAGGGGCAAACTCTTGAGGCGCGTCTGGATCGCGCATCCATGGCTATCGAGGGGGCACCGGCCGCTCGGATCGACGGCGCAGTTTATCGGGTCGACGCACTCGGCACCCCGGAACAGTCCGCCGAGATCGCCTTCAAATGGACCTCGGAAGCGCTCACGGCCCTCCGGCTGATGGCCAAACTCGACGAGGATATCGCGCCTGATGCAGCAACCCTCCAATCGGCGCGCGGTGTGGTCACTGCCGATCTGACCATGGGCCTGCCAACGATCAGCGATGATGGTGAAACAGATGCTCCCACCGCTTTCGACCTCTCAAGCCTCGCCACAACCGGGAAGGTTGCGCTCCGCGACGGTAGCGCAACGAGCAACCGGCTGCCGCACGCGATCAAGGCTGCGAGCCTTGATCTCGAGTTGGGCCAGCGCCTGACGACACTGAGAGGACGAATGCTGTTTGGCGGCGTTGCGACCGACGTCGCCTGGCAAGCTCTGCTCACGGAACAAGGCGAGACGATCTCAGAGCCATTGCAACTGCGTGCGAACCTCGACGACACCGACCGACGCCAGCTCGGTCTCGAACTCACAGGTCTCGTTCGTGGCGTCACGCCTGTGACCGTCCGGATCGACGAGCCACTCAAACCCTCGAAGACATCCCTGACCGTTGATCTCACGGCGGCGCAGGTATCCATCGAAAGTCTCGGCTGGAGCAAACCACCGGGTCGGCCGGCCCTCATGACGTCGGGCCTGAGGCGGAAGGCCGATGGCAGTGGCATGGAACTTCACGACCTTCGCATCACAGGCGACCCGATCGCGATCCGCGGTGAGGCTGAACTCGACAACTCCGGTGCACTGACCCGCGTGCGGTTGCCGCAGTTCTCTCTCGACGGCACATCGCGCATCGAGATTGATGCACGACGCGAGGTATCGAGACGCGGCGCAACGCTCTGGAGAGTTTCAGCGACAGGGCCATCCTATAATGGTCGAGGCTTTTTCCGCAGCCTGTTCCGTGTGAACACGACGCCTGAGCGCGCGAGCGAGATGCCCGGCCTTGAGCTGAAAGCAACGATCTCAAATGTCATTGGGTTCAATGACATCTCGCTGCGCGACGTTGACGTGCTCCTGTCAAAGTCCAACGGGGAAATCCAGTCCCTGGTCGCAACCGGCACCCTAACGGGTGGCGCTCGGCTCGAAGTTGG
This sequence comes from Hyphomicrobiaceae bacterium, assembly GCA_050330095.1. Lineage (GTDB taxonomy): Bacteria > Pseudomonadota > Alphaproteobacteria > Rhizobiales > Hyphomicrobiaceae > JBCBWG01. The sequence continues at coordinate 21,384 of JBHJOC010000061.1, forward strand.
TCTGCAAGCCGACCAGCGCGGCGCGCGCCGCTTGGTGGCCCGATCTCCCGACGCAGGCACTGCATTCCGGCTGGTCGACTTCTACCCCAAGGTGCGCGGCGGTGACATGCGCCTTGAGCTGAACCATAGTCCTGAGCGCCAGCAGGAGAGTTCCGGAATTCTCTCGGTGCGGAAGTTTGAAATCGTCGGCAACCCGATCAGCGCAACGGCAGGACGTCCTGGCGCCGGTCAGACGACAGAGATCCTGCCGTTCGATGTGATGACAGTTCCGTTTTCGCTCGGCCACGGTCAGTTTGTCATTCACGACGCTGACCTCAGAGGCCCCCTTGTCGGCGGCACGTTGCGCGGCATCGCAGATTTTGAAAACCGAACCCTGAACCTGGGCGGCACCTATTCGCTGTTGCAGGCGCTGAATACGATTCCGGCGATCTTGCCCGGCATCGACATTCTTCTGACGGGGCCGCGGCGCGAGGGCGTCTTTGCGATGACCTTTGCGATCGCTGGCCCAATGGACAATCCGCAGGTGACCGTCAATCCACTGTCGACGCTAGTTCCAGGAATTCTGCGTGAAATCATGCAGATGGCACCGCTCGATCCGGCCTTGAGCCCGCGAGATGCACCAGGCCCCCCGCAAGCCGGGCCAGAAGTCAGTGCGCAAGGCGCGGATGGATTTATCTCAGGGCCGATCCGGGAGACGGACCCTTCAACGATCCCACAGCAGGGCTGGGCGACCCAAACGCGACGGACGTTCGACCGATCGACCGTGTTCGGAGATCGCTAGTACCGCCGATCAGACGTCCCTGCACCATCCGCATCACCCGCCGTCCAGGGACTTCTGATCGAAAAGCGGGTCCTAGTGCTCCGTCTCCGACACTCCGTTTCCTTTGCAGCAGCCGATTGACCAAGTGTCGGAGACACTGGGAATACGAGCAACGTGATGCTTCTCGTGTTGCTTTTGGCACTCAGGCTTGGCAGGCGAGACTGCATAAGGTGGGGACCAAGCGTGAATGACGCAACACTACCGACCTCAGTCAACAGCCGCCCGGAGTCGATGCCGGCTGCCAGCGCGCCGGCCGCGGCCTAAAATAGCTGATGCCGCTTGGAGCCCTTGAGGCCTGGAAAACCTTGGCCAGCTTCTAAAGGCGCAAGACCAGGATACCCGAACGACCCCGACTGCCTCAGCGCCCGCAGTCGATCGGATAGGGATATAGGCCAGTCTGCACGGCCCCTCTCGTCAGCGTCGCGACGTATCGAGCGAGTGCTCGAGATGACGGGCATATCGTGACATCGAGTAACAGATCACGAAGTAGATCACGGCCGCAAATACCAAGCCCTCGACGTAGAACGCGCGCCAGACGGGATCGTTCGAGGACAATTGCACCGCGCCGAGCAGATCGAACATGCCGATGATAATGACGAGCGAGGTATCTTTGAAAAGACCGATGAACGTGTTCATCATCGGCACGATGACAAGCTTCAAGGCCTGCGGGAGTATGATGAAGATGGTCTTGTGCCAATAGGACAGCCCGAGCGCGTCGGCTGCCTCATATTGGCCTTTGGGTATGGCCGCGAGCCCGCCCCTGATGACCTCGGCAACGTAGGCCGCAGCGAAGAAAATGAAACCGATCTGCGCTCTGATCAATTTATCGGTGTTGACGCCGGACGGCAGGAACAACGGGATCATCAACGATGCCATGAATAGAATCGTGATCAGCGGCACGCCGCGGATGATCTCGATGAAGCCGATGCAGACCGCTTTGATGGCAGGCAAGTTTGACTGGCGTCCGAGTGCGAGCAGGATCGCCAGCGGAAACGACAGGAAGACGCCGACCGTCGCCAGGATGAGCGTGAGAGGCAAGCCACCCCATTCCGACGTGTCGACCTGCGTGAACCCGGGAAACTTGAAGCCAAAAAGGCCGCCGCCCATCAATATCAGGATCGTTGGGACACCGATGCCCCACGCTATGACCATGCCGATGCCCCACCACCGCGGATTGCAGGTCGCAACGACCAGCGCCACGAGCAGGATCGAGGCCACCAGCGGGCGCCATTGTTCAGCGTAGGGGTAAGTCCCGAACAGCATCAGGCGGTGCTTTTCGGTTATGAACCCCCAACAGGCGCCCTTCGAGACACGGCATTCCTCGGGTGCGACGCGGACGATCGCTTCGACGACCCCCCACTGAACAAGACCATTGACCGCGTAGAACAGCGCGGCCAGCAGCAGGATCGTCGTGATCCCATTGCCAACGCTATTGAACAGGTTTTGCTGGACCCAAACCAGCGGGCCCGGCCCACCAACCGTTGGACGCGACATGGCCATGGATCAGCGCTCCACGAGTTGGATTCGGGCGTTGTAGAGGTTCATCCCGACCGAAGTCAGAATGCTGATCGTCAGGTAGACGATCATGAGGATCAGCACCCCTTCTGGGGCTTGTCCGGTCTGGTTGATGGTCGTGTTGCCGATACTGACGAGGTCTGGGTACCCGATCGCGACCGCCAAAGAACTGTTCTTCGTCAGATTGAGGTATTGGCTCGTCGTCGGTGGGATGATCACGCGTAGCGCCTGCGGCAGAATCACCTGCCGCATGATCACGCTATCGCGCAAGCCAAGTGCACGGCCAGCTTCGGTCTGGCCTTTCGGGACTGCGAGAATGCCGGAACGGACGATCTCACCGATGAACGCCGACGTGTAGACGGTCAGTCCCACCAACAAGGCGATGAACTCGGGCGTGATGTTCGCGCCACCCGCGAGACGGAAGCGGTTGGCACTCGGCGCCTCCCATGCCCATGGCGCACCAGCAATCAGCCAGGCGATCAATGGGCCTGCGATGAACAAGCCCAATCGAATCAGCCCCGTTGGGAGACGTTGGCCCGTCAGACGTTGGCGCCGATCAGCATAAGACCCAAGCGCGATCGATAAGGCGAAAGCGGCCGCCAGTCCCCATCCTATCGATGGCCAGAACAGCGGATCGATCGCACGCGGCATGAAAATACCGCCGTTCGTGATGTAGATGTCACCGAACACGGGCTCGACGGTGCCGCTGGGATTGCTCCGCGGCTGGGCGCTTTGGGTGAAGCGGTCATTGATAAAGATCGCGTACCAGAAAATAATCTGCAGCAGCACAGGGATGTTGCGCAGGATATGAATGTACCATTCGGTCAATTTGGCAACGAGCCAGTTCCGCGACAGCGTCGCAATGCCGATGAAGACGCCGATGATCGTCGCGAGCACGATCCCGATCACGGCCACCAAAAGCGTATTCAATAAACCGACGATAATCGCGCGCCCATAGCTCGATGCCGGCGAATAGGCGATCAGGTGCTCGCCAATGGCAAAACCGGATTCGCGCGTCAGGAAGTCCCACCCCGTCTGGATCCGCCTCACCTGCAGATTGTGCTGCATATTCGCGAACAGATAGTACCCGACGGCGAGAACGGTTCCGAGGATGACGATTTGCCAGATGATGCCCTGGACCTGTTGGTCATAGAGGCTGAAACTGCGGACTTTCCTGGGCGGCAGGGTGGTCTCGAGCGTCCGGTCAACCATGAACTCTGGCCCATTCGTTTGGCATGGCGCGCATGCGGTGATCGTCCTCAAGACATTGTCGGCAGCATCGATGCGTCGTCACCAGGATTGCATGGGCCACTTCACACACGGGTTCCGGGCTGTGCCTGATGAGCCCCCGCCAATGACTGGTACCGCCGGTACCGCCGATCAGAAGTCCCTGCACCATCCGCAACACGCGCCTGAGGAGGCTGACAGACGAC
>JBHJOC010000062.1:0-21648 GCA_050330095.1 Hyphomicrobiaceae bacterium
CGAGATCGGCGAGCAGGGCCTGCGCGTCGACGACCTCCTTCGGTGCGCGCTCGGCACCGTTCTCGAGGCGTGCGACCAGCAGCATCGTCTCGAAGGTTTTGAGCAGCGCATCGGCGTCATCGATCGTCGCCGCCAAAGCCTCGCTCAGTTGCTCCGGCGAGGCGCCAGAGGAGAGCGCCGTCTCGGCCCGCAAGCGCAGACGGCTGAGCGGTGTCTTCAGGTCATGCGCCATGTTGTCGGAGACTTCGCGAAGCTGCGCCATCAAGCCCGCGATACGCTCGAGCATGGCGTTCACCGTGTCGGTCAACCGATCGATTTCATCGCCATCACCGGTGCGCTGCAGTCGCCGCGTCAGGTCGTTTGCAGCGATGTCACGCGCAGTTGTTGCAAGTTCCCCGAGCCGCAGTTCGAGCCGCTTGCCGAGAACGTAGGCAACGAGCCCTGCCGTTGCCGTGACCGCGACCAGCGCCGCCAAAAATCCCCAGAATAACTGGCTTGAGACCTCTTCAACCTCCAAGAGAGGGCGGGCAAGGCGCAGCGTCCGGCCGTCACCGGTCGGCAGCTGGATGGCGGCAAACCGGCTCGCTGCAGCACCGCTTGCGAGCCTGCCAGGAGCAACAAATGCGATCAGGCGAGCGCTGCGTGCTTCCAACGCGAAGCTTGGATCAGCCTCGAAGACTGCGATGGGCCCACTGGACCATAGCGGGCGGCCATCGGCGGAAAGGAGTTGTGCAGCATCGCTCGAACTGCCGGCGCCAAGGAGGGCCTCGATCTGCGCCCTGCGAAGTGCCGGTGCATTGGTGATGGCGTCGACGCGCAAGGCAAAGCCTGCCCGCTCCCGCAGCGCCTCAAACGTCTGGCGCGTCATGGCATCGACAACGACCCAATGGACGGTCGCAAAGACAGCCGATAGCAGCAGAACCGTCGCTGCAGCCGAAGCAACTGCCAACCGAACAGGCGTCGTCGTGTAGGGTGCGCGAAGCGGTGGGGCAGTTGCCATCGACCGGCTCAATCCTCGGGATCGCGGATCACGTATCCCGATCCACGAACGGTGTGCAGGAGCTGGGTCGGAAACTCCTTGTCGATCTTCGCACGCAGCCGCGAAATATGAACGTCGATGACGTTTGTCTGTGGGTCGAAATGATAATCCCACACGCCTTCCAGAAGCATGGTCCGCGTGACGACTTGGCCCGCGTGCTTCATGAGAAACTCGAGCAACCGATACTCACGCGGCTGCAAGATGATCGGCTTGCCAGCCCGCATCACGCGATGCGACAGGCGGTCGAGCACGAGATCGCCGACCTCGTAGCGCGTGCGCTGCTCCTCCGGCGTGTGGCGGCGCGACAGCGCTTCGATGCGCGCCAGAAGCTCAGCAAAGGCATAAGGCTTCGTCAGATAGTCGTCACCGCCTGCGCGCAGCCCCTGCACGCGGTCGTCGACGTCTGACAGAGCTGAGAGGATCAGGACCGGCGGGACGGTCGCGTTATCTCGCTTGAGGTCCTGCAGGAGGGTCAGTCCATCGCGCTTGGGGAGCATTCGGTCGACAATGAGAACATCGTAATGACCGTCGCGCGCGATCGCATAACCGTCGTCGCCATTCGTTGCGACATCGGCGGCATGCCCACTTTGCTGCAGAGCCTTACGCAGGTAATCCGCCGCTTCGACATCATCCTCGATGATCAAGACCCGCATGCGGTTTCTCCGAACGTCGGTGCGACCCGATGAATGCACGCGGCGCCCATCAACAGTCGCGCCGCTCATGAGGACATGGGAACGTCCTTGAGCTCCGTCAATTCGGCACGTCCCAATTGCTCCCAATCAGCGATGCGCGGCAGTGGCTCGGCCATAAACGTTAGTCGTGCCCGGACAGGTCCCGGTCCGGGCACGACAACCAACCGACGCAGTCGCGGTTCGATCAGTCGAACATTCATTCAGCGCGCATGAACTGGACGGCAACGAGGCGACGACCGTTGCTGGTTTCAACCCCGAGCAACACGGCCGGCCGCTTCATTTCCTTTGCGTCCGTGATGGCTTTTTCCAGGTCGTCCGGGGTCGCAACCGGGTTTCCGTTTGCAAGCACGATGATGTCGCCGACCTGCACACCTTTTTCAACAGCATCGCTCGTGGGCTTGAGCTCCTTGACGACGACACCGGCCGTCACATCTCCGCGTGGCTGCGTAAGGGGAGCAACCTCGATGCCGAGGGCCGCCACAACGATGCTCTCCGAAGGCGGTGGGGTTGCTGGCTCGTTCGAGGCGACGGTCGCAGAGCCTGGGAACGTCCCGAGCTTCACCGGCACAGTCAGATCGCGTGCGCCCCGCCTTATCTCGACCTGCACCGTCGCATTTGGCGACATTTCCGAAATCTTGCGGGCCAGATCGCGGCTGTCGGCAATATCGGCCCCATCCACTTTCAGGATGGCATCACCCGCCTGGAGCCCTGCAACCTTCGCCGGACCATCGGCGGTCACGTCCGTAACAAGGGCGCCGCTCGCTTTTCCAAGCCCGAGGCTTGCAGCGATGTCCTCGTCGATATTCTGAATTCGGACGCCGAGCCAACCGCGGCGAACTTCACCGCTCGACTTCAGTTCCTCGATGACGCGCATGGCCGTTGTCGCTGGAACAGCAAACGCAATGCCAACGTTGCCACCCGACGGCGAGTAAATCGCCGTGTTAACGCCGATGACCTCGCCCTTCAGATTGAAGGTTGGTCCACCAGAATTACCGCGGTTCACGGCTGCATCGACCTGGATGAAATCATAGGGGCCCGAACCGATGTCGCGATTAAGGGCTGACAAAACGCCGACAGTCACCGTTCCGCCCAAGCCGAATGGATTGCCAACGGCGACAACCCAATCACCGACGCGCCCGAGATCGGACGCGAATTTCACCGGCTGAAATTTCTGATCCGACTGGATCTTAAGCAGTGCCAGATCGGTGCGGGAATCTTTGCCAACCAGTTCGGCAGTAAATTCCTCGCGACCATCAAACGTCACTTTGATTTCTTCGGCATTATCGATCACGTGGTTATTGGTAACGACAAAGCCATCCTCGGAGATCACGAAGCCCGATCCCTGCGACGCACGCCGGGGCGTACGCGGCGCCTGACCGCCTGGCTGGCCGCGTCCGGGAAGATTTCGGAAGAACTCGTTCAGCGGATGATCATCCGGGAGATCGGGAAACGGCGTTGTGCCACGTCCCTCGCGCCCGCTCCCACGGTCGCTTGCAACGGCGGGACGCCCGCCGCTCGACACACGAATACTGACAACCGACGGCTTCACGCGTTCGACGAGGTCTGCAAACGTGTTCGGCAGCACGACACCGTTCTGTGCCAGCTGAGCGTGCGCACTCTGCGGCGCCAGCGTGACGACGGTCGCCACAACGGCACCGGACAGCGCGAACACCGTCATAAGCCTGGCAAGACTGCCGCTGCGTTCGCGCAACGGACGGTTGGGTCGTGTGAGTGTAAGCATTCGCGGGTCCTCGGATCGGGCTTTGAACAGCCCGTCAGCAATACGGGCCCGACGCTTACGCGAACATGTCAGCTCAATTAAATGCCCTTAATGTTACGATTGACGCCGCATCCGTGACATTCGAGATTGCAATTTCCGCCGGCCCCGCATGCCCCCGGCCCTTATCGGCATGGTCGCGCCACCGGCCGCGCTTGGAGTGCCATAGCACATGAAGATGCCCGGCGATGTGGGAGAGGCAGGCCGGAACCGTGTCACGGGCCAACGGCCCAAGGCGTTCGATCAGGTTCGGATGGACCTCGCGGTTGCGTTGATCCCTTTGATGTTGATCCCTTTGATCATGTCGTCCAGCGCGACAACTGCCGCCGACGACCCACCCTCGAAGATCCTAAGCCGCGAGGCCTGGGGGGCGAAGCCTGCAATGACCGAGCGCATGAAGCGACACTCACCACGTGAGATCGTGATCCACATGACGGGTGTGCGCATGCAGCCCAGCGTGACACTGCAGCGCAAGATGGCGGGGCTGCAAAGCTTTTCGCAACGCGCCGCGAAGATCGGCAAGCGCACACGCGCGCCCTGGGGCGATGTTCCGTACCACTTCTACATCAGTTCGGACGGGCAGATGGCCAAGGGCCGTGATGTGGGCTACGCCGGTGATACGAACACCAATTATGATACGGCCGGCCGGATCCAGATCGCCGTAGAAGGTGATTTTACCACCGAGATGCCGAAGCCGCAGCAGCTCAACTCGTTGCGAAAGCTGGTCGCTTGGCTCGCGAGGCTCCACAAGGTCCCACCTTCGGCGATTACAGGGCACAATGCGCATGCTGCAACATCATGCCCCGGCAAGAACCTCGAGGCTTACCTGCCGATGTTGCGACAAGCTGTGGGCAGCCCATGATGGATATTCGATAACCAGTCTCGACTGAGACGCGGCCAAATGAGTTCAGCCGACAACCCTACGCCGAGCCGACGCGCCTCGTTCCAGACCGACTTTATCCGCCCCCTTGGCCGCGAACGCGATCAACATATGGTCGGACAGTGCTCTGGCAGCCATCATCTCGTTTCGGGCGACCCGCCGGCAGCGACACGCCTCCCCGGTGCGAGGCGTGAGGCTGGCATGCCCTGCCGGTCGAACGATCCTGCCCGGTAGCTCTCGAGCCTCTCGGGCGAAAGACTTTCGAGCCAGTCGGTCAATTCGGCATAAGTCACACAGCGGACCTCGGCATGCCGGCACGCTTCGGCAACGAATGTCTCGAGTGCGCGCCGATAACTGCCGTCCTGGAAATCGGTGAAGTGGTGTCCGATGTGCATGGGCGCACGAGAGCCCTCGAAGACCTCCGCGAAATAAGCCTTGTAGGTTTCGAGCATTTCGTCGCTGAACCGCGCTCGCGTCGCGGGATCGCGGTTCGGCCGATCACAGCTGTGGCCTGCCCTGCGGGTCTGCAACGCGCAGAAGTTGTAGTCCATCGCAAGCGTGCGCCATCGCATCGGTTGCCCGTCGACCGACCTCAGCGTCAGAAACGGCATCTTGAAGAGCCAGAGGCCCGTTGCGTCGTGGCGTTGCGGCCATTCTTCCACGCCTGCCCCGCGCGGCCAACTCGCGTCGTACCGCATGCCGCGGGCCTTCAACGCCTCGAACATCGCATCGTTGACGCTGAGATGGGGGGCCCTGAAGCCTTGTACCGGCGGATTTCTAATCGCTGCGATGGCCGGTTCGCCGTGCGGGCCAGGATTGTTGGTTGCAACGTCCCGCACAGCTGCATCGAAACGGTCGAACTCGTCGGTCCACTCCGCAGCACTCCACCCAGCGCCGCAGGTAATCCCAGCGCGTCCCGGGCTGCAGCCACCTGACCCGCCCTGGAAATGGCCGACAGCATGGGAGGCAAACTCGTGCCCGTCCGAAATCGCGGCATTGATTGCTGCAACGCGCTCAACAACCATCCTGCGCGAACCGCCGAACCCGATGTTGGAGCGGCCGACGGCCAAACGCGGTCCCTTGTAGAGCCGGCGGTTCTCGTAGGCGAACAGGTTGGCGGCGCTGAAGAAAAATGTGAAGCGAACGTCAGTGCCGCGATCTTTGAGCGTGCGGGCCAACCCAACCAGACCGCGCCAGCGCTCAACTTCGCTTCCGTTGTCGAAAGAGATCACAATGAACTGTGGCGGGCGCGAGGGCAAATCAGGCGCTGACCGGACCTCGCAAACGAACAGAACGCCCCCAATCAAGCTCACAACGCTAACGATGGCAGCGCGCGCGATGAGCCCCAGACCGCGACCGAGCATGGACAGTTCGCGTAGTCGGGGCGCAGCGCGAAAGTGCTTTGGAAGATCGACAACGCGTGACGTCAGACGCACCATGGAACGCTCCGCCGGACTCAACCCAACGCTGCTGCTTTTGATCGCTCGCGGCTGCAGAACCGATCAACTCGGGTTGCGAGCGTCCGCTTGCTCGGGCCCGTCGCGTATCCTGTCAACCCACCAGCGCCTCGTGCCGCTGGTCGGACGTCCCTGCACCATCCGCAACACGCGGCTTCCAGGGACTTCTGATCGAAAAGCGGCACCGGATCCAATACGTCGCTCGTGTGATAGCCGAGACGTCCGCTGCATCATTTTCGGCCGGGTGTAGAGGCGGACTTCTCGGTCTCAATCACACTCGGCCATTGAATTTTCTAGTGTCGTTCAGATCGCGAAATTCGTTTGGTGGGGGCTGAAGAATGAGACGAATGTCGCGATCACGACACTCGTGTTGCTTTTGGCACTCACGCTTGGCCGGCGAGACTGCAGAAGGTGGGCACCAAGCGTGAGTGACGCAGCACGAGGACCCACGATCTCTGGTGCGTTAGTCATGATTGAAGATTGCGATGACATGCATCTCTGATGCGACCCCGATCATTTTGACAAAGGCTGAGCGTACCAAGCTCGACGGCTTGGTGCGCCCGATAGCGAGGTATCGGCGACTGGCCTAAGCTGCGACGCCTCGTGCGTCCCGGCCGAAGCCAGACAGGACGCGCTGCCGCGGGACAGTTCTGATGCGGCCTGCAGCCTGATCGGGAGCCACGCGCGCGGCCAGATCTGCGGCTTCAAGAAGGGCCTCAAGATTGATCCCCGTCCTAATCCCAGCGTGCTCAAACGCAAACACGAGGTCTTCGGTCGCCGTGTTGCCAGAGGCACCGGGTGCGAACGGACAGCCACCAAGACCGGCGGCAGCGCCATCGATCACGCGGACGCCGGCAGCGTAGGCAGCGAGCGCGTTGGCGACGCCAAGGTTGTAGGTGTCGTGACCGTGGAAACAGAAGGTGACGGTCTCATTCTGATACGTGTCGACGAGGCGCTTGAACAACGAGGCCACATGGTCCGTTGCAGCGCGGCCGGTGGTGTCGGCAATCCCGAACTCGACCGTCGCGACGCGCTGAAGGATCCGCTCCACCCCTTCGAGAACCGTACGCTCGTTGGTGCGCCCCTCGAACGGGCAGTCGAAGCTCGTTGCAAAGTTGAACCTTAGAAACGAGGTCTGGCGACCAAGATCAGCCCAGGCGGCTTCAAACTCTTCGAAGCTCTGGGTGACCGAGCGACGCACGTTGTTTTGGTTGTGACTTTCTGACAGCGACAAGACCCAGCAGATTTCGGTGCAGCCTGCCGCGAGCGCCGCCTCGAAACCCTTACGGTTCGGGACGAGGACCTGCAGGCGCATCGATTCGGGAAGATCAACGCCGGCGAGAACGTCGGCGATATCGGCCATTTGCGGGATCGCCTTGGGCGACACGAAGGCGCCGATCTCAAGCCGCTGAAGGCCGGTCCGGCCGAGCGCGTTGCAGACTGCAATCTTGTCCGCGGTCGAAATGAACGGCTTGACCACCTGGAACCCGTCACGTGGGGCCACTTCGACAATCGTCACATCGGTTACCGTGCCGCTCATATGACGCCCTCTTGCTCCAGTGTCGCGATATCAGCCTCAGAAAGACCGGCGAGCCCGCCGAACACGTCTCGATTGTGTGCGCCGACGTGCGGGCCTGGCCAACGGATCAGCGCGCTGCGCTCGATCCCCTCGATGACGGGAACAACGCCCGGATGGAGCACGCGGCCAAGTCTCGGGTCATCAACCTCGGCAATCATGTCGCGCGCCCGATACTGCGCATCGTCTGCGATATCGGCGACGCTATAGACCTTGCTCGTCGGGATGTTCAGCTGCTCGAGCATGTCCACAAGCTGATCCGCTGCATGCTGCCCCGCCCAGGCACCGATGATCTCGTCGATCGCGGCATTGTTTGCAACACGGCTCGGATTATCCTTGAAGCGCGCATCGTCGATCAGGTCACGGCGGTTCATCAGACTGCAAAGGTCCTCGAACAGGCGCTCAGAGTTTGCTGCGATCAAAACCCATTGCCCATCGGCGCTCCTGTAGGCACTCGATGGCGATGCCGTTTCGATGCGCGAACCGGCAGGCTGACGGATTGATCCGTCGTAGCTATATTCCGGCAGAATGCCCTCAAGCAGGGATAGGACGCTTTCCCCGAGCGCCACGTCGATCACCCGCGGTTCCTTTGCGCCATTCGCCCGCTGCTCGATGACTGCAGCGAGCGCCCCGAGCGCGCCGTAGAGGCCTGCAATGCTGTCACCAATCGATATGCCGGTGCGGACCGGTGGCAGATCACTCACGTCGGAGTGGTGGGCACAGAGATATCTGAGCCCCCCCTTGGCTTCCCCGATCACGCCGAACCCGGCCATCCCGGCGCGTGGTCCCGTCTGGCCGAAGCCGGAAATGCGGACGATCACCAAGCCCGGGCGCTCCGCTCCGAGGACATCCGGACCGAGGCCGAATTTTTCGAGCTGACCGGGGCGGTAGTTCTCCACGACGATATCAGCGCGGCGAACGAGGTCACGGATCAGGGCGCGGCCCTTTGCGGCCTTCAGGTTGACGGTCACGCATCGCTTGTTGCGCCCATGAAGCGACCACCAAACCGAGCCGCCCTCGACCTGCTTGCCCCACCGGCGAACGGGATCACCCTCGCCCGGTGGTTCGACCTTGATCACGTCGGCGCCAAGATCAGCAAGAACGCGCGTTGCGAACGGCGCCGCGATGAAGTGGCCGAGTTCGATAATCCGCAGCCCGGCCAGCGGGCCGACGCCCCCCTCCGCAGTTTCAGTCGAAACACCCATCTGCCTTGTGCCAACCTTGCGTTCGAGCGCGCCAACTCCCGCGGCTGCGCCATCTGCGTGACGCTTCCCACACAAGATTCAGACCATGGTCTAAGGCGTAATTCAAGCGCATGGTGCGTTGCGCAGATCTGCCCAATTGAACGGGCACGCAACGGAGACAGCCGAGCGCTGCCCGCTCGGCCCCACCTACTGCCGCGTCAGCATTTCCAGATCGCGCCCGCCGTATTTGCGATGGCAGCCGATGCAGCCGGCGTCCGTCCCGGTATCGATGCGGCCAGCAAGTGGCCGGTTGTTCGAGATGCGAACCGTTCCGTCGACATTGAAGGTCACCCAAAACCAGTCGGCGTTGGCAGGGTCGTAGCCCGGAGCCCGCTTGGCCATGACGGCATAGCCCGTCAGATCGTGGTTTGGATCTTCGTAGACTGTTTCGGGCGTGATGCCTTCGCCGCGGTGGTTGGCTTTGACGACCACGCGCAATCTAGCAAGGTCACCACCCGGGGGGCCGTCGATGTTGGCAGCGGTAATCTGCTGAACACTGCCATGCGGTGCTTCTCCACGGGTTGGTCGTGGCGAGAACCGATCATCGCCGACGAGACGGGCCTGCTCGAGCTGCTCCCAGAGGCCGATGGCATAGCCAACGTCCTCATCGGTGCCCCAGGTCGGCAAGTTGTTTGCGAATGTGGCGGCACTCGCTAAACCGCCTGCAGCGGCGCACATCCAACCGAGCCATTGCGCCCGCGCCCTTGATTTCATGTCAGAACTCCTGCCCGGTTTGGAGTTGCTCAAGGAAGATGGCGGGATTTGCGGCAACTCGCCAAGCAGAATGCCCATAAATTTGGTGCCACAATGCCGCGACGCGCGCGACTCAACCTCATCGGCTCCGCGATCAAGTCGTCGTGTCCGGTCCGCAGAAGTCGAAATCACAACCCTCAGTCGCCTGCAAAACGTGCGACCGGAACAGCCGGTCATAGCCCCGCCGCCCAGCCATGGGATCGGGCAGTTCGAGCGCTGCGCGCCGGCGGTCGAGTTCGGCCTCCTCGACCAACAGGTCGATCCTGCGGTCAGCGACACTGAGCTTGATGCGGTCGCCGGTGCGAACGAGCCCGATTGGACCGCCAACAGAGGTTTCTGGTGCAACGTGCAGCACAATGGTGCCATACGCAGTGCCGCTCATCCGCGCGTCGGAGATCCTGATCATATCCTTTACGCCAGCCGCGATCAGTTTTTTCGGGATCGGCAGGAAGCCCGCTTCGGGCATCGACCAATCCGAGCGGGGGCCTGCATTCTGTAACACGAGGATGTCGTCGGCCGCGACATCGAGGTCTGGGTCGTCGATGCGCGCCGAGAGATCGTCGAGCGAAGAGAAAACGATGGCGCGTCCTTCGTGTTCAAACAGCGTGCGATCGGCGGCCGACCGCTTGAGAATGCACCCGTCGGGTGCAAGTGTCCCGAACAGGGCAACGAGGCCACCTTGTGGCTCGTGTGGATCGGCTGCGGACTTGATCACGCGACGATCGACATAGCTGCCGTCGTCGGCTGCAAGCCTGTCACCAAGGCTTTCCCCAGTCACCGTGGTGCATGCGAGGTTGAGCATCGGTTTAAGCTCGCGCAAGACGGCGCCGAGCCCTCCGGCAGCAAAGAAATCCTCCATGTAGTAGGTATCGCCCACCGGCTTGACCGCGGTCAGGACGGGTGTCTGCTCCGAGAGCTCGTTGAGGCGACGTAGGTCGAGCCTGACACCGCGCCTGCGCGCGATGGCCGCCAAATGAATGACGCCGTTGGTCGATCCGCCGATCGCAAGCAGGACCCTGAGCGCATTCTCGATCGAAGCTCCCGTGATGATGTCGGCCGGCGCGAGGTTGCGCTGCACGAGCCTGACCGCCTCGGCACCGGTCGCTTCGCCAGCCCGCAGGCGATCGGCGTGAACGGCCGGGATCGCAGCAGTCCCCGGGAGCGTCATACCGAGCGCTTCTGCGATTGCTGCCATCGTCGAGGCCGTGCCCATGACGGCGCAGGTGCCAGCGGTCGTCACGAGGCGCCCCTCGACGGCACCGATCTCGGCTGCCGAGAGTTCGCCAGCGCGAAACCGCGTCCAGAACTTCCGGCAATCGGTGCACGCGCCAACACGCTCATCCCGATAGCGCGACGTCATCTGCGGACCGCCAATCAGCTGGATCGCGGGCTTTCCAGCGCTCAAAGCCGCCATAAGTTGCGCTGGCACCGTCTTGTCACACCCCCCCATCAGCACCACCGCATCCATGGGCTGCGCGCGGATCATCTCCTCGGTATCAAGCGCCATGAGATTGCGAAACTTCATCGAATTGGGCGCGAGCGTGCTTTCATGAAGGCTGATGGTGGGAAACTCGAGAGCGAGCCCGCCTGCGGCCGTAATGCCGCGTTTGACGGCATCGAGCAGCTCGGGGAAGTGCCGGTGGCAAGGATTGAACCGCGAATGGGTGTAGGCGATGCCCACGACCGGCCGGGCGAGTTCGTCGAGTTGGAAGCCCTGGCTGCGCGCGAACGCCCGCCGCATGTAGATCGAGAAGTCTCGGTCCCCGTAACTTTGCAAGTCCCGCAGGAAGCCGCGGTCTTCTGCTCGACCAGCGACAGCGTTCGTGCTCGCGCTCACACCTGCACTCTGGCTAGCGCTCTGGGCATCGTCATCCTCGACCAAGGCGGTTCCTTTCACATCAGCGCACCGAAAACGACGGCGCGGACAGGCTTGGTTAACCAAGCCTTAACGGATTGGGTTCGATGCTCGCGCTTTATCAACCGGGTGGCAAGGATGCCAAGTTCGCTGAGCCCTCAGGGCCACCGCGCGACATCGACCCTGAACGATGCCCTGAACGACACGGGTCGCACGGCTTGGTGCGGGCCGACCGTCATTTCCGCGATCACGGGCTTCCCGGTGTCGAAGGTCGAAGAGGCCGTGCGCGCGTTCCGAGGCCTAGCGAAATCCTCAAGGAGCGCGGTCGTTGGCACTTACGCTGAGGACGTTGAGGCCGCGCTGGCGCACTACGGCTATCGCATGGTGGCGGCTGAGTGCTTCCTGCACCTCGAACGCAAAGAGCGCCCGACGCTCTGGACCTGGATGCAGAAGCCTCGCAACGCTTGGGTCTATTACCTGCTGGCGATCCACAAGGGTAAAGAAGGCCACTGGATCCTCGTGAAGGGCGTCAAACTCTGCGACACGTTCACAGGCGGCGCTTGGACGTTCGTGTGTGATGGCCCCCACCGCGGCGCCCGCATCATGGAAGTGTTCGAGGTCCGCCGTGATCACGCGGCCTGAGGGCGGTTGACTGGACGCCTCAAGGCGCCGGAATAGCTCATATTGCCTTGCGCACCGCACACCACTTCAAACACCGCCTTTCTCGATAGCCTTGTGCAGCGCCTGCGCAATCGAGGCTTTGCGATCGGGATCGATGATCTTCCGCGACGTCAGGTCGGTCACGTAGAATGCGTCCTGCGCGCGCTCGCCATAGGTGGTGATGCGCGCCGAGTTGATGTCGAGGTTGAGGTCCGAGAGCACGCTCGTCAGCGTGTAAAGCAGGCCCGGGCGGTCGCGGCACGACACGTCGATCACCGTGAACTGGTCGGAAAGCGTGTTGTCGACGTGGATCTCTGTCGGAACATCGAACGCGCGCCCGCGGCTCGTCTTCCGCGCTGCTGTCTCCTTAAGGAGCGCCGCAAGCCGCACCTCCCCCTTAAGAACCCGCTCGATCGTATCCGAGATGCGCCTGGCCCTGCGGTTTTCATCTTCAAGATCGGGGAAAGCGCGCTGTAACTGGAAGTCATCAATCACGAGCCCATCGCGGGTGGTATTGATCTGAGCGCCGATGATATTGGCGCCAGCCGCCGCGCAGCAGCCCGAAAACAGCGCCAAGAGACGCGGGTGATTGGGTGCAATCACCATGAGTTCTGTGATCTCGGTGAAGGCGTCGGACCGGAACGCCGTTGCGATCTTCGGCTCGCGCCGCGCAATTTCACGCAGCAGTTTGGCGTGCTCGACCTGGCGGCCAACTTCGGTGCGGAGCCAGTAGTCGTCATAATGGCGTGCGATCACGGCCTCGACCTCCGCCGGCACCCAATCGGATAAGGCGGCGCGCAGTTCGGCTTGCGCTGCCTCCACCTGATCGGGGCGCGGCAGCGCAGCCTCGTCATCGGTCAACTGCGCGGCGGTCGCATAGTAGAGCTGGCGCAGCAACTGGCCCTTCCAGCCGTTCCAGGTGCCAGGTCCCACGGCCCTGATGTCGGCGACCGTCAGCAGCAACAAGAGGCGCAGGCGCTCGAGATTACCAACACGCGCCGCGAAATCGCTGATCGTACGCGGATCGGCGAGATCGCGACTTTGGGCAACGCT
This sequence comes from Hyphomicrobiaceae bacterium, assembly GCA_050330095.1. Taxonomy (GTDB): domain Bacteria; phylum Pseudomonadota; class Alphaproteobacteria; order Rhizobiales; family Hyphomicrobiaceae; genus JBCBWG01. Next base: position 12,987 of record JBHJOC010000062.1, read on the forward strand.
GCTCATGGCGAGGTGCTCGCGCACCAGCCAAACGGCAAGTTCCGTTTCAGACGAAGTGAGCCCAAGACGTTGAGCGATCGTGCGCGCAAGCCGCGCGCCGGCGATCGAATGATCCTCCGGCCGGCCCTTGCCGATGTCGTGGATGAGAGCGGCGAGATAAAGAACGCGCCGGTTCTTGATCTGGGGAAACACGTCGGTGCTGACCGGCAGCTCGATGGCTGCCGCACCACTTTCGATCGCGCGAAGCTCGCCGACGGTCCGAAGCAGGTGCTCATCGACCGTGTAATGATGATACATGTTGAACTGCATCATCGCGGTCACCGCCTGGAACTCCGGCATCACGCGGCCGAGAACCCCCATCGCATGCATCCGCCGCAAAATGTCTTCGGGCGCTTTGCTATCGCACAACAACTCGAGAAACAGGCGGGCGGCTTCCGGCGTCCGGCGCACGCCTTTCTGCATGAGGCGTCCATCGAGACGGATGCGGCGGATCGTTTCCGGGTGAAACAGTGCTCCGGTTTCGACGGAGACCTTGTAAATTCTTAAAAGGTTCAAGGGGTCGCGTTCGAGCACTTTGGGATCGGCGAGCTGGATGCGCCCGCTCTCGATTCGAAAATCCGTCCGCTGACGCACTTTGCGGCGCAGCGTCCAGGTCAAGGGATTGAGCACTGATGCCAGTTGAGGAACGGCTTTCAACTGCCTCAACTCCAGTGCCGTCGAGATCGTACGCGTCAGGTCTCCGACGTCCTTGGCGACATGGAAATAGTGCTTCATGAACCGCTCGACCGCCCTGAGGCCAGCGCCGTCCCGATAATGCAAACGCGCCGCAAGCTCGGGCTGGAGGTCAAAGGTCAGCCGCTCCTCGGCGCGATTGGCCAGGAAGTGCATGTGGCACCGCACCGTCCAAAGAAAATCTTCGCATCGCCGGAGCGTTGCAAGTTCGCTCGACAAGAACACGCCCTCTGCCACGGCGCCTTGCCCCGTCCCCTTGCCCGTCAGGTATTTGGACAACCAATGAATGGTGTGAAGGTCGCGCAAGCCCCCCTTGCCATCCTTCACATTAGGCTCGACGAGAAACCGGCTCTTGCCCGTCCGCTCATGGCGCTGGTCTCGCTCGCGCATTTTGGCCTCAACGAATGTGCGTGCCGAGGTCGAGCGCACATCCGACCAGAACCGCTCATCGAAAGCGTCGTAGAGGGCGCGCGTGCCGTCGATGAAGCGCGCATCGACGAGCGCCGTCCGAATCGTCATGTCCCCGTTGGAAAGCCGTACGCACTGCTCGATGTTGCGGGTCGCATGCCCGACTTTGAGGCCGAGGTCCCACAGGACGTAAAGGATGTATTCAGCGACGCTCTCGCCCCAGGGCGATTGGCGGAACGGCACCACGAACAGAAGGTCGATGTCGGAAAAGGGTGCAAGATGGCCACGCCCGTATCCACCTGTTGCAACAATCGCAAGCTGATCAGACTCGTCATCGACCGAGGGCGGGAACACGTGCGAGCGCGCGTGTCGGAAAAGCGCTGCCACGATCGCATCCATGCGATCGGAAATCACCGCCGAAGCCCTCATTCCGCTTCCGGTCGCATCAAGCATCGTGCGCGCATGAACCAGGGCGTCAGTATGCGCCGTTTTCAGCAAGGCAACGATTTCGCGGCGACACTCGTCCGATGCATCAAACGTCTCCTGAATTGCTGAGATCTGATTGAAGAGATCTTCGGAAAGCGGCACGCGCCCCTCAGGCGGCGATGCCTCCGTCAGCATGAATTCAGAAACAGGCATCGTCGACATGGAGATGGGTCCTAGCTTTGGGGCGCGCGCGCGCCCACTGCTGCAGGGATGCAAAGCCTCAAGCCTCGCGCCGCAGCGCCTTCAGGCGATAAAGTACGTCGAGCGCAGCGCGGGGCGTCAACTCGTCGGGATGGGTCGTATCGACGAGCGCTTCGACGGCACTCGGATCACTGGGCCGCCGCGCAGCATATCCCTTGGGACGCGCGGCTGAAAACAAGGGAAGGTCGTCCAGCGCGGAAATCGCGGGCTTCGCGTCTGCCGAGGTCTCAAGCGTCTCGAGCACTTCGGAAGCCCGCGCGATCACAGGCTCCGGAAGGCCCGCGAGACGTGCAACGTGGATCCCGTAGGAGCGATCGGCTGCGCCGGGGCGAACGCGATGCAGGAACACGATCGAAGCGCCATGTTCCTTAACGTCCATCGTGACGTTTGCAAGGCCCGACAGCCGCTTCGTCAGCGCTGTCAGCTCGTGATAGTGGGTCGCAAACAGGGCGCGGCACCCGATCGCATCGTGGAGATGCTCGACGGTGGCCCAAGCGATCGAGAGCCCATCGTAAGTTGCAGTGCCGCGGCCAATTTCATCGAGAATGACGAGCGAGCGGGCTGTGGCCTGATTGAGAATCGCCGCTGTCTCGACCATTTCTACCATGAACGTGGAGCGACCGCGGGCGAGATCGTCCGATGCACCAACGCGTGAGAACAGCCGGTCGACAACGCCAATGCGGGCCGACATCGCAGGCACGAATGAGCCAGCCTGCGCCATCAGCACGATCAGCGCGCACTGGCGCAGGAATGTCGACTTGCCTGCCATGTTGGGCCCGGTCACGAGCCAGATCCGCGCAGCGCCGGCTTCCTCGAAGCCTGGTGGGCGATCCTGGCGCGCGGGTTCGCCCAGAACGCAATCGTTCTCGATGAACGGATCGCCGCGCAGCGCCTTCAAGGCCTGCTCGACCACCGGATGGCGACCCCCTGCGATGGCGAGGCCGGGGCCTGCGTGAACGTCCGGGCGGGAATAATCCTGTTCGCGCGCCAGTTCAGCGAGTGCGACGATGCAGTCGAGCACAGCGAGGCCGGTTGCGACCGTGGTCAGCGCCCGCTCGTTGGCGCCGATCTCGCGCGCCAGTTCTGCGAAGATCTCCTGCTCAATCGCGAGAGCACGCTCACCAGCGGAAGCGACCTGTCCTTCGAGGCGGGCAAGATCGTCTGTCGTAAAGCGGACGGCATTCGCCATCGTCTGGCGGTGCCGGAATGTGGCCGACAGCGGGGGCTCGAGCAGGGGCTTTGCCGCACCGGCTGGTGCCTCGAGAAAATAGCCGAGAATGTTGTTGTGACGGAGTTTCAGCGCTTTGACGCCAGTCTCCTCGATGTAGCGCGTCTCGAGAGCTTCCATCACCTTGTGACTGTCAGCCGACAGCGCCCGCGCCGTGTCGAGTTCGCTCGACACGCCGTCTTTCACGAAGCCAACATCGCGGCGGGTGGCAGGCGGGTCTTCGACGAGTGCATGAAGGAGCCGCTGCCCGAGTTCCGCGGGTGCCGCAGTGAGCCCATCGACTGCCGTTTCGATTTCCCGTGGCAGCCCTTCGGGCGTGCGGAGCTTGATCAGTTCGCGGACACGGCCCGCGATCCGAAGCGCGTCGCGCACAGCTGCAAGATCGCGCGGCCCGCCACGCATGAGTGCCAAGCGCGACAGGGCGCGTGCGATATCAGGGGCGCCGCGCAAGTCGGAGCGCAGCGCGTCGCGGAGGTAATCGGCCTCTGTGAAATACGCCACAGCGTCGAGGCGCGCATTGATCTCTGCGGGATCCGTCAATGGCGCGGCGAGGCGCGAAGCCAGCTCTCGCGCCCCGGCTCCAGTCACCGTGCGATCGACGGCAGCAAGAAGGCTGCCGGCCCGTTCGCCACGTGCCGAGCGCGTCAATTCGAGGCTCGAACGCGTTGCAGCGTCAATTGTGAGGGTCGCACCAGCACCGATCCGGCGGGGCGCGCGCACGACCGGCCGCTGGCCGACCTGCGTCAGATGCACATAGCGCAACAGCGCACCCACACAGGCGAGTTCTGCCCGCGTGAACGAGCCGAATGCTCCGAGATCTGCAACACCAAGGGCCGCGGTCAAGTCGGTCTCGCCACCGAAGCTGTCGAACGACGGCGCAGGCACGTGTGTTACGGCGAGATCGTCACTCGCAAGGCGCTGCAACAGCGCATGAAGATCCGCGCCGGCGTCAGAAGTGTCAGCGCGCCGGCCAACGGGACCGGCACCGCGCTCCGCAACCAGAACTTCGCGCGGCGCAAGGCGCGCAAGCTCGCCACCAAGATCGTCGAGCCGGAAGGTTCCGATTTCGAGTTCCCCGGTCGACAGCTCGAACGCCGCAATCGCGATCTCGGGCATCTGCTGCGAGCCTGTAGGCCGGAACAGCGCTATGAGAAAATTCCGGGCGCGTGCGTCGAGCAGGGCCTCCTCGGTCAGCGTCCCGGGCGTGACGAGCCTCACGACGTCACGGCGAACGACGGCTTTCGACCCGCGCTTGCGCGCCTCGGCAGGGTCTTCGAGTTGCTCGCACACCGCAACACGGTGGCCGAGACGGATCAGGCGCTGCAGGTATTCGTCGGCCCGAACGACCGGCACGCCACACATCGGGATATCCTGGCCGAGATGCTTGCCGCGCTTGGTCAGAACGATTCCGAGCGCTTCGGCTGCAACGACAGCATCCTCGAAGAAAAGCTCATAAAAATCGCCCATCCGATACCAGAGCAGGCTATCGGGATTGGCGGTCTTGATTTCGAGGTACTGCGCCATCGACGGCGTGACGGAGCGACCGATCTCGCCGGCTGGATCGGTCTCGGGTCCGTCATGTTTTGCTGGCGCCTCAGCGCGTGTCGATGGCCTGCGCATGGGTTCTCGCCTAACGCAAGCTGCCCCAATCGGCAAACGGACGCCGGTGCGGCGTGAGCGCCAAACCCGAACTTTTCACATCCCTCGTCCAAAGCGCACCGTCATTACCGTGTCGAGCAGGCCCGATACACCGAAACGGTAGACGCCGCGCATCATTATCCACCCTTCTGTTCGGGCGCACCGCGCCGTTGAGAGCAAGTTTCATGACCGCTTCCCGCTCTGTCGTCGTGTTCGATGTTGGCAACGTGCTCATCCGATGGGACCCGCGCCTGCTCTACCGCCAGTTCTTCCCGGAGCCGGCCCAGATGGCTTGGTTCATGTCGCACATCGTGACGGCGGCCTGGAACATCGAACTCGACCGAGGTGCCGATTTCGATCGGGCGGTCGAAGAACTCGTTACGCGCCATCCCGAATGGGAGCGCGAAATCCGCGCCTTCGACCAGCAGTGGCACGTCATGGTCCCGCACGCCATCGACGACCACGTCGCCTTGCTCGACCAGCTAAGGTCGTCCGGGACGCCGGTCTATGCGATCACCAATTTCAGCGCGAAGAAGTGGGCCGAGTGCCTTGACAGGTTCGCGTTCCTGTCCACGTTCGACGGCGTGGTCGTCTCGGCGCACGAGCGCCTGATCAAGCCGGACCCAGCGATTTTCCGCCTCTTCCTGAAGCGCTACGGGCTGAACGCTGCGGACTGCGTGTTCATTGACGACAGCGCCAAAAACATCGAGACCGCGGCTGATCTCGGCTTTGCGACGGTGCACGTCACGGACCATGTCGACGTTGCCAGTGCTCTTCGGGTTCACGGCATTGCCCCCCGGTCACTGTGACAGCACCGCAGAACTTTCTGATGTGACTGTTGCGGACACGCGGCCTGTCCTCCTGTTGCCAATCAGCGCGTTTGATCAACCCGCCGCGCTAGAAACGCGTTGATGGCGCGCGCGGTCGGTGCGGGCTGCTCGAGGTGAAAAAAGTGCCCACCGCCTGCGATCGTGACAAACTCCGCACCGCGGATGGACGCCGCAAGCGCCGCGCTCGCGTCAGGCCGGATCATTTTGTCGCTTGTGCCGGCCAAGATGAGCGCCGGAAGGTCCAAGTCGCGCAGATGGTCGCTGGCGTCGAAACGGCTGCAGGCGAGGAAATCACTATAGACGACGTCAGGATCGCAAGCCCTGAGCCGGCGCCGCCCGGTTTCACGCAGAGCAGCCGGTGCTTCACGCGCCCAGGAATAGCGCGCGATCGCATCGCACGTGGCCCCGAAATCCGACTTGAGACCGGTCAAGATCTGCTCCGTCACGGGGATCTTCGCAGCAGACCCGACGATGACGACGCCAGCGAGCCAGGAAGGCGCGCGACGCGCGACCTCAAGGGCGATGGCCCCGCCCATCGAGTGGCCGGCGACCGCGACGTGATCGAGACCGATCGCCTCGACGACGGCTGACACCACCTCGGCGTAGCGTACAACGTTGTCGCAGCCAGGACCTGGCGAGGCGCCATGGCCTGGCAGATCGATGGCGACCACGCGCCTGGGTGCAAGTGGGCCGGTTTGCGGAAGCCGCACGACACCCAGCGTCTGACGCACATTCATCCGGTAGCGCCATTCAGCCGGCCAGTCGCGCGCCTGACCACCAGCGCCGTGTACCAGCGCAAGCGGCGCCGCGTCGCTTGCGCAACGGTTGTCGTGGACCGCGATCGGTCCGATTGGCGTCGAGACGGTCGGCATCGTGGTCTCGGGGCTCTGAGCCCTGCGGATTTCGCCGGGCAGTTCCATCACTGGCTGTGCACCGGCGCTCGGTGACTTGCAACCTTAAGCGTCATCGGGTCTGCTTTGCGGCGGAACTGGCGGCGCCCACGCCAACGAGGCGCCGGATGTTCTTTTGGGAGGATAAGCCGTGACAGAGACCCGCCCGACCCTCGCACTCGCGATGGGCGATCCGTCGGGCATAAGCCCCGAATTGACAGCGCGCATCCTCTGTGACGCCGAGGCGCGCGCGTTGGCGAACTACATCGTGATCGGCGATGCGCGCGTGTTGTCGCTCGGTGCCGCACACGCTGGCGTCACGATCGACCTGCCGGTCTGGCGGCCGGGCGAGGCTCGGCTTCCCCCGTCCGATGGCGCGATCCTGGTCGACCTCGAAACGTTCGACGCGCAGAACGCGACCCAGGGGGTCGCCACCCCGGCAGGTGGACGGTTTGCGCTGACGAACTTCCGGGCAGCACTTCGCCTTGCAGCTCTAGGCGGCGCAGACGCTTGCACCTTTACGCCATTCAACAAGCACGCCATGCGACTTTTCCATGCGCCATACGTCGACGAGATCGCAATCATCGACGAGGCGACGGACGGCGCTGGTCAGGGCCGCGAGTTCAACATCCTCGCCGAGCTCTGGAATGCACGTGTGACATCACACATTCCCCTGTCGCAAGTGGCCGAGCGCATCACCCGACGCGCGGTCCTGGACGCCCTTCAGCTCACCGATCGCAGCATGCGGGCCGCCGGTTTCGCAGCACCGAGGATTGCAGTCGCAGCCCTCAATCCGCATGCGGGCGACGGCGGCAACTTTGGGCACGAGGACGACGAGGAAATCGCTCCGGCAGTCGAGGACGCGCAGAGCGCGGGCATCATCTGTGATGGGCCGTTTCCGTCAGACACAGTGTTCCTGCGGGCTCGGCGCGGCGATTACGACGCGGTTCAAACAATGTATCACGACCAGGGCCAGATCGCTATGAAGCTGATGGGCTTTGAACGTGGCGTGACACTGATCGGCGGCTATCCCTTCCCCGTTTGCACGCCAGCGCACGGAACCGCCTACGATATTGCCGGCCAGGGCCGCGCCGATCTTGGCGCCACACGGGAAGCGATGCGGATCGCAGCGCGGCTCGCGACGGTTCGAAGTCCAGCCACATCTTCGGCACGCACGCGGGTCGGCGCCCTCGAGGCTGCGTGCATGTGGGCGCTGGCATTGGGTAGGCCCAATCGCGACGAGGCAGTGCCATGACCGAAGCCATCCGAGCCGCACTCCGGACCCAGCCCTTCATCGACTGTCATCATCACATCTGGGAACCGGCGCACGGTCGCCACCCGTGGCTGCGCCCCGACTCCCGCGAACCGTTCCGATACGGCGATACGACGCCATTGAAGCGGACCTACCTGCCCGCCGACTACGATGGCGACGCAGCCGGTTTCAACGTCGTCGCGCACGTGACGATGGAGGGCGAGTGGGACCCAGAGGACCAGGTTGCGGAGACAGCATGGCTCGCTGACACGCTCAGCGGCCATCGCGCTTATGTCGGGCACGTCGCTCGGGCCTGGCTTGCGCGACCCGATATCGAGGTGGTGCTCGCAGGCCATGGCGCATGGCCGTTCGTCAAAGGGATCCGCCAGAAGCCGGTCACCGCCGCAAGACCGGATCTCGTCATGCCTGGCACACCGGGCAGCCTTAGCGATCCGGCGTTTCGCCGCGGCTACGCCAAGCTTCAGCGCTTCGGGCTGCACTACGAACTTCAAGCGCCGTGGTGGCACGTCGACGAACTGATCGATCTCATCATGGAGTTTCCAGAAACACCCGTTGTGATCAATCACATGTTCACTCCGGTCGATCGGTCGGAGGCGGGGCTCGCGGGCTGGCGTCGGGCCCTCGAACGCGCAGCGTCCGCACCGCAGACGACACTCAAGGTCTCAGGGATGGGGATCGCGGGACGACGCTGGAGGCTCGACGATCATCGCGACGTAATCCGCTTCGCGATCGACACCTTCGGTCCCGATCGCTGCATGATCGCATCCAACTTCCCGGTGGATGGGCTGTGCGGCGACTATCCAACCATCATCGACGGTTATCTCGCAGCGACCGCCGATCTCGATCCAGACGCCCGCAACGCTCTCTTCCACGACACCGCGATCCGGGTCTACCGGCTTGACGTGAAGCCGCTCGCAGCCCCTCGCGCCCAAATCGCTTGCTAGTGTGATGACCGAGACGTCCGCTGCATCGATAC
>JBHJOC010000063.1:0-26513 GCA_050330095.1 Hyphomicrobiaceae bacterium
TGCAATGCCGGCTGGATCGCCACGGTGGACTGGGGCACCGCCCTCGCCCCCATCTACATGGCACACGACAAGGGGATACCCGTGCACGTCTGGGCCGACGAAACGCGTCCGCGCAACCAGGGTGCCGCACTGACCGCCTGGGAGCTTGGCAGCCACGGCGTGCCACATACCATCGTGGTGGACAACGCTGGCGGCCACCTGATGCAGCAGGGCTTGGTCGATCTCTGTCTCGTCGGCACCGATCGCGTCACGGCGAACGGCGATGTCGCGAACAAGATCGGCACGTATCTCAAAGCGCTTGCGGCGCAGGACAATGCAGTCCCGTTTTACGTCGCTCTGCCTCATACCACGATCGACTGGACGCTCGACACGGGCGCCGACATCGAGATCGAGGAGCGCGGCCAGGAGGAGGTGCTGGCGATGACGGGTCGTCTGCCGAATGGCGACGTTGTCACCGTCGAAATTGCAGCACCCGGCTCACCTGCCGCCAATCCAGGCTTTGACGTGACGCCCGCGCGGCTTGTCAGTGGGCTGATAACGGAGCGCGGCGTTGTTGCCGCCGAGCGTGGTGCGCTCGCCAAGCTCTATGGCCGTGACGGCTGAACCCTTCGCGGTCAGGTCGTTTCGTTGCCCAAAGGCGTAAAGATGGTCCGCACCTGCTCGGGCTTGAGGTCTTTGACGATGAAAACCAACCGGCTTCGGGGATCGGCCCGGGCGAGGTCGCCGTCGATCGGCGCCGGCGGATAGAACACGTGCTGCACGCCGTGGACCACAAACGGCTGTTCTTCGCCGGCGATGTGGACGATTCCCTTCAGCCGCAGCAGGCGCTCGCCATAGGTCTGTCGCAAGAGTTCGAGAGCGAACGACAGCTTACGGCCGTCGAGTGGCGTGTCATAGGTGAGGCAAAAGCTTTCGAGCCCGTGCAGGTGACCACGCGCGTCGTCGCTGCCATGGCGATGCCCCTGCGTGTGATCGTGTCCGCAATCTGCAACACTGCAGTGCGTCGGCTGATCCGTCTGGCTGTAAGCGCTGGCGGCAAGCCAGCCTTCGGCATGCGCTTTGACGGCCGTCGGTTCGAATGCCTCGAGGCCGAAAACATCCTCCGGCCTGCACACGCCGGCGACGACGACACGGCGCGCTGCGCCGGGGTTGAGCCTCGAGAGGCGCTTCTCCATGGCCGCAACAGCCTCGCTCGGTGCGCGATCCGTTTTGGTGATCAGCAGTCGGTCTGCGACCGCGATCTGGCGTGCTGGCTCGACATGGGCCTCGATCTGATGGGCGGCGAGCTCCGCATCGACCGTTACGGCGATCCCGTCGAACTGGAACAGCCGGAATAGGTCCTGATCCGTAATCAGCGTATGGGCGATCGGAGCAGGGTCCGCGAGCCCCGTCGTCTCGATTACGATGCGATCGAGGCGTTCAACGTCCCCGCACATGACGCGATCGGCAAGGCCGGTGAGCGCCTTGACGAGATCGCCACGCACTGCACAGCAGATGCATCCCGATGGCAGCGTCACCATTTCTTCTTGCGTCGCCTCGAGCAGCGCGTCGTCGAGCCCGACCTCACCGAACTCGTTGACGATGACGGCCGTTCCAGCCATGTCCGGGCGCTTGAGCAGATGCTTGAGCACGGTCGTCTTGCCCGAGCCGAGGAAACCTGACAGCACGGTAACGGGAATTGGAAACGTCATGGTGACCTCGTCTGCTGTATCAGTGGCAGTGGTGTCGTGTGCTGGCTGCAACTCGGGCGATCGGACCGGGACCCAGCCGTGCTCGCTGCTACACCCGATCCGATCATGCAGGAGCAGGAGTGTCTGACGTGGCACGCAAAGAGACCAGCACCGCACCGACGGGTGCCAAGCTCCGCAGCCCGCCGCGCAACCAGTTGCGCCCGAGACGTCGCTCGACGGCTGAGACCGGCGCACGCTCGGCGGTGGTTGCAACGGCGCGGCGGATGTCCGAGCTTCGCTTGTCGCCGGGTCGCTCCGGGAACGTATCCGTGCGGCACGAGGGTGGGATGCTGATCACGCCATCCGGCGTCGCCTATGTCGATCTTGCCGACGGCGATATCGTCTTCGTCGCGAGCGACGGCACATGCCCCGGCGGCCAGCGCAAGCCGTCGAGTGAATGGCAATTCCACCTCGCAGCCCTCGCCGCCCGTCCAGATCGCAATGCCGTCGTGCACTGCCACTCTCCAGCTGCCGTTGTCCTGGCGTGTCGTCACGAGCCGATACCCGCATTTCACTACATGGTCGCGGTGGCGGGCGGACGTGACATCCCGTGCGTTCCCTACGCCATTTTTGGCAGTGATGACCTCGCGCGACATGTCGCTGACGGTCTTCGCCATCGCGACGCTTGCCTGATGGCCAATCATGGCCAAACGGCGATCGGGGTCGATCTCGCCAGCGCCCTTGAGCTTGCAGGCGAGGTCGAAACCCTCGCCGCCCAATACGTCGAGGTGCTAAAGCTCGGTGGACCAAAGTTGTTGAGCGACGGCGAGATGGACGAGGTGCTGGAGAAGTTCAAGACCTATGGGCAGCGGGCGCAGGCGCTGTGAGGCCACGGCAGATCGCTCCCGCCGTCGCCCCCGAACCGGTCACAGATCGGACGGTTCGGTGAGCACGTCCACCTCGAACACGGGTGTCCCGTCTGCGAGCAGCCCGCGGCACGCGTATGTCGGCCCGGCACCGGTGTCCGAGGCCGCCGCACCGGCCACAAAGGTGACGGTTTCGTCGACGTAGACGGGGCGAAGCCATTTGAGCGCGGCAAGCCCCGACAAGCGCACACGCGACGGCTCAGCAGGGCCGCTCTCGGCGCCAAGCCTCTCATCGGCGCGACCGGCGAACTTCGCGAACGCCGCACGCCGCACAAGCTCATCGCTCATCAAACGGTGCCAGACCGAGCATGTGTGCCAGCCCGATGCGCAAAGCGCGCCGAACATGCTGCGGGCCGCAGCCGCATCATCGAGGTGGAAGCCCTGCGGGTCATAGCGAGCGGCAAACGCGATGATCTCTTCCCGCCTGAACGTGTGTGCGCCGAGAACAGTCACATTCGGCGCCAACGCGAGACGCACACCGCGCGTCTCGCTTGGGCCGGTTTGGGTGGGGCGCGCGCCCGTTGACGCCACGTCGATGAGCGCGTCCCGCAACCGCAAGAACTGGTTCGACCGCCAGCCGAGCACCAACGTGCCGTCTGTTCGCTTCAGCGCCTGCTCGATGACGACGAGCCCAACGCCAGGACGCGATGCGAGCGGACGCTTGGCGATGCAGGTCATCGTGGCGTCGAGGATGTCGCCGTCCCGAAGTCCCGTCGCAGCCGCTGTTGCACCCCAACGCACCCAGTCGATGCCGCCGGCGCCAAGGCCTGCAGCCTTCGCGAGATAGCCGTCCGTAATCGCCCGCATCATCCGCGCGGTCAGGTACATCGATGACGGCCTGAGCCCGATACCCGGAGCCGCGAAGGCTGCATCGAAAGCGCGCGCTTCATCGAGATCGACGGCGAAAGAGCCCAAAGAGTACGTCTGACCCGGCTCGAAGTCGTCCCACGTCGCAAGGGTCGATGCACGGATCATCGTGTCGGCTCCTCGTGCGCTGGATCAGGTCGCAAAACGGAAATGCATCACATCGCCGTCCTGGACGACGTACTCTTTCCCCTCGAGCCGCATCTTGCCGACTTCTTTGGCACCAGCCTCGCCGCTGTGAGCGATGAACGCATCATACGCGATCGTTTCAGCGCGAATGAAGCCCTTCTCGAAGTCCGAATGGATGACGCCCGCGGCTTGCGGGGCCTTGGTTCCGCGCGTGATGGTCCAGGCTCGCGCCTCCTTCGGCCCGACCGTGAAATAGGTCACGAGATCGAGCAATGCATAGCCCGCCCGGATGAGCCGGTTGAGCCCCGGTTCCTCGAGGCCGAGTGTCGCGAGGAATTCGGCGCGCTCGTCGGGTTCGAGGGTTGCGATCTCGGCCTCGATGCGAGCTGAGATGACAACGCTCGTTGCGCCTTCTTCAGCCGCCCGCGCTTCGACGCGCGCCGAGAACGCGTTTCCGATGGCAGCAGAGCCTTCCTCGACGTTGCAGACGTAAAGTACGGGCTTGCCAGTCAAGAGCTGCAGCATGCGGAACCCGGGCTTTTCTTCCTCTGTCAGCCCGACAGTGCGTGCTGGCTTGCCCTCTCTCAACGCGGCGAGGGCTTTGTCGACAAGTTCGAGTGTTGCCTTGGCTTCCTTGTCGGTGCCTTTGGCCTTCTTCTCGAGGGCGACACGACGCTTTTCTAGGCTTTCGAGATCGGCCAACATCAGTTCGGTTTCAACGGTCTCGGCATCGGCCAGGGGGTCGACCCGCCCTTCGACATGCGTGATGTCACCGTCCTCAAAGCATCTGAGGACATAGGCAATCGCGTCCACTTCTCTGATATGGGCGAGGAACTGATTGCCGAGCCCTTCTCCTTGGGAGGCGCCCCGGACAAGGCCCGCAATATCGACGAAGGTGAGACGCGTTGGCAGGATTTGCGCGCTCTTTCCGATCTTGGCGAGCGCATCGAGCCGCGCGTCCGGCACGGCGACTTCTCCGACGTTCGGCTCTATCGTGCAGAATGGATAATTCGCAGCCTCGGCCGCTGCTGTTTGGGTGAGCGCGTTGAAGAGTGTCGACTTGCCGACGTTTGGCAGCCCGACGATGCCCATCTTGAATCCCATCTGCGTCGCGGTCCCTTATTTGGTCCTCTTCAGGACGTCCGTCGACATGGCGTGGGCCTCAGCCCACGGCCCGTCGCGACGGACGACGGTCAGTCCCGTTCTGCTTTTCGCCCAAACAGCCGGGCGAGTTGATCGGCAATCGAGCCCTTCGGCTTTTGTGGCGCGACCTGCTCGGCGTTCTCTTCCGTCTCAATCGGCGGGCGTCGTATCTCGGTGACGGCTTCTCGATGTGCCGCAGCACGGCGGGCAAGATCGCGTTGGCTTGGCCGGTTTGGCCCGACGGCTCTGCCCTGTTTGGCCGCGTGGGCAGCTCGCGTCCCGCGCGATCCGCCCGCTCCTGAAATCGTCGCTGGCTCTGAGGCACCTTTGCCTCCAGCGCCCCCCCGGCCTCGGGGCAGGCCGCCAGCCTCGCCGCTTGCGGACTGCCCGATCAGTGCCTGGAAGCGCGCCACGTCACCGGCAGCGAGCACAGCACAATCATCGGCCACTTTGTCCAGCAACGGCTCGACCCATGCGGCATCGGACTTGGCGAAATCGTGCAGCACGTAGCCAGATACGAGTTCCTTCGCCCCCGGATGTCCGATGCCGATCCGCACGCGAACGAACTCTGCGCCGATTTGGGCTGCAATCGAGCGCAACCCGTTATGCCCAGCATGTCCGCCGCCGATCTTCACGCGGACCTTGCCGGGCGCGAGATCGAGTTCGTCGTGGAACACAATCACGTCGGCAGGGGCGATCTTCAAAAACCGGACTGCCTCAGCGACCGCGCGGCCACTTTCGTTCATGTAGGTGTGAGGCTTAAGCAGCAGCAGCCGTTTACCGCCAGCCGAGGCGTCGCTCGCATGGCCCTGAAAACGGCTCCGCCACGGGCCCGCCGCGAGCCGGGCCTGGATACGGTCGAGCGCCATGAAGCCGATATTGTGCCGGTTGGACGCATACTTGGCGCCAGGATTACCCAAACCGACAAAGAGCTTCATGGTTGCGCCTGCCATGCCGTGCCCCCGGTGATCACACGCTGCAGCGTCTTGCGGCCGCGCCTTCAGCTTGGCGCGCGCCGCGAGCGATGAGCGTCATGCCGGACTGCTGCCGGGGCCAAATGATCAGGCGCCGGGTTCCTCGGCTTTGCCGCCCTTGCCGACGATTGTTGCGATGGTGAAATCGCGACTCGTAATCGTTGGCGTGACTCCTTGAGGGAGCTGTACGGACGAGATGTGGATCGACGTGCCGATGTTGACTTCGCCGAGGTCAATCTCGAAGGCCGCCGGTATGCTGTCAGCCGGGCAGTAGACCTCGACCTCATGTCGCACCACGTTCAAAGCGCCGCCGCGCTTCAGTCCGGGCGACTTGTCGCGGTTGAGGAATTCCACCGGGACCGACACCCGCACGCGGCCATCCTCGTTGACGCGTTGGAAGTCGACGTGGATTGGCACATCCTTGACCGGATGCAGCTGAACGTCCCGCGGCAGCACACGCTCGACCTTGCCGTCGATCGCGACCTCAAACACCGAGGCGTAGAACCGGCCCCGCGAGATCAGCTTCGAGAGTTCATTTGCATCGATGTCGATCAAGGCTGGTTCTTTTTTGTTCCCGTAGATTACGGCCGGGACGCGGCCGTCGCGACGAGAGGCCCGGGCGGCCCCCTTACCGGCCCGAGGTCTCGACGTTGCTTCGATTTGAGCAACCATTGTCTTCTCCAAAAACAACGATGGACCTGAGACATCGAGCCCTGAGGCTCCGTTGTCAGGCCCTGTTCGGTTTGGCCCAGCCTCCAAGGGTGCTGCGGCCGCTTGGTCCAAGGCCCACGCCCGGCCGATCCGAGACCGGTTCCCGCAAATGCATGCAGACCGGGCACAGTGCGATGGCGGGCTGATGAAGGCCGTGGTTCGTTCTCTGCAATGCGGGTTCTAGTCGTTCGACCACGGGAGTGCTGCACCCCCGTCGAGACCGAAGACCCGACGGCAAGAGCCAGTCCTATATCCGCGCCCGAGCATGCGAGCAACCGTCGTTTTGTGGTCACCGGCGCAGCTGTCACGGCGGGATAGCAGCCGTGTCGTGACCGGCGATCGACCGTGAGGATCAGTAGAAGAGACTGGAAACGCTCTCCTCGCGGCTCGTGCGCGCGATCGCTTCGGCCATCAAGGTCGCGATGCTCAGAACGCGAATGTTCCGAGCAGTCCGGACCGCTTCCGTTGGTTCGATCGAGTCGGTCAACACAAGCGATTTCATCTCCGAATTCTGGATCCGGGCGATTGCACCACCCGACAATACGCCGTGCGTGATGTAGGCGACCACATCGGTTGCGCCATGGGCGAGAAGCGCGTTGGCCGCATTGACGAGCGTGCCGCCGCTGTCGACGATGTCGTCGATCAGGATGCAACTTTTGCCTTCGACGTCGCCGATAACGTTCATCACTTCGCTTTCGCCGGGCCGCTCCCGCCGCTTGTCGCAGATGGCGATTGGCGCGTTGATTCGCTTGGCAAGGCCGCGCGCGCGGACAACGCCACCGACGTCAGGCGAGACGATGCACACGTCGTTGAGCGGAAACCGCTCTTTGATGTCGCGAACCATCACCGGAGCTGCGAACAGATTGTCCATTGGGATGTCGAAAAATCCCTGGATCTGGCCGGCATGCAGGTCCAGCGTCATCACCCGATCCGCGCCAGCCCGCTCGATCAGGTTGGCAACGAGCTTTGCCGAAATCGGAGCGCGCGGCGCCGACTTCCGATCCTGGCGCGCGTAACCGAAGTAGGGCATCACCGCGGTAATCCTGCGCGCCGATGCGCGTTTGAGCGCGTCCATCAGGATCAGAAGCTCCATCAGGTTGTCGTTGGCAGGAAACGACGTCGACTGGATGATAAAGACATCCTCGCCACGCACGTTTTCCTGGATCTCGACGAAGATCTCCATGTCGGCGAAACGACGCACGACACATTTCGTCAGGGGGACGCCAAGCACTTCGCTGATTCCCTGGGCCAGCGTCCGGTTGCTGTTCCCTGCAACGAGCTTGATCTGGAGTGGCTTTTGGACTGTCGCTGGCTGGCCGTTGCTGAACATCTGTGCGCACACCCTTGGACTTTAGGCCAGGCTTAGGGAGGGTCTGCGCAATCCGCCCGAAGTCTTCGCATGAGACACGGTCGGCGGACGAAGCGTCAAACATCCCCCTGCGCCATTGCAACGATACGAAGCGAACGGTTGGCGCTGGAGCTAGCGCCGCGCCGCGACCTGCAGCCAACAACCGCTTTCACGCCGTAGCACGCGCGCTGCGTTTAGCAATGCAGTAGAACTCTGTAAACGGCGGCCCTCGGGCTTTGCTACATATCTGTGACACTGGATGTGAGCCGAGTGGGGCGGCACGCACACACATCGGTTTGACACAGCTACGCATCGGCAGACCGGCCATTGAAGCCGGTGCGGTTCAACGGGGCTCCCAACGAGAAAGAAGGCGGGTTGCCCCGCCTCTCATGACGTGTTTTGCCAGTGAACCGCTCAGGTGAGCGCGCCGCCGGACAAGCCGCTCGCAGCCCGAGCTGGTCCAACCAACTCGGCCACGCTGCATTATCTCTGAGCGACTTGCCGGTCACGTCTGAGCAGGCGCAGCACGCCCTCGGCTGCGGCTGCTGCGGCAACCTTGGCGGTCTCCCCCCAAGCGCCATCCAGTGAGCCTGCCGGGATCTCGTTCTTCTGAGCCACCGTGCCAAGTTCACGCCCATCCGGCGCCGTCACCTTCCAATTGATCTCGATCGGCTGTTTGCCATTGTTTGGCATGCCGAGCGCGACCGTGGCATTGACGCCGTTCGTACGTGGACCAGGGGAGTTGGTCATCGCGACGCCGCCACGCGCCAGTTCGTTGGAAATCGCCTCGGCGAGTGCCGTATTTCCATCTCCTGGCGCACCGGTCACGCGCGGGCGAACGACCACGATTGACTGCGTCTCAGCCGGGTTGGCAATGCTCCCGGTCGTCGTTTGGCTTGGGGTCGGTGCACCAGCGACCTGAGGGGCGGCCGGAGAGGGTGAGGATGCCGGAGCAGCGGCCAGAGGCACCTGGGCAGGCGCAGCGGAGGGTTGCGCGGGCAGCCATGCGGCCAAGGATGTGGCCGTCTTCTCGGCGATTTGGGACGTGATTTGTGGTGTTATCGACGCCCATGGATCGCTGGCGTTCGCACCGGAGATCACCTCTTCGCCGGCGATACGATTAACCCGCTGTCCGGCAGGGGTGTTTACGTCCCAGATATAGGAAACCTTCGTGCCGGCACGCTCGCGCGCCGCAACGATGTAGCCCCGTACGATGTGCCCGGCCCCTGGGGCTCCTTCCGGCGCAACGGCAATTCCGCGTTGCTGAAGTGCCTGCGTCAGCTGGGTCACCATATCGGCTTGCACATTTGCCGGAGCCCCAACTGGCGCGACCAGTGCCACCATGGATCGCGCTGCCGGCGTCGGCGCAACGGGCGCGATCTGATTGGCGAGTGGCGCCGGGGTGCCGGTCGCATCAGGCCCGAGCAAATTGCCATCCAAGCTGCACGCACTGGCAAGCACGCCCGCAGAGATCAGAACAGCCACACTGCGTACCGCTCTGAGCGGGCGGATCTTCGCAGCAGTATCATTGGTCGTCACCACGACGTCCCCCTGTCAATGTCCCGCTGGAATTCGGCACTCCACGCGCTTGTCGCGGCTGTGTCACCCGATACGCATCCGAGTCGCAGGCGCAGTTACGAAGCGAGTCCCTGAATAACGAAAGCCCCCACTCCCCCAGAACGCCCGTCAGACGCCCCAACAGGCATATTTCTCTGTGGATTAGGCAATTACGCCACGACGATGGCGGAGATTTGGCGGCCGTAATCGGGCTCTCCCCGATGCGTTGCACGTCGATACGAGTAGAATCGGTCGGGATCGGCGTAGGTGCAGGTGGTTCGTGCTTCTATGGTTAAGAGACCGAGCCGCTGGAGGCGAAAGGAAACGAAGCCGGGCAGATCGAAGTGCGGCTTTCGCTGACCCGGCGGTTCGATGAAGAAGCGGTCCGTCGCGGGGTCGTCACTCACGAATGCATCGCGGAAGTCCTGACCGACCTCGTAGTTGGCCTGTCCGATGGTGGGGCCGACCACGGCGCGGATGCGGCCGGGGGCCGCTCCGAGCTTGACCATGGCTTCGATGGTCGCTTCCAGGATACCGGCTTTCGCACCGCGCCAGCCGGCGTGCCCCGCGCCAATGACGCCAGTCGTTGCATCGGCGAAAAGGACCGGCGTGCAGTCCGCCGCCAGTGCGCCAATTATGACACCAGGCATTTGGGTGACGAGCGCATCGGCCCGCGGGGGGGTGTCGGAAAGGTTGGCGTCGAGGATCACCACGTCTGCCGAGTGAACCTGATGCAACGTATTGATTGGTGCCGAGTTGAAGCCAAGGTGACAAGCAACCCGTCGACGGTTCTCGAGCACGGCTTCGCGATCATCGCCAGACCCGAGGCCAACGTTGAGACCGGCATAAAGGCCGGTCGAAACGCCTCCCTCGCGCGTGAAGAAGCCGTGCCGGATCGACGTGACGTCGCTCAAAGTGTCCGACAGGACGGGGTTTGGCATGCGAACGTCTCCCAAGCTGTCTCGACAGGTCACGCAGCTACGCAGTTTCGAAGCCAGGCAATCGGGGCGTGTGCGGTGAGCGGATCGCGATCACCTTGAAGCGCATGCCCATGCCGGTTGGCGCGATCAGTCGCAATACATCTGTCTCGATCTCGCCAGCGCGCGACGGATTGGCGCTCATCAGCCGCGAGGCGCGCTGGATGATGCCGAGCCCACCGAGAAACTCGGCCTGAGTCACAGGCCCATCGACGACCAGGCCCGCCGTTCGGGCCTCGCTCTCAACCACCGAGAAATCGACTTGGCAGGTCAGGTCTGCTTCGCCAGGGGAGGTGAGGGGGTGCTCGAAGAGATGATTGCGAATGGCTTGGAGTGTATCCCCGGTGGCGGAGGCGAGGTGACCGTAGTCGATGAACAAGGCGACAACGGGCTGGCGGCGGCTGCGGGCAGCGAGCGGCCCGAGCAGGTCATCAAGCGGGGCTGCGACCTCCGCGATCGCTCCATCGTCGGCATTGAGCGTAGCCAGATGAGCAGCAGCGCTGAGATCGCGCGGTGCGGCGGCCATCGAGAGATCAGGCCCATCCAGATACGTCAGTGCGCCATGCGCGTCGAGCCCGACAAGCCGCTCGCGCCATGTGTCGCTGACGCGCCTGAACTGTCTGACTGGGCGCGTATCAAGGAATTCATTGGCAAGCACAATCGCTGGTCGCTCGGCTTGCGCCTCAACCGCACCGAGCGCATCGACCCAGTGCACAGCGGCAAGCCCGCTCAGCGTTTCGGCCTGGACGTTCCGGAGCAGCGGGTTTGTTTCGACCAGCACGACCCGCGCCGAGGATGCGAACGCAGGTACCCGTGAAGCCAGGCGCAACGCATCGGCCATGAGCGTGCCGCGCCCTGGGCCGAGTTCAATGAGGTCCAAGGCCGGCGGCGACCCGAACTGTTGCCACACGACAATCGCCCATGCGCCGATGAGTTCCCCGAACGTCTGGCTGATTTCAGGCGACGTGATAAAATCACCGCCACGCCCGATAGCGGGTCTCGTGCGGTAATAGCCCAGCGTTTCGTGATCGAGGCAGGCCGCCATATAGTCAGATACCGACATCGGACCCGAGCGTTGGATCTCATCGGTGAGCAGTCGCGCGAGTGGCGTCTTGCGTCTCGCCCTCGGATCATAGGCGGAAGGGCCTTCGGCCGCAGCCTCGGTCATGGTGTCCCTTGTCCTGCCGACTCTCGCTGCGTCTGTCCGCGAACGGCGTGCCGTTGCAGAGAGGCCGGTCTTAGACCGATGCTCCCTCCGCATTTCGGGTGCGGTTCGAGCGTGCGATGAAGAAGAGCCCCAACGCGATCATTGGCAGCGAATATACGATACCGGCTGTCAAGCCGTACGCAGTCAGCGGATGGAACGGATCGGGCTGTCGGAACACCTCCCCAATCGACCTTGCAACCCCATATCCTGCCAGGAACACGCCGACCGTGAGCCCGGGCGATTTGAGCGCTCCGCGACGGTGCGTCAGGTACCGGAGCAGAGCGAACAGGATGAGGCCCTCGAGCGCTGCTTGATAGATTTGGCTCGGGTGGCGCGGCGCCAGTGGGTCCCATCCGAGGCTTGCGCGAGGCTCGCTCGTCGGCTCGGCAAGATAGCTTGCAACCCCTGGAAAGATCATGCCCCACGGCATGGTGGTCTCGCGGCCCCACAGCTCGCCGTTGATGAAATTGGCAATCCGACCGAAGAACAACCCGATTGGTACAGCAGCTGCGCAGAGATCCATCGTCGAAAGCGTCGAGACGCCGTTGCGGGCGGCGAATGCCCAGATCGCGAGGCCGCACCCGAGCAGGGCGCCGTGGAACGCCATCCCGCCGCGCCAGATCGCCGGGATCTGCTCAGGGTTCTGGAAATAATAGCTCGGCTCGTAGAACAAGACCGCGCCAAGCCTGCCACCAATGATCACGCCGACGGTCATGTACAGCAGCAGGTCGTCGGTCTTGCCGATCTCGAACGGCGGACCACCGCGGGCCCAGAGCCCAGGCGCTGCAAGCAAGTTGCGAATGTAAAACCAGCCGAGAAGGAGGCCGACCATGTAGGCTAGGCCGTACCACTTCACGTCGATTGGCCCGAGCGAGAGTGCGACCGGGTCGATCTCCGGAAAGGGGATGGCCAGGATCGAACCGGTCAGAAGGGTCATGCCGATGGCACCTCGAAAGATGTAGGAAGCGGCCGCGAGCCAAAAACCAAGGGCCGTTCACACTCGGGATATCGCAGTTCGTTGCTGACGCTTATCGCGCCCGCGCAAAGGACCGAACGCACAGCGGACTGCCAGAGACGGCGCGCGCGAGGCCGGCGCCGTTGTGTTCCCTGCCAGCCTGGAATTCAAGTGCGCGAACGGGTCTACTATCGCGCGCAGCAGAACCGTTGCTCTATGGTCGGGTCCTGCAACGCACCTTTGCCGGTATGAAGTTCGCCGGATGCGCTGGGCGGCACAGCGGCTCTGGCCCTGATCCAATCGACGCCTCGAATTCAGCATGTTGCCTCGTGACGGAACGCAGCGACCCGTCTCGAGCACCCGTCGAAAGATACAAGCCAAGGATCGAAAGATGACGCAAACCACCGGACGCCTGTTTGACGATCTTGCAAACCTGATGACCAGTGCGGCCGGTGCCGCCCAAGGCGTCAAAAATGAGATCGATACCATCGTGAAGGGCCAGATGGAGCGATTCATGTCTGACATGGATATTGTCAGGCGGGATGAATTCGAGGCCGTGTTCGAGATGGCCCAGAAGGCACGGCAGGAAAACGCGGAATTGCGCGCCCGCATCGAAGACCTCGAGCGGCGACTGGCTGGTACATCGTGATGCAGCGCTGGCCGCTGGCCCCGCATCCGGGCGCTCGGCACGTGGGCCTCCGCCATGCCGCACCTTGCTTGCCGCGCTGAGCGCGAGCGAAGATCGACAGCTTTCGAACACGCTGTCCACAGTTCGTCCACGCGCCCGCCCATTGCGCTGGCTCCCGCCACGATCAAAGCGCTTTTGACGGTGACGAATCCTGACTGCTGCTTGCGACTCGTCGCATCCCTCTGATTGGGTCTGCGCGATCGGGCTCGCTGCCGCAGTCGCAATGGGTTCGCTCAAACGATCGGTTGCCCTGCCCTTGGCCGCAGAGCCCGTACCAGTGCCGCAGTTCAAGCTCCGGCGCGGCAAAAACGACAAGGAAACTCATTCATGGCGTTTGCCAACAAACGGCGTCTTGTCAGTGTCCATCCCATTGAGCTGATTGACCAACTCGCGCATCGACACGGTTGGACAGCGGAGCGCAACGGTGACGAGGAACTGACCCTTGTCGTGTCTGGTGATTGGACGGATTATCAGATCTCGATCCACTGGCGCGCCGATCTCGAAGCTCTGCACATTGCCTGCGCCTTCGATTTCAAGGTGCCTGAGTACCGCCAACCGGAGATCTACCGCCTTCTTGCTCAGATCAACGAACAGATGTGGGTCGGTCATTTCGACCTGTGGGCGGCCGACGGCCTGGTGATGTTCCGCCATGCGCTGCTGCTCAATGGGGCGGATGCAACGCTGGCTCAGTGCGAGGCGTTGCTGACCTCAGCGCTCGAAAGCTGCGAGCGCTACTATCAGGCCTTTCAGTTCGTCGTCTGGGCCGGCAAGGGCAGCCGCGAAGCCCTTGTGACCACCATGTTCGAGACCGAAGGCCAAGCCTGAGGCGGTGCGCGCTGTTCGCGCCGTGGGTCTCGAGGCAGAACTCTTTTGCTTGGTGCGCTGGAGCCGAAAATGAGCATCGAACTCGACGGTAACCTGGCACTCGTTGGTTGCGGCAAGATGGGGTTTGCCATGCTCTCTGGCTGGATCGCCGGTGGCGTTCCAGCCGACCGCGTCATCGTGCAAGAGCCGAGCCCAACAGAGCAGGTCGACACGTTCTGCCGGGCGCGTGGGATCAGGTGCGTTGCCACGCTTCGCGAAGCCGCCCTCGCAGAGCCCCTCGCAGTCGCCGTGATGGCTGTCAAACCGCAGGTCATGACCGACGTGCTCGCAACCGTCGTTCCTTACGTCGGAACCCAGACGCTCATCGTGTCGATTGCGGCCGGGCGAACGATTGCAAGCTTCGAAGCCCAGGTGCCGGCATCGGTAGCGGTGATCCGCACCATCCCGAACACGCCGGCTGCGATTGGCCGTGGAATAACCGTGTGTTGCGGCAATTCACATGTCACGGCGGACCAGCAGACACTGTGCGAGCGATTGCTCGCGGTTGTCGGTGAGGTCGGCTGGGTGGAGGACGAAGGGCTGATCGACGCTGCAACGGCGGTGTCGGGATCGGGACCAGCCTACGTGTTTCTTGTTGCAGAAGCCCTTGCGGCCGCTGGCGTCGAAGCCGGTTTGTCGCCGGAGCTTGCCCGGCGACTCGCGGACGCCACCGTATCGGGGGCCGGTGAACTCCTGCGGCAATCGCACGACGAGCCCGCACAATTGCGTCGCGACGTTACCTCGCCGAACGGCACGACCGAGGCAGCGCTGCGCGTTCTGATGGCAGCCGACGGACTCGGCGCTCTCATGACCAAAGCCGTGCTCGCGGCGCGCGATCGCAGCCGGGAGCTTGCGAACTGACGCGCCCCCCTTGGCATCTGCTCCGACTGCGCCAATCTCCTCGGGGGAGGCGCGCGGGTTGTGCGCATCGGGTCAGACGCGTGCCGCTGGTCTACGTGGGAGCCGAGCCGTCCTGGGGACAGCGTTGGGTAATCTGATGCCGGCCGTCGTGCGTTCTTCCAAGGTGGGAAGGCTGAGCAGCTTCGCGCCTTCCGCCCGGATGCCTGCCGCACACAGCCATTGGCTCGCCTCAACACCGGCGTTCCCTGCTTCACACCCACATCGAGTTTGCGCCTATGGATCCTCTGCCCGACAAATCGAAGATCATCGACGCTGCGATGCGGCTTGCATCGGAACGGTCTTGGGCCGACGTGTCGATGCGCGATATCGCGGAGGAGGCATCGGTCACGCTTGCCGATCTGCGCCGCGTGTTTGGCTCGAAGACACAGATTGTTGCGGCCTACATCAAACGCATCGACAGCGACATTCTCGGCAAGGTTCCACAACGGGAAGCCGGCCAATCCCCTCGTGATGCGCTGTTCGAGATCCTGATGGCACGCTTTGACGCGATGGCGCCACACAAGGCCGCGCTGAGGTCGATCGATGCGGCGACAACCCTCGACACCACGCTGCTCGGGTCGCTGCTCAATTCACAGCGCTGGATGCTCATGGCGGCCGGCCTCGACGGTGACGGCCCGCGTGGAACCTTGCGCACGACGGGGCTGATGACGCTGTTTGCTTCCGTTTTCCGGGTGTGGTTGCAGGATGACGACCCGGGGCTCGCGCGGACGATGGCAGCCCTCGACCGCCGTTTGCGTCGGGCGGAAGCGTCGATGTCGGCAATCGATCAAGCCTGCGACGGTGCCCAGCGCCTCGGCAAATCGATCATCGCGGGCTTGACCGGGCTCGCGGATCGGGCGGCCGGCAAACGGCGACGCTCAGACGCCGATGGTTCGGAGGGCCCGCGCTACGACGCTGCGCCGGACGCCGCCGGTTGACCAGGGCGCCATCACGGTCCATCAGCGCGCTCGTTCAACACCGCAACGGGATATAATGATGGCGACCGAAACGAATACCTCTGCAACGATCACCTTCGATCAGTTCCTGGCCGTCGATGTTCGTGTCGGGACGGTCGTTGATGCCCAACCGTTTCCTGAAGCGCGGAAGCCCGCCGTCAAGTTGGTGATCGACTTTGGCCCAACCATCGGACGTCGGAAATCGTCGGCGCAGATCACGAAGCACTACTCACCCGAAGCCTTGATCGGTCGGCAGGTCGCAGCTGTCGTGAATTTCCCGCCGCGCCAGATCGGGCCCTTCATGTCCGAAGTCCTGACGCTGGGATTTCACGATGATGCTGGCGAAGTGGTCCTGATCGCACCCGACAAACGGGTTCCGAACGGCGCACGCATGCTCTGATCGGACAATCTTTTATCTGTCTCCGGCTCGCCCGTCCGTGTGTCATCGCCGGCCGTCAACCTTCGGGCTTACGGGCAAGCCCATCGTCCTCATGTCGGCAATCGGATCGAGGCGCGCAGTCCGCCGAGCGTGCTCGATGACAGCGTGATTTCGCCACCGTGCGCTCGGGTGATGTCGCGGGCGATGGCAAGGCCGAGGCCGCTGTTGCCTTGCTCCTGGTTTCGCGCGTGGTCGATGCGATAGAACGGTTTGAACACGTTCTCGCGTTCCTCGAGAGGGATCCCGGGCCCATCGTCCTCGATGTCGATGCGAATGCTGCGCCGCTGACTTGTCACGCGGACAAGGACAGTGCTGCCATAGCGGCACGCGTTGCTGATGAGGTTGGTCAAGGCGCGCTTAAGCGCTTGCCGTTTGACGTCGGCAAGCAGGTCCCGTCGGCGCGTCCGCACTCGGAGTTCGATCGTGTGGCCAACGCGCTGGGCTTCGTCGACGACCTCGCGAGCAAGTGCAACGAGGTCGGTTGCGCTCGGTTGCTCTCCACCGTCGCCGCGGGTGAATGCGAGATAATCCTCGAGCATGTGCTCCATATCATGCACATCGCGCAGCAGCGATTTCTGCTCAGGCCCCTCTTCAAGAAATGCAAGCTGCAGCTTGAACCGGGTCAATACAGTTCTCAGGTCGTGACTGACGCCAGCAAGCATCTTCGTGCGCTGCTCGACGTGCTGGGAGATGCGGTCCTGCATCTCCAGGAACGCCACTGTCGCCTGCCTCACCTCGCGGGCACCGCGCGGTTTCAAGTCGGATAGTGACGTCACTCGGCCACGGCCAAAGGCCTCCGCTGCTTCGGCAAGCCGCAGGATCGGACGGATCTGGTTGCGCAGGAACAGGATCGACACCGTGATCAGAACCGCCGATGTTCCGACCATCCAGATCAAGAAGATGTGCGAGTTGGACGCATAGGTCTGGCTTCGCCGCGTGATGAAGCGAAGGATCGCGTCGCTCGTTTGCACGCGGATCTCGACGTGCTTCGATCGGCCAATGGTATCAATCCAGAACGGCTGATCGCGCAGAACCTCTCGGATTTCATTGGATAGGGTTTTATCGAGCAAACTGAAGAACGGCTTCGGTTGATCACGCGGGAGTTCGCCGGCGGGCAGCACTTGAACAAGGATGGCAAGCTGGTCGCGCGCGAGGTCCGTCAATTGGCGATAGTCGTCGTTACGCTCGTAAGTCTTATAAAGCTCGACGATTGCGGCGATGTCGCGCGCGGTTGCCTCGGACAGGCGGCGGGTCACGGCCTGCCAGTGGCTCTCCATGAAGACGTAGGCAATGACCCCTTCCAGCATCACGATGGGCGTGATGATGATCAAAATGGCCCGTGCGTAGAGGCCCTTCGGTACAAACTCGCTGATGTAGCTGAACAGGAAGGTCGGCAGACCGCGCACGCGCGAAATGACGTGCTGCAGCAGGCCTATGGCTGCGCCGAGTTCGCGGTTCGCCCTGCTTGTCTCGAATGCCATTGCGCTCGGCCGTTGGTGGTTTCGGTCGCAAGCCGTTCCTTACGAAGCCCTCGCCGCAGCGACGATGGGATCCCCGACAGCGTTACCATGCCGGCTCACGTGAGCTTGGGCAACGACTGCGGCATGTGCACGAATGATGCTCCGGCTGCGGTTTCGTTACTCAGTCGATATACAAGACGTAACCCTTGCCGCGTACGGTCTGAAGGTAGGTGGGGTTTGACGGATCCTTTTCGAACTTCCGGCGCAGTCGGGTGATCTGGACGTCAATGGTGCGCTGAGCGCCTGTCGCATCGTCGGCAGCCAACTCGTGCCGCTGAATGGTCATGCCTGGGCGAGCCGCGAAGATGCGCATGAGCTCTCGCTCGCGATCGGTCAGTTTGATCACCTCGTCGCCATGGCGCAGTTCGCCGCGCGTAACGTTGAAGCGGTACGGCCCCATGGCGATCTCGTCTTTCTGCGCGTTAACCTCGCCGGACGTGCGGCGCAAAATGTTGCGCAACCTAAGCACGAGTTCTCGTGGATCGAATGGCTTCGAGATATAATCGTCGACGCCGATCTCGAGCCCCTCGATGCGCTGCATCGGTTCCGAGTTGGCGGTCAGCAAACAGATCGGAACAGAGCTCGAGTTTCGCAGGTCGCGCGCGAGCGACAGCCCACTCTCGCCAGGCATCATGACATCGAGGAGCACGAGGTCGAAGGCGAGCCCGCGCATTGCGGCCCGCGCTGCTTCGGCGCTCTCGGTTGGTGTTACTCTGAAGCCGTGGTCGACGAGGTACCGGGCAAGGAGCTGGCGGATCCGATCATCGTCGTCGACGACCAAGATATGAGGCGCGTCATCGAGCGCCGTGGTTGACATGCCGTCGCGTCGGAACCGCAGTGATCCGGGACCCTGAGCCGGGACGCCCTCGTCTGTCGGCATGGTCGCCACCTCCCCGTCGGCAGAGCCTCGTGAGGCGTCGCGCCTAAATTGACTCATAGCTGCAGCGCGTTCGGTGTCAATTAAGGCGCGAGACACGCCTCACTCAGTCATTGATGGCCAATGGAGCCCGCAGCGGGCTCAACTGACACCGTGAGCCCACAACCCCGAGAGGATCTAAGCGCGAGTGTTGATCAGCGCCAAGACCCGCTGCCGATCTGCATCGCTGACCATGGCGGCCAGGAACGCCCTGACGACAGCTTCATCCCGTTCGCAGAGCGAATTCAGGGCTGCATGGATCCGCTGGACTTGCAGTTCGGTCAAAGTCCGAGCGAGTTCGCTCCCCGTTGCGGTCGCATAAAGCAGGCGTTGGCGCCGGTCGTTGGCACCGGGTCTCTGCTCGATGAAGCCGCCTGCGATCAACTCCTTGAGGACGCGAGACAGGCTCTGCTTGGTGATCTTGAGGATGTCGAGCAGTTCGGCAATGGGGAGGCCCGGATGCCGGTTGACGAAATACAGCGCGCGATGGTGCGCGCGACCGAACCCATGTCGTGCGAGCAGCGCGTCAGCTTCACCCGTGAAGTCCCGATATGCGAAATAGAGGAGCTCAACGATCTCGACGATCCCCTCCGATGCGACACCGCGTGAGGCTGCGCCGGTCCGAGCACCCGCCTCAAGGCCTCGCAGATCTTCTGCCGACAGGCGGCTTGCATCCTGCACGTGGTCCTCCTTGCTGGTCCGGCTCTCGTGTCAGGCCAGCCGATCAGTCTGCTTCAGCCCACCCGGCGCCGACGAGATGACAGGGCAGCGCCTGACAACCAAGTCGACACGCACGCATGGCGCTGCCGGGGCAGTCCAAAAACCAAGCAAACCCGCACCGACCTTTCGATGATCTGCGGACGCATTAAAGCATCGGGGTGCCCGCCACGCACCGTCCCGACGCGCGCCTGGGGGCTGGTTCGCCACGTGCCTTGAAATAGGTCAGTGATGTTGACTTATCTATCTGCGACCACTAGCCATGACAACCGTGTGAAACCGTAAGTCCGTGGCATTGTATTGCGGGCAGTCGTTGCGCAGCTGCCTCCAGCAGGGCAACGCACGGCCTCTCGTTTCGTCGAGGGAAGGGTCTGACGTCGAAGCTGTCGCAGTGTTTGCCCAACCGTCGGGAGCCATTGTCCAGCTGCGCGACCTGAAGCGGCGCAACATCGGTCGCTCATTGGGTCTGCGGACCGAACGTTTCACCTCAATCGGGGCCACGGCTTGATTGCAACCGATACCGTGGTGCAACCGCAACCGGGAAGAGTGAAACATATGGCCGAGCTGGTTCCCTACGACGATCGCGACGGCGTCATCTGGTACAACGGTGAACTGATCCCCTGGCGTGACGCCAAGCTGCATGTTCTGAGCCACGGGCTGCATTATGCGAGCGCCGTGTTTGAAGGTGAGCGTGCTTATGGTGGCGAAATCTTCAAGCTGACCGAGCACAGCGAACGGCTCGTCGATGGTGGAAGGGCGCTGGACTTCGAGATCCCCTACTCGGTCGCAGAAATTGATCAGGCCTGCCGCGACGTGGTTGCGGCCAACAATCTGGTCGACTGCTATGTTCGTCCGATAGCGTGGCGCGGCAGCGAAATGATGGGTGTTTCGGCGCAAAATACCCGGATCAATCTCGCAGTCGCGGCCTGGAACTGGGGCTCTTATTTTCCGATCGAGCAGCGTTTGAAGGGCATCCGCGTCACTTGGGCCAAATACCGTCGGCCCGACCCGATGACGGCGCCAGCGCGCACCAAGGCCACGGGCCTTTACATGATCGGCACGATTGAAAAGCACCGCGCTGAGCGCGAGGGCTTTTCCGAAGCCTTGATGCTCGATTGGCGTGGCCGTGTGGCCGAATGCACGAGCGGCAATATTTTCTTCGTCAAGGGTACGGAGCTTCACTCACCGACACCCGATTGCTTCCTCGATGGTATTACGCGGCGCACCGTGATTGAACTTGCAAAAGCGCGCGGCTACACCTCGATTGATCGTGTGATCATGCCCGAAGAGCTTGCCGGCTTCGACGAGTGCTTCATGGTTGGGACCGCCGCCGAAGTCACGCCAATCGCGTCGATTGGTGATGTCGTGTTTACGCCGGGGACGGTCTGCGAGACGTTGATCCACGACTATACCGCCGCCGTCCAGCCTAAGCGCGCGGGCGCGCAAGCTGCGGAATAGTGCTTCACACTGGAGCAACGGAGGTCGGGCGTGAGCCCGATCTCGCCAGCGCCCGGGAGCGGCATATTGCACGCCGAGGCGAGATTTTGCGACGGTGCTGCGCCGGTCCGTTACGGGCCCACGGCCTTCGATCGAGGGATGAGTGCGCAGGCCCAGACCGTTTGATGATGACTGCCGCGAAAGGTTGGTAGAGCGCGCAGGGCCCTGGCGCTCGCACCGTCGGGTATCACCATTCGAGGAATTACACCGACCCGGTTTCGCCGTCTGTGCGCTTGCCCATGAGGAGTACGGCCCAAACGGGGACAAGGACGCCGCTTGCAACGGCTGCAAGGGCGAGCGCGGATTCCTTTGAGAGCCCGATCCCAAGAGCCTCGAGCACAAGCCAGGCGACACCAAGCCAGAAGAGCGTTGGAACGACCACGAGAATAAGTACGCTCAGGAGAAACGCAGAAACCATTCCGATCGCGCGGCGGTCTTTCGCCTGGGAGGTCACGACGGTTGTGGTAGCCATGAGCTTGGTGCTCTTTCCGAATCAGTCACCGGGAATAGGTTACGATATTTTTGCGATCCTAACAGCCGATTAAAATTTGGCTTCGAATTGTCGAAACCGCGACGCGCGCTCAGCGCAAAACTTTGGAGACCTACCTCGGTTGTCTGGAGCCCTGTCGACGGAGTTGGCCCGAGCAAACGACCATTGGGAGGCACTCGTTCGACGAGGCGGACGCTGCCAGAGGCACCTGCAAACGCTGGTAGTGCCTAAGATCGCCCCCCACCTGAAACCAGGCTCACCTTTGTTTCAGCGTCTGCCGAGGGTGACCAACGAAGTGCGGAAAGCGGATGCTACTGTTCTGTCTCCGAAACTTGGTTTCCTTTGCACCGCCCAATTGACCAAGTGTCGGAGACACAGGAAACACGAGCACCCTCATGAGTCTTGTGTTGCTTTTGTCACGAACGCTTGGCAGGCGAGACTGCAGAAAGTGCGGGCCAAGCGTGAGTGAGGCAACACTCGTCGAAAAGCCGCGAGGTCATGGAGGCGCACCCGCAGGGATCGCGCAATGTTTCGGCCCGATTATGCGCCGGATCAACACCGTCGGCGACATGAGAGGCGTTCAAGATAAAGGGCTTTGTTCGGAGTTGGAAACGATCTCGCCGCGCCGATGGGCTCCGTTGCGAACGCGCTTGAGTCAGGCGCCAATCAGCCGCGATAGTCTTGGACACGCGTCGCACGCAATCCGGCGAGCCCGTGCTTTTCGATCGATCGCTGCCAACTCAAGAACTCGTCGACGGTGAGCTTGTAGCGCTCGCAAGCCTCGTCAAGGCTCAAAAGGCCACCGCGCACCGCGGCTACAACCTCTGCCTTGCGGCGGATGACCCATCGTTTTGTGTCGCGAGGGGGGAGATCGGCGACGGTCAAGGGTGAACCGTCTGGCCCGATGACATAGCGCACGCGCGGTCTGAATTGTTGCTCGGTCATGCTACTCTTTACACGTTCAGTGACCATCACCCGACGTTACTCGCTGCGCATTAAAAGCGATCTAAACGGCAGAGTAAAGATTTCGTTTGAGCGTGCATGAAGTTAGGACTTTTATTTGAGGTGTTGCCATAACTTGGGAAACGCGGCGGGCTCGTCCCGTACCACGTGACGAAGGGCGCAGTCCGGCCCATTGGCCGGTGTGATGGGGCTGCCTCAATATGGCGGGCTGAGGCAGTGGATGGGTGCGCAAGAACGCCGCGTCAGGCGCAACAACCAATCGGCCGGGCAACGGGGGCCGAAGATGCGCAGGCCAAACCGTCCACCGCAGCGGTGCGCAACGGTCCCACTTTTGGATTTTTGAAGCTCAATCGCTTACCAGCTCAATGGCGGATTTTCACGTAGCTACCCGGCGCATCCTCGATGGTCCCGAGCCGCTCGCCAGGCACGCGAGCCGGGACGAGGTCGCCTGATTTCGGGGTGAGCCACGCGATCCAATGGGGCCACCAGGAGCCCGGCGTTTCCTTCGCGCCCTCGATGAACTCCTCCAGCGTCGCCGGCCTCTTGTCGTTCGTCCAATACTGGTATTTCGGTTTGGTTGGGTTCGGCGGGTTGATCACGCCCGCGATATGGCCTGAGCCGGAGAGCACGTATTGCGTTTGGGCGCTGCCGAACAGCCTCGATCCGATGTAGACCGAACGGGCCGGCGCGATGTGATCTTCGCGGGCCGCGAGTTCATAGATCGGCACGTCGACGGCGCTGAGATCGAGGCGCACGTTCGAGAGCACCATCGTGCCCTGGGCAAGCCTGTTCTCGAGATAGAATTCACGCAGATAGAACCGGTGGTTCGCAGCCGGCATCCGCGTCGAATCCTGGTTCCAATAGAGCAGGTCGAACGCGAAGGGCGTCTTGCCGAGGAGGTAGTTGTTGATCACGTACGGCCAAATGAGATCGCGCGGCCGCATCATGTTGAACACAGTTGCCATGCGTGATCCGTCGAGATAGCCACGCTCCTCCATCATATCTTCGAGGGCGGCCAGTTGCGCCTCGTCGGTGAAGATCTTGAGGTCTCCCGCGTGCTCAAAGTCGACCTGTGTGGTCAGGAACGTGGCAGAGCGGAACGGACGCTGGCCAGTCGCCGCCATATAGGCGAGTGTCGTCGCAACAAGCGTGCCGCCAACACAGTAGCCAAGAACGTGACAGCTTTCCGCCCCGGTTTCCTCCAGCACTTTTGATCGCGCCGTCAGCACGCCGGTCTTCATGTAATCTTCAAAAGTGGTATCGCGCAGTTCTGAGCCCGGGTTCACCCAAGACATCAGGAATACGGTCATGCCCTGGCTGACGAGCCACCGCACGAACGACTTCTGCTCCGTAAGGTCGAGGATGTAGAACTTGTTGATCCAGGGGGGCACGATCAGCACCGGGATC
The DNA here is from genome assembly GCA_050330095.1 of Hyphomicrobiaceae bacterium. Lineage (GTDB taxonomy): Bacteria > Pseudomonadota > Alphaproteobacteria > Rhizobiales > Hyphomicrobiaceae > JBCBWG01. The sequence goes on from JBHJOC010000063.1 coordinate 23,819, forward strand.
TCGCGCACGGTCGGTGTCGTCGGTGCATACTGGATGAGCTGGAACAGCGCGTTCTGGTAGATGACCTTGCCGGGAGTTGTGGCAAGGTTGTCCCCGACCTTGAAAGCCTCGCCGTCGGTTTGGCTGATCTTGAGCAGGTCGCCTGAAGACTCTAGGTCGCGCGCGAGGTTGCCGAGCCCGCGTACGAGATTTTCCGCGTTGCTCTTGAAGGTTTCCCGCACGACTTCGGGGTTTGTCGCCGGGAAGTTCGACGGTGCGATCGCGCTTGACATCAGCCGCAGGTGAAACTCCGCCTTCTGACGCTGCTCGTCACTGAGGCCGTCCGTACGCTTCAGCATGTCCTCTGCCCAGTTTGAGGTGAGCAGATAGACTTGTTTCCAGTAATTGAAATAGGGATTGTGATCCCAAGCCGGGTCCTTGAACCGCGGATCGCGCGCATCGCTTTCGATCACGTCCGACACCTGCTCGCCCATCATGCGGCGCAGCGTGTTGTTCCATACGTCCATATACCGGTAGGCGAGCGATGCCTGTGCTTCGGCGAGTTGTGCTGGCTGCGACAGCCAGATCTGCCAGAGCTCACTCATGGTGCGCGTGGCTTCATTGAGTTCGTTGAATGCCGAGTACGCGCCGACCTGATTGTCTGACTTCTCGACTGCCGTTTCCATGACCTCGCGCCCTTGTTCCAAGAGCGTGATCATGTTGCGGAGGAACTCGTCCGGATCGCGGATCTGGAACTCAGAAAAATCGATCGGAGCCGCCGCGACGTCAGCGCGATCAGAACCTGTTTTCGTGGTCATGCTGCCCGTCATTGCAATGTCCTCGCACCGAAATCTTGACGACTATCGCTCGAAACAACGGCGTTGTCACAGTCGTCCAGTCACTGAACTCGAACGGCTCAACGGCGTGCTGTTTCAACACCTGCCCCACAGTCACGGCCAGAGGGCGCGCCGCGCCAAAGCTGGTCGGATCGATACCCCTCATGTCGATGCCGGCCTTTAAGTCCCCGCGCGACATCTCATTAGCCGCATCGGCGCGACCATGGCCACCATCGCAGCCGCTGGACCGCCGTCCCCGAACACGTCTACACTCAGCTTCCGGTGGGTGAACGGGGCCGCCGTTGGGCCTGAATGTCGGTGCGGTCAACTCCTCCGCAGGACGTGACAGTGCCGGAAATCTCATCGCGCGTCGGTTTGCCCTGTCAGGGCTTGGGCCGGTCGCCATGGGTTGGTCAACGGTTGTCGCAGGTCGTCCCACCTTCCTTGCAGCCTCACCGGTCTGCGAGACCGATGCACCTTTGCTTCTGACGTGCCGCGCACCGACGTGCTATCAAGTTAAACCAGACCTCCATCACAGATTGATGAGCGTGACGCCGTGATCGACGATTTCCACCGAATCAAACGCCTGCCCCCCTATGTGTTCGCAGAAGTGAACGCCCTCAAGGCGCGGGCACGCGCGGCAGGCGCCGATATCATCGATCTCGGCATGGGCAATCCCGACACGGATACGCCCCGCCACATCGTCGACAAGCTGGTCGAAGCCGTGGTGAAGCCCCGCACGCACAGATACTCCGTGTCGAAGGGCATTACGGGACTGCGACGCGCCCAAGCTGCCTACTATGAGCGCCGGTTCGGCGTTAAACTTGATCCCGACAAGCAGGTCGTCGCGACGCTCGGCTCCAAGGAAGGGTTTGCCAACATGGCCCAGGCCATCACGGCGCCGGGCGATGTCGTTTTGACTCCCAATCCAACTTACCCGATCCACGAGTTCGGCTTCCTGATCTCTGGCGGCAGCGCGCGCCACGTTCCGGCCCGAACCGGCGCGGAGTTCCTTGCCGGCGTCTCGCGGGCATGCGCCTACACGGTGCCAAAGCCGATCGCGATGGTGTTGAACTATCCCTCGAACCCGACGGCTCAGGTCGCAGAGCTCGCCTTCTACGAGGACGCCGTCCGGCTGGCGCGCAAGGAAAACATTATCATCCTATCAGACCTCGCCTACGCCGAAGTTTATTTCGACGGCGTCCCGCCGCCATCGGTCCTGCAGGTTCCGGGCGCGATGGAGTGCACGGTCGAGTTCACATCGATGTCGAAGACCTACTCCATGCCCGGCTGGCGTATGGGCTTTGCGGTTGGCAACGAGCGACTCATCGCGGCTCTTGCGCGCGTGAAATCGTATCTCGATTATGGCGCTTTCACGCCGATCCAGGTCGCAGCAACGGCAGCGCTCAACGGTCCGCAGGACTGCGTCGATGACATGCGGGCGATCTACAAAGCTCGTCGCGACGTCCTGATTGAGACGTTTGCGCGTGCGGGATGGACCATCCCGTCACCGCCGGCGACCATGTTCGCCTGGGCGCCGATCCCGGAGCCGTTCCGCGAACTGGGTTCGGTCACGTTCTCCAAGCTTCTGATTGAGCATGCGTCGGTGGCGGTTGCGCCCGGAATCGGGTTCGGCGAGCACGGCGATGGTCATGTCAGGATCGCGCTCGTCGAGAACGAGCACCGCGTCAGGCAGGCTGCGCGGAACATCAAGAAGTTCCTTGCTCTCGGGCCAAGCGGCGCCCTCGCTGAAAGCGCGCGCAACGCTGAAGCTGCGATGCGTGCGCAGAGCGGTGCTCCAGCGCCGGTCGCCCCGCTGCCGCTCGATCCGGCAGATGAGGCAGGACTGCCTCTTGCTGCGCCTGACTTCGAGGCGCCCG
>JBHJOC010000064.1:0-24506 GCA_050330095.1 Hyphomicrobiaceae bacterium
GATCGAGCCCTCGAGACTTGCGCCGGTCGCAGTGGAGTGAAGGCCTGAGCCCGAGCGTACCCCCTCGCTTTCGGGGCCCGAGTCGCGGCAAGGATACGAGGTGTGAGGCGCCGTCGAGGGGCTCGACTCCCGACGTGTGATCCCTCGCAGCCCTTCCCGCCAGCCTTGAACGCGGCGCGATCGCGGACACGTGTGAAGCTCCATGACCAAGCGTCCCCATATCCGGGAATTGTTGCCGCAGACAGTCAATCGGATCGCGGCCGGCGAGGTCGTTGAGCGCCCTGCGAGCGTGGTCAAGGAGCTCGTCGAGAATGCGATCGATGCGGGCGCGCGCGCTATTGAGGTCGTTGCAGTCGACGGCGGCCTCTCGCTGATTCGCGTCACCGACGACGGATGCGGCATGACGGGCGACGATTTGGCCGTCGCGATCCGCCGTCACGCGACCAGCAAGCTGCCGGACGACGATCTCGTGCACATCCGCACGCTCGGCTTCAGGGGTGAGGCGCTGCCGTCGATCGGTTCGATCGCTCGGCTTTCCATCCAGTCGCGCGCGGCTGGTGCGCCGGAGGCTCACGAAATCATCGTCGACTGCGGCTTGGTTGCGCCGACGCGGCCGACGGCGCTCAACCGTGGCACGCGGATCGAAGTGCGTCGGCTGTTCTCGGCCACGCCGGCGCGGCTAAAGTTCATGAAGTCCGAGCGGGCCGAGAACCTCGCGATCGCTGATGTCGTCAAGCGCCTCGCTATGGCGCATCCGAGCATCGCGTTCGAACTTGCGACGGGCGAGCGGACCAGTCTGCGCCTGCCGGAATGCCGACCGGGTCCAGAGGCGCACCTTGAACGTCTCGCCCGGATCATGGGCCGCGATTTCCTCGCTGATGCGGTTGCCGTCGAAGCCGAACGTGATGGCGTGTCGATGCGCGGCTTTGCTGGCCTCGCGACCCTGAACCGCGGCGATCCCTCGATGCAGTTCCTGTTCGTGAATGGCCGGCCGGTTCGCGACAGGTTGCTAATGGCAGCGGTGAAGGCCGCGTATGGCGACCTGATCCCGAAAGGCCGCCACCCCTACGTCGCACTGTTCGTGACAATTGATCCTGCCGATGTCGATGTGAACGTTCACCCGGCAAAAACCGAGGTTCGCTTTCGTGCACCGGGCTTCGTGCGCCAACTGATGTCTGGCGCCCTGCGCCATGGGCTCGAAGCAGCCGGTTTCCGCGCGACGGCGACGGGGCGGACTGACGCCATCGATATGCTGAGCCGCGGCCGGTCGCCAGCGACGCCCGACATCTCGGGCGACAGCTCGGGTGGGGTTGACCACCGATCACCACTGCCCGGAGGTTTGGCCGAGCGTGCGCAGGCGCCGCTGGTGATGGACCTCGATCGACCAGCGGGCGGAGGCTTGGACCACGGCTTCGCCGCTGCCGAGGCGTATGGACCAGTCGAGCCCCGAGGAATTGCGCCGGACGCGAGCGCACACGTCCCGCTCGGCATCGCGCGTGCCCAGCTCCACGCGACTTACATCGTCGCCGAGAGTGAGACGTCGGTCATCATCGTCGATCAACACGCGGCACACGAGCGTATCGTGTTCGAGCGGGTCAAGGCTCAGCTTGCGGCCGGTGGGGTGGCACGCCAGGGTCTGCTGATCCCGGAGATCATCACACTGCAGGACGATGACCTTGCCGCCATTCTCGACGCGCGCTCGGAACTTGCCCGGCTCGGGCTCGTCATCGAACCTTTCGGGCTCGATGCGGTCCTGGTGCGCGAGGTGCCGGCTTTGCTTGGTGCCAACAGCACGGCGGGGCTCGTACGCGATCTCGCGGGGCGATGTCGTGAGTTCGAGGCGGGTGCGCTGCTGAGCGAGAAGCTTCACGACGTCTGTGCCACCATCGCCTGCCACGGTTCCGTGCGTGCCGGTCGCCGTTTGACGATCGAGGAGATGAACGCGCTGCTGCGGGACATGGAAGCGACGGTCGGGGCAGGGCAATGCAATCATGGCCGACCGACCTATGTCGAACTGCCCCGATCTGATATTGAGCGTCTGTTCGAGCGGCGTTGAGCCAGTCCAGGCTGGCGGCGTGGTCGTTTCGCCCGATCGTCGCGGGCCTTGTGCGGATTGGCAATGGCAGCCTGCAGTTTGAGCACCATGATCCTCTACGTCGATGCTGATGCTTGTCCCGTGAAAGAGGAAGTCGTGCGCGTCGCGGATCGACACGCGCTCGCCGTTGCATTCGTCTCGAACGCCTACATGCGCTTGCCTGAAGGCCGAGACGTACAGCGCGTCATCGTTGGCGACGGGTCGGATGCTGCCGACGACTGGATCGCGGAGGCGGTTACCAGCGCTGATATCGTCGTCACCCAGGACATCCTGCTCGCAGATCGCGTTCTCAAGGCTGGCGCGCAGGCCATCGGTCCAACCGGAAAGGCTTTCGATGCCACAAACATTGGGCTAGCGCTTGCGGTGCGCGACATTCGCCAGCATCTGCGCGAGACAGGGGAGGGCGGGTCTCACAATCCGCAGTTCACCAAGCGGGATAGATCGAGGTTCCTCGAAGCGCTCGAACATGCCGTGCAGAAGGCGAAGCGCGGGCGCGCAAACCGATCGGAGGGTGGCGTACGATGAACCGGAAGCGGGGCGGATCGAGGGGCCGCGGCGCGGGCCGGCGCGGGCATGCGAGCCAGGAGGCGGTCTCGCACATGTTCCGCGCTGCCTGGGCCGCGCTCTTTGTTCTCCTCGTCGGGCCGTTCTTCGCGGCGCTGGCAACCCTTGTCTTGTTCGGCCTTGCGCTCGGATTCGGGATCGCGCCCGGTGACTTTGCCGGCAAGTCCCTCGCCGATGCTGGGGGACACGTTGCGCCGGTCGCCGTGATGGCGTTCGTCTGGTCGATCATTCCGGCGATCCTGGCCGCGACAGCCGTGTTCCTCGTGGTCTCGCGGAACGGGTCTGTGGGCATGCTGACGACCGCGGCCAGCGGCGTCGTCGCGTTCGCGCTTGGGGTCCTGATCACGCCGATCCCCGTCGGAGGTTGGTTGCCATTGCTTTCATTCGTCGCGGGGCTTGTCGCGCTTGGTTGCCGCGAGGTGCTGATCGCGCGGCGCATTCTGGCCCGTTGAGTAGGGAGCGCGAGCCGCATGGAAACCGCCGCCCATCCGCCTGCGCAGGGTACTGCGAAGCGGCGTTCGAGACCGATCATTGCTGGCGTGATGACCGCGATCCTCGCGCCTGTGATCGGTTGCGTGATCTTCTTTACGGCGGTGGGTGCTGCGTCGGCATTGTTCGACGCGTCGTATTCAACTTCGCGGGAGCGGATCGAAGCACTCTTGCTGGGTCCGGTGATGGGCGCGACCCTGAGCCCCTTCGCTCTCTTGATCTTCTCCCCCATGACAGCGGTGGCGGGGTTGATTGTCGGCATTTGGATACACCGGCATGGCGCGATCAGCTATCGCGCGTGTGCTGCGATCGGCGCGGTGACGACTGCGATTGCAATGCCGATCGCTTACGGCGCCGATTTCGGCAGCGCAGCTGCAACACAGGTGACCGTGGATCGATTCTCGAACGCTTTGACGTCGATCCCCGTGATGGCAGCACTTGCCGCGGTGACGGCACTCGTGATGCGCTGGCTCGCAGGACGTATCGGAGTGGTTCGGCACGGCCCTCCTGCCTCACCGGAAGCGAACTGACCACAGCACCAGTTCGTTGCGCCACCAACCTTGACGAGGCCCGCAAACGCTTCCACCAACGCTACATGAGCGATGACCGCCTGATCAGCTCCGCAAGACGCGACGGCGATGGCCTTGAGGCCTCGATCCGGCCGCAATCGCTCGACGACTTCACGGGTCAGGAGCAGGCGCGGGCGAACCTGCGTGTTTTCATTGAAGCTGCAAAGTCGCGTGGCGACGCTCTGGACCACGTCCTCTTTGTCGGGCCGCCGGGTCTCGGCAAAACGACGCTGGCGCAGATCATGGCTAAGGAGCTTGGCGTCGGCTTTCGCGCCACATCAGGGCCGGTGATCTCGAAGGCGGGCGACTTGGCGGCCTTGCTGACGAACCTCGAAGACCGCGATGTTCTTTTCATCGATGAGATCCACCGCTTGAGCCCGGCGGTCGAAGAAATTCTCTATCCCGCGATGGAGGATTTCCAACTCGACCTCATCATCGGCGAGGGGCCTGCGGCGCGGTCGGTACGGATCGACTTGGCGCGCTTCACGCTCGTTGCTGCCACAACCCGGGCCGGGCTTTTGACGACGCCGCTCAGAGATCGGTTCGGCATTCCGATCCGGCTCAATTTCTATACGGTCGACGAACTCCAATCCGTTATTGAACGTGGCGCCCGCGTGCTTGGCGCGCCTATCCTCGCCGATGGTGCGCGCGAGATCGCAAAGCGCGCACGCGGGACACCGCGTATCGCAGGGCGGCTGTTACGACGGGTTCGCGATTTTGCTGCGGTTGCGGGCGGGGCTGCCATTGATGCCACGATTGCGGATCGGGCGCTGCAAATGCTCGAAGTGGATGCAGCGGGTCTCGATGCCCTCGACCATCGGTATTTGCGCTGTATCGCTGTCGATTATGACGGGGGTCCTGTCGGCATTGAGACGATCTCGGCTGCGTTGTCGGAGCCGCGTGACGCGATCGAGGAAATCGTCGAACCATACTTACTTCAGCAAGGCTTCGTCGGGCGCACGCCGCGGGGCCGGGTGTTAACCCTTAAGGCTTATCGTCATCTCGGTTTGAGCGGACAGCCCAAGGTCTTCGACGCGCAAGCGACGCTGTTCGAACCGGAGTGAAGGCCCCCGGCAAGTCCGACGGTTCAATGTTCTGACAAAGGATGAGCATGCTCAGTCGCCGCCATTTCTTGCAGGGCGTCACAGCGTTTGCCGCCTCTGGTCTCGGCCTCGGCGGCTATGCCTTTGCGGTCGAGCCCAATCGCATGCGCGTTCAGACCTGGCGGGTGGAGATCGATCCTGCGCGATGGCCGCGGGGCCTCAGGCTTCGCATCGCGGTACTCGCGGATCTGCATGCGGGCGGGCCCTGGATGACGGGTGATCGGATCGCTGCGATCGTCGCGCAAACGAACGACCTTGCCCCCGACATCGTGGTGCTGCTCGGCGACTACGTCGCGACCCATCGCTTTCTGAAGCCTCAGGTTCCGCACCATGTCTGGGCCGGGGCTCTCAGCCGCCTCGATGCGCCGCTCGGACGATACGCGGTGCTTGGCAACCACGACTGGTGGGACTCACGTGCCGTCCAGGCGGCCATGCGCGGTCCGACGCCAGCTGGTGAAGCGTTGCGCGGTGCAGGGATCCCCGTGCTGGAAAACGATGCTCTGAGGCTCACGTGGAACGGCCATCCGTTCTGGCTGCTCGGTCTTGGCGACCAATGGGCCTTCTACGGTCAGGCCCGAGCGCGGGGTGGCCCGGCTCCAAGGGCATGGAGCGGCTATCAGGGTGTTGACGACCTGCCTGCGACCCTCGATCAAATCACAGATGACGCGCCGGCGATCCTGCTCGCCCATGAGCCCGACATCTTCCCGGACGTGCCTGATCGCGTGGCCCTGACGATTTCAGGGCACACGCACGGCGGGCAGGTGCAGTTTTTGGGCTGGGCCCCGATCGTGCCGTCCCGCTACCGGCAGCGCTACCTCTACGGGCTGATCACCGAGACCCAGGACGCCATTGAGGGCGCGCAGGCGCGACACATCGTGGTGTCGGCTGGGCTTGGTTGCTCCGGACTTCCCGTCCGCTTCGGCCGTCCGCCTGAGATCACGATCATCGAACTCGAGGCGACAGCTTTGAGTGCGTGAGGCTGACCGTCAAGGATCAGGGTTGGACATGGTCGCAGACGCTCGCTCGGACGCATGGCCTGATTTGGCTGGACGGCTCATCCGCACCGGCCAGGATGAGGTGCGCCACCTGCTGCCAATCCGCGTGTACTTCGAGGACACCGATTTTTCCGGCGTGGTCTATCACACGAGTTATCTCCGGTGGTGCGAGCGGGGCCGCTCCGATTTCCTGCGCCTGCTCGGTAACGATCATCATGCTTTGCTGACCGGTGGCGAAGGTCGCGAGCCAGCAGCGTTTGTGGTCCGGCGCATGGCACTCGAGTATCTGAAACCCGCGCGGATCGACGATGTTCTGGAAGTCAAAACCGAACTTAGCGGTCTCGGTGCGGCCAGTCTCGACCTCAACCAGAGAATTACCCGCGCTGGGGTGGTGCTGTTCGAGGCGCGGGTCACTGTTGTTCTCGTCTCGCAATCTGGCAAGCCGATGCGGATCGGCGCGTTGCTCCGCAATGCGCTCAGCGGTGCGTGATCGGCTCCTGCGATCGGCAGCGGATCAGCAGCCACGTCCGAATTGCTCACGTGCTGCAAATGACGCCGCAAATGAGCCGCAAAAGCACGGCAACTGCGGCCGTGAACCACAGTCCGAACGACGTCACCACGGGTTCATGGCCGCTTGCCTGGCGGTGGGCGCCGGGCGGTGGCTGGTGCTGTGTCCGAGCGTTCGGCGGGCGTGCCATAAAGTCGCGATCGGCCGGATTGGAACTTACGTGCTGCGCAGGAGTTGAATTCGCGCGTCTGTTATGACTTCGGATTGCGCTTCGCGCGCGAGTTGGGCTTTGCGCTCCGCGCATGACCGTCTTCGCGCTCCGCGTATCGGCCAATTTGCGTTTGCGCTCCGCGCATCACTGTATTCGCGTTTGCGCTCTGCGCATGGGGGGACAACAGTCAATGGGTTCTCAGGTTCTCACGGGCGCGCTCGGCGGTGGCCACGGCAGCATGGCGTTCGTCGACCTGTTCATGCAGGCCGACATCGTCGTCAAGACCGTCATGATCGGTCTTGTGGTGGCCTCGATCTGGTCTTGGGCGATCATCATCGAAAAGCTTTATGCGTTCCGCAGGGCGCGGATCGAGGCCGATCGCTTCGAGCAGCAGTTCTGGTCTGGCCAGTCCCTCGATGACCTTTACAACACCATGTCACGAGGTCGCGCGATCTCGATGGCGGCACTGTTCGTGGCGGCCATGCGGGAGTGGAAGCGGTCTGTGGAAGGCTCGATCCGCGCGCTCGGCGGGATTCAGCTTCGCGTCGAGAAGGTGATGGACGTGACGATCAGCCGCGAGATGGAGCGGCTGGAGCGGCGGCTGCTCTTTCTTGCGACGGTTGGTTCAACGGCGCCGTTCGTTGGGCTCTTTGGAACTGTCTGGGGCATCATGACGAGCTTCCAGGCGATTGCGATTTCCAAGAACACGTCGCTTGCCGTCGTCGCGCCTGGGATCGCAGAAGCCCTTCTTGCGACAGCGATTGGGCTCGTCGCCGCAATTCCGGCCGTGGTTTTCTACAATAAGTTCTCGGCGGATGCAGCGCGACTGAGCCAGCGGCTCGAGGCGTTCTCCGACGAGTTCTCGGCGATCGTGTCACGCCAGATCGACAGCCGGGCCGCGTGAGGCATCGGTGAACGCTGAAGGCCGACGGGGCAGTCGCAAGATTGGTGCAGACCACACGAACAAGACCACGTAGCCAAGAACAAGTGGGCCTCAAGACATGGGCATGAACATCAGCACCGGGACTGGTCGGGGCGGCCGGCGGCGGCGGGCGACACGGGCGCCCATGAGCGAGATCAACGTCACGCCGTTTGTGGACGTGATGCTTGTTCTGTTGATCCTTTTCATGGTCGCAGCCCCGTTGCTCACGTCCGGCGTGCCGCTTGAACTGCCTGAGGCAACCGGCGCGCCGATCGAGACCCAGAACCAGGAGCCCCTGGTTGTGTCGGTCACGGGCACGGGACAAGTGTTCCTTGGGGAAGAGGACCAGACCCCAATCGCGCTCGACGAACTCGGACCGAAGCTTCAGGCGGTGGCCCAGGCGCGCGGCGGTAGCGACGAACCAATCTTCGTTCGCGGCGACAGGTCCGTCACTTATGGCGCCGTTGCGCAGGTGATGGCGAGGATTAAGGCTGCCGGCTTCAGGAAACTGTCGCTGGTGACGGAGGTCGAGCAGGGGGGCTGACGCGTGTACGTCGGGCTTGCCATTTCAGCAACCATCCACGCCGGCCTGATCGGGCTGGCGCTCGTCAACTTTGCAGGCACGAAGCCGCTTCGGGCACCGGTCGAACAGCCGGTCGAGGTCGCAATCATCACGGCTGACGAACTCGTCCGCCTCAAGCAAGGTGACCGCGCATCAAAGAACCTCGAGACGCAGCGCGCCCCCGAGGCTCAACAGACCGATCCCCGCAAGAAAGAGAGCCAACAGCCGCCACCCCGCCGCGCAACCGCACCACCACCGCCCCCGCCACCGCCTGCTTCCCCCGCCGTTCAGCAGGAACCGCCTCCGCCCGAGCCGCCCCCTGCCGCCGCAGCCGACCCGATCGCACAGGCGATCGCAAAACTCGAAACGCCAGCGCCCGATCCGGACGCTTTGGCGCTCCGGCGATTGCAAGACGCAGAGGCGAAAGCGGCAGAAGCCAAGGCGGCGGAGGCAAAGGCCGCCGAAGGACGCCAGCGAGCCGCAGCGGAAGCCGAAACCAAGCGTAAGGCGGAAGCAGAGCGTAAGCGCAAGGAAGCGGAAGCGAAGCGGCGTGAGGAGGAGAAAAAGCGCCGTGAGGCCGAGGACCGCCGCAAGCGTCAGCAGGCTGAGGCCGAGGCGAAGCGGCGTCAGGCCGAAGCGGAACGCAAACGTCAGGAATCCTACGAGGATCGAATGGCGGCGCTGTTGAACAAAATCCCGAATGACCGGGCGCCTCGATCAGGCTCGCAGACCGCCCCCGAAGATCGGACGCTGCCGCGAGGGCCTCAAGCCGGGGCGCCAGAAGGACGCGATACCCGGTTGACCGCCAGCCAAACCTCGATGATTGCGGTGATGATGCGCAGCCAGACGCAGACGTGCTGGAACATCAACAGCGGCATCGAAGGCGCGTCGCAAATGATCGTGGAGGTCGATGTGCGGCTGCGACGCGATGGGACCATCGACGGCACGCCGCGCGTGGTGAATGCGCGCTCGGACTCCGTCTTTCGGGATGCGGCGAACGGAGCGCTGCGCGCCTTGATTCAGTGTGCGCCCTATGATCTCCCGGCCAATCTCTACGAGGGCGGTTGGGATCATATGATCGTCACGTTCGATCCACAGAAGATGTTCTGAGCCTCGATTGCGGTCGTTGGACGGCCGCGCAAGGCTGGAGAGGCGAAGTATGGAACGCAAGCGGTGTGAGGGGCGGTGTGAGGGAGTGACGCGGCGCACGGTGCTGGCTGCCGGCGCTGCCGTGCCGCTGTTCGGTGGCGCGGGGCTGGCCGGCCTTGGAGCGTCCCCCGCTGCAGCGCAGACGCGCGTCACGATCGATGAGGCCAACCTGCGGCCGAGGCCCATCGCCATCCCGCCGATGCTCGGCCCCGATCGTCGCCTCTCCGAGGACGTCGCTCAGGTCGTCGCGGCCAATCTGGAGCGCTCCGGGCTCTTCCGCCCGGTTGATCAGGCGGCGTTCATCGAGCAGATCGGCGACATCAATCGCGCGCCCAGATTCGCAGACTGGCGTGCGGTCGGGGCCGAAGCGCTCGTGGTCGGCGACGTCCTCCTTGCATCTGGTGGCCAGATCGAGGCGCGGTTCAGGCTCTGGGACACGGTGCTCGGAAAGTCACTGGCCGGCCAGGAGCTTGCAACGGGCGCGCAGAACTGGCGACGGATCGCGCATATGATTGCCGACCAAGTCTACGAGAAGCTGACGCTCGAACGGGGGTATTTCGATACGCGTGTCGTGTTCATCGATGAGACCGGCCCGAAGCAGAATCGGCTGAAGCGGCTCGCGATCATGGACCAGGACGGCTTCAATGTCCGGCTGCTGACCCGGGGCAACGAACTCGTTCTGACACCGCGGTTCAGCCCGACCGATCAGCGCATCACCTACATGTCCTATGCAACAAGCGGTCAGCCGCGCGTGGTGCTGATGGACTTGCGTTCAGGGGACCGTCAGGTTGTCGGCGATTTTCCGAACATGACCTTCGCCCCGCGCTTTTCTCCGGATGGCGCGCGGATCATCATGAGCCTCCAAGATGGCGGGGCTTCACGGATCGTCGAACTGGACTTGCAATCACGACGCCTGTTCACGCTCGAAGACAGCAATGCGATCAACACGGGGCCATGTTTCGCTCCTGATGGGCGAAATCTGGTTTTTGAATCGGACCGCACCGGCACGCAGCAGCTATACGTCATGCCTGCCGGCGGGGGGCCTGCGCTCCGCATCAGTTACGGCGACGGCCGCTATTCGACCCCCGTCTGGTCGCCGCGCGGAGACTACATTGCCTTCACGAAGCAGATGTCGGGGCAGTTCCTGATCGGGGTGATGCGGCCGGACGGCTCGGGAGAACGCGTCCTGACCGAAGGCTTCCACAACGAGGGTCCAACCTGGGCGCCAAACGGACGCGTGCTGATGTTCTTCCGTGAAAGCCCTGGAGCAAGCGGCGGTCCCCGCATCTATTCGATCGACCTCACTGGCTACAACGAGCGCTCCGTCCCGACGCCGGCTTTTGCGTCAGACCCAGCGTGGTCGCCCCTGCTGTCATAACCCGTGCGTCCGATTTCGCACGCAGGCCCTGCCTTCATGACCCAGTCCGCGCCAGTCGTTTGGCGTTCTTTAACCGAATCGCGGATAAGCATGGAACCCGCTTTGATCGCGTCAGAGGCCAACGATGTTGCCCCGACGCGACCGTCAGATGTCGCCCTAAGTCCCGCTTTTTCCCGTGGTATTTTGGCATCTGATGGACTGAAACCCGTGGCCGATTGGGGACGATCCTTGATTGCCATTGGTGCGATGAGTACCCGTGTGAGTGGTTGATGCCGAACCGCATTGCGTGCGTGTGGACCTCAGGGGGGCGCGGACGCATTGGGCTGACCGACTGCCTTTGAACAGGAGAGACTACTATGAAAAGCGCAATCGTCCTTGCTGCTGTGATCGCCGCTGTTGCAGTTGGCGCGTGCCGCAAAGAAGTGCACCACACGCCGATGAAGCTCGGCGCGCCGGCTGCTGAGCAGGTCGCTCGCTAAGCTGTTTTCGCACTGGTCCCAGGCCGGTCGATTCAGTTCGAAAGCCGTTGTCCGACAGGGCAGCGGCTTTTGTGCTTGCCAACGCTGGGTGCTGTCTCTGCGAGCAAGTCGCGGAGACCATCACCCGCTTGGTGCTCGTGTGATGTCTGTTGGCAGCATTCGGGCTGATCCGCGTTAAAGGTGTGCGATTGCCGTGAATTGCTGCGGTTTCGGCCTTATTTCGGAACGACGCATGCGGTACCGCCACTGTGGGGTCGAGGGTCGCGCGCGCGTTCAGGATGCCGCGTGCTGCGCAGATGGCGGCCTGTGGTGTCGGATTGGGTGGCCACGGTGGATTCCAGGGCGACGGGACGTTTGCGGCAATTTGCGCTGTCTTGTTCGAGCATGACAGCCCGGTTTCGGGTCGTGCCGACCGGGTCTCGCGATGTAGCTCGAACCCGAGAGAGTTCGTGTCTCCCGGGACTTCGACTGGCGGATGTCCCGCAGTGGGCGGCAGCTCAATACGAGCCTCAAACCGCGCCGGACAGAGGGAACGGGTCATGATGAAGCTTAAGTCCGCCGCGCTTGCAGCGTTGATTGCGGGATTTGCTGCTTTCGTCGCTGGTTGCTCGCAGAGCGGAGCCAACCCCGATTCGGCTCAGCTTGCCTCATCCGACCGGAATGGGATCAACGCGCCAGCGACACCGGGATCGCGTCGCGATTTCGCGCAAAACGTCGGTGATCTGGTCTATTTCAGCACGGATAGCTCGGATCTGACCCCGGAGGCCCAGCAGACGCTGCGTGCTCAGGCGCAGTGGCTCAACCGGTATCCTCAATTCACGATCACGGTTGAAGGGCACGCTGACGAGCGTGGAACCCGCGAATACAACATCGCGCTGGGGGCGCGGCGCGCAACCGCTGTGCGGGACTTCTTGGCGCGAAGCGGTGTCGATCCGCGCCGGCTGCGGACGATCTCGTTCGGCAAGGAACGTCCCGTTGCCGTCTGCAACGATATTTCTTGCTGGTCGCAGAACCGGCGCGCGCAGACGATCTTGAACAGCCGCACGGATTCCTGAGCATTCGCGCCATGCGGCTCGTGCCAGACCTGTCCACATCCGTTGGGTGATTCGATCCGAGGTCGTGCCGAAGTTCAACCTCAGGGCCACTTGAGCAATGTCGGGTCAGACGGAGCCGATTTGTTGCTTGCCGATCGGATGAAATTTCAGCCGGCTCAACACAGTAGAACGTCGTCATTCGATCGCCTGGCTGCCTTGCGGCCGCGTGTGATCGGGACGATGCATTCGTGCGAGATCGCGGTCGATCAGCCGGTGGCAGATCGCCATGCGCACGCCTGATGGCCCCGGCTTCAATGGATGCACGTTGCGATGCCCACGGTGCAGCAGCAGCGGAGCCCTTAAGCGTTCAGGTCGCATTCAGCGTCGATGATAGCACTTGGGCAATGTGGACACGGGCCAGCTTTTTGATGGCGTCGGTCTCTGAAATTGCCTAAGTGTTGCCCGAATGCCCGAGCACCGTCTCGCGCATGGGGTTCTGACCTGGGGGGGCGAGCCTATGGTTTCGGTATTCGCGCGTTGTGTGTCGCCTGTGCGATCCGTTGCGCAGCTTGCAATAAATGTTTCGGTGCTGACCGCTGTCGCGGCGTCTGCTGCTTTTGCCGGCGGTGAGGGCGATCGCTGGGTCACGGAGGTCTTGCAGAGCCGGACCAGTCCGGTTGTGGGGCACACCAGCACGATCGCAAACCCGGACGCCGAAAGTTATGGGCGTTTGCCGGACGGGCCCCGCGATATCGCCGACCAGAGCGATGACACGGCAGCAGCGACGCTCGGTGTCGCCGAATCCTACTTCAAGCTTGGTGATGACGCAGCCGGGCGCCGCACGCTCGAAGTCCTTGTCGCCCGTTTCCCGGACACGCCCGAAGCGGAACACGCCAGGGCCCGCTTGGCCTACCTCTATGCGACGACCAGCACGCAGGCGTTCGGCATTACGCGGTTCGCACTCGGTGGACCCGTTCCCAATCCCGGCACGGCCGCCGGATCGGCTGACGATCGCCCGTCGTTGATCCCAGGAATTTCATGGGTTTTGCCGATCGCTCAGCCGCTCGGCGAGCAGTTCAGGCAGGACGTTGCCGATCGGATTTTCTTTGCAGCATTCAGCAGCGAATTGGGCCAGCGCACCCGCGCGATCCTCGACGCCCAAGCGCAATGGCTCACCTCTCGTCCCGAAGCGCGGGTGATCATCGAAGCTTTTGGCGACGAGGCGGATGCTTATCCGTTCAATGACGAGTTCGCCCGCCAGCGCGCACAGGCGGTCAGAGATTATCTGGTCGCAGGCGGCGTTGCCGAGAACCGGATCACGATTAATGCCGCCGCATCCGCAGCGGGCCTTGGAGAGTGTTCGACCGCGGACTGCCGAGCCCGCAATCGCCGTGCCGTGACAATCGTTACCAACTGAGCGGCCAACCGAAGAATCGGAATCAATCCCCGACCCGTGCGTGTGTCGGGGCCCGATGCGGACGGTTTCTTGCAGCCGGTGTTGTCAACCAAGCAACTGGGGCATCGCGAGTCGCGCTGTCCCCTGATGCGGGATGGCTCAGTGCTTGCGGCGAGCGTCGGCGCTGTCGTAAGGGTTCGAGGTGTATGACCGCGCCGGGCGATTGGTGTCGCCGCGGGACGTGGTCCTTTGATCGACGGGCGGAGCGGGTGCTATGGCGCGGTGTTGCAAGCCGAGTGTTGCATTTCTGACGCCTGTTGCTTGGTCGCAGCATAGTCCCGAACCATGCGTCAGACGCCGAAGCAGAGATAAAATCAGAGAGAGGCTCGGGTTCCTTGTGGCCCCGGCGCTCGGTCGGGTGCACGCTGCGATGGGCACCAAGTGGCGGAGCCGGAACAGGGGCGGCTGGGTTCTCGCACTCCTCGTTTGTGCAGCCGCCGGGGTGTCGGTTGGTGTGGCGGCTCTTCCCGCTGGCGCACAGGGTCGCGGTGCGGCGAGTGAGACAGAGCAGCTCCGGGCGCGGGTCGAACAACTCGAGGGGCAGTTGATCGATCTGCAGGTTCTCGTTGGAACGCTCGAGTCGCTCGCGCGCAGCCCGACGCCTGCGCGTAGCAGTTCCTCGTTTGAGGGTGCCGGCGGATCCGAAGCACAGCGCATCTCAATGCTCGAGACACAGGTTCGTGCTCTGTCGGCCCAAATCGAGCAGATGTCGTCGGCGCAGCGCACGACCCAGGGGACCGTAGTTGGCCCACCGGCTGGCGATGACCAGCGTTCGTTCGTCGTCCCAGGGTTCGGTCAGACGACCGTTGTGCCAAGTGGCGATCCGATTGGCGGGCTGCTTCGTGGCCAGGAATCCACCAACAGCATCGCCCGGTCGCCACAAGCCGACTACGAGCGGGCCTATGGGGCGCTGCTCCAACAGAACTACGATGCGGCCGAGGCCCAATTCCTGAGCTTTCTTGAAGCATTCCCGCGCCATGAACTGGCTGGCATCGCGCAGTACTGGCTCGGCGAAATTTACCTCGTTCGGAAAGATTACGCCGCCGCCGAAATCGCGTTCGTGCGCGCTTACCGGACTTATCCCACCAGCACCAAGGCCGCAGACAGTATGCTTGGGCATGCCATCGCGCTTGGCCAGATGCGCCAGACTGTAGCGGCGTGCGGCGCGCTCGAGCGGCTTGACCAGCAGTTTCCTGACGCTCCAGCGCATGTCCGTCGAAGGGCAGCGGACGAGCGCGTGCAGCTTCGCTGTGGGTGATGGGATCCGACCGCACGCGACCGATGCTCCGGCCACGCCAACCTGACGGTAACACTTGTGTGGTGTACGTCTCGGATGGGGTGTTCGGAGTGGATGACAGATGACGGTCCTCGTCACGGGCGGCGCCGGATATATCGGCAGCCACATGGTTTTGGCGCTGCTAGATCGCGGTGAGCGCGTCGTTGTGATCGACAACCTGTCGACCGGTTTCCGCTGGGCGGTTCCACCGGCTGCTGATTTGATCGTCGGGGATGTCGCGGATGCAGCGTGCGTGCGTGCGGCCCTTGCCGACCATGCGATCGATTCGATCATTCATTTTGCAGGGTCGATCATCGTTCCTGAATCGGTTGCCAATCCGCTCAAGTATTACGCCAACAATACCGCCGCCTCACGCACGCTCATCGAAGCGGCTGTCGGGGCTGGCGTTCAGTGCTTCATCTTTTCGTCCACCGCTGCTGTCTATGGCAATCCTGAGACCAATCCCGTCGCCGAGACCGCACGGTTGGCTCCAATGTCTCCCTATGGCTCTTCAAAGCTGATGACAGAGACCATGCTCGCAGACGTCGCTGCGGCGCACCCGCTGCGATACGTTGCCCTGCGATATTTCAATGTCGCGGGCGCCGATCCACTTGGCCGTTCCGGCCAGTCGACGCCAAATGCAACGCACCTCATCAAGGTCGCGTGCGAAACTGCACTCGGCAAGCGCATGAAGATGAGTGTGTTCGGAACCGATTATCCAACAGCTGATGGAACGTGCATTCGCGACTACATCCATGTGACGGACCTGGCGGCAGCCCATCTGAACGCCCTGGATCACCTGCGGAACGGTGGGGCGTCGAACATTTTCAACTGCGGCTATTCGCGTGGCTATTCGGTGCGCGAGGTGATCGATGCGGTGAAACGGGTCTGCGGTGTTGATTTCACAGTCGAGGAAGTCGCGCGCCGAGCCGGCGATCCTGCAGCGATCGTCGCCGCGTCGGAGAAGATCCGCTCGGTCCTGGGATGGACACCCAAGCATGACGATCTCGATCGCATCGTCGCGCAAGCTCTCGCCTGGGAGCGCGCGCTCGCCGAGCGCTGAGGTTGCGTCGCGACGGCGCGAAAGCAACGCGCATCCCGTGTAGGGCTCCATCAGCGCTCAATTGGCCACATTCTGTCGCCAACGAACTGATACGCGAACCCGATGAGGCGTGTGTGCGGAGCTGCGATGTTGTTTGCGAGGGCTTGTCAGAGTCACGGCACGGGGCGTGGCGCAGCCCCACGAGACGGGCTTGCGCACCGTGTGAGGCGAGGCAGCGCAGCGGAAGCGCGCGTGCGCCGTCCTGTCGCCCGACCGATCACCGGCCTCCTCGCCGCTCTCTTATCCGTGATGGCTCTTTCGCTCGCGAGCCCGTCGGCAACAGCGAGTGAAACGGCATCGCCGGCCTTGAGGGTCGCGTTCGAGGCGTGGAAAGTAGGCCTTTTTGACCGCGCCGAACGTGCAGGCATCCGTCGCGAGACAGTCGTCCGGGAACTCGGCGGTGTTGGGCTTACCCTGACCTTGCCCGATCTCGCGGCGCCAGCCGTCACGCGCCAAGCGCCGAGCAATCGGGGGCAGGCCGAATTCACGCGGCCGCCACAAGCCTACCTCGATCCGAAAACGCTGGCGCGGCTTGCTGAGCAAGGGCGCAGGCTTGCCGTCACTCACCGCGCGACGCTCTCTCAGATCGAGCGGCGGCTTGGTGTTGCGCCCGAGGTCGTGCTTGCGATCTGGGGCCGCGAGACTGCGTTCGGCAGCTATCAGTTGAAGCACAACGCGATAGATGTACTGACGACGCTGGCTTTCACCGGGCGCCGCAAGGAGATGTTCGAAGAAGAACTCATTGCCGCGCTGCGCATGATCGACCTCGGCGTGGCACCGCGCACGAAGCTCAGGTCATCTTGGGCCGGCGCGATCGGCCTCACGCAGTTCATGCCGACCGAGTTTTTCTCGACCGCCTATGACCTCGATGGTGACGGTGTCAAAGACCTTTGGTCGCCGCCCGATGCGCTCGCCTCAGCTGCCAATCAGCTGAAGCTCAAAGGCTGGATGAACGATCGTCCCTGGGGCTATGAGGTGCGATTGTCGCCTGAGGTCACGTGCGGGATGGCGGGTCCAACCAACGCCCGCGTCATTGGTGATTGGGTCGCGCTCGGCCTGACCCGCGTCGATGGTACGCGGTTTTCGGCGCGTGAACTTGAGATGGAGGCCTACCTGCTCGTGCCAGGTGGCACCTATGGGCCCGTCTTTCTCGTGACGGAGAATTATGTGGTCTTTCGGCGCTACAACATGTCCGACCTCTATGCCCTGTTCGTCGGTGATCTCGCGAACCGGATCGCGGGGCGCGGCACATTCAGGACGGCTTGGGCGGAGCTCGAGCAATTGAGCGGCAGCGACCTTGCCGAGATCCAGCAGAGGCTCAAGGATCGCGGGTTCGCGATCACCATCGTTGACGGCAAGCTCGGCAGCAACACGCGGAGCCAGATCGGACTCTATCAGAGGAGTGTGGGCCTCCCGACGGATTGTTGGCCAAGCCGCAGCCTGCTCTCGCACTTGAGGCGCGCAGACAGCAGGCCATCGCAGGCGGGCGCCGCTCAATGAACGGACGGCCTTGCGATGAGGTTTACGGGGCGTTCGTAGCTGCCGAGGCGGAGGCGGCTCGGCAAGCCGGTCTCTTGCCGAGCACCTATCTGCGCCAGGTGCGCGATCCCGGGCCGCTGCCCGACGTTCTCGCCCGACTGTCCGACCAGCCAGAGCACCGCAGAGCGGCGTCTGCGTATGTGATGCGTCTCGTTGATGGGGCGCGTGTCGAGGGCGCACGCACGCTGCTCGCCTCGCACAGGGAATTGCTCGCTCCAAGCGTCGAGAGGTTCGGGGTTCCGGCCGAGGTGCTGGTCGCGATCTGGGGTGTCGAATCGCGGTTCGGCGCCATACTGGGCTCGACGCCCGTGCTGCGCGCCCTGGCCACGCTTGCAGCCTGCGCAGATCGCAAGCGCGACTTCTGGGCGGGAGAGTTTCGCGCAGCGCTCGCGCTCCAGGCCCAACGCTTGAGACAGCCCGACCAACCGGCACTCTTCGGGTCCTGGGCCGGTGCCGTTGGTCCCATGCAATTCATGCCGACAACGGCCAGAGACTGGGCGATGGATTGCGATGGCGACGGCGTCGCCGATGTCATTTCGAGCTCGATCGACGCGCTTGGTTCTGCAGCAAACTATCTCGCCGGCCACGGCTGGCAGAGGGAGCTGCCCTGGGGAGCGCCCTGCACGCTCCCGGATCCTTTCGATTGGGCCTCGTTTGGCCCAGGCGCAAGCGACGGACTCGAGTGGCGCCGCTATGGCGATTGGTCCGGAGCGGGCGTGAGAGTGGCCACACGCGACGTTGACGCCGAAACCCCCGTTCGCCTTGTGGCACCGGACGGCGCGCGCGGTGGAGCATTTCTAGTGACAAGGAACTTCGATGCGATCCTCGCCTACAACCGAGCGATTCCTTACGCGCTTGCGGTTTTGCTGCTCGCAGAATGTGCCGCCGGGCGCCTTGAATCCGGGAGCGTACAGACGCTGTTGCCGCCAGCGTTCGATCAGCTCCTTGAACGGAGCGAGGTTGTGGGACTGCAGCGCCAGTTGATCGCGCGGGGTTGGGATACTGGTGGAGATGATGGTATCGTGGGACCGAAGAGTCGCCGCGCCATCGCACGTGTGCAGATCGAACTTGGGTTACCAGCAGATGGCGTGCCGACAAAGGACCTGCTCAACGCGATTGGCGGTTGGCCAGCATAGACCCCGGGAAGCCGTATGCGAACCGTTGCCGATCAACTGGCCTGAAGCCATTGCGCCGGGAGCGCGCGTCACCGATGAAGCCTTGCTGCAGTCAGACCCGTGAACGTTGGGCCGCCCTCAGGCATCTGGCTGCAGAGCGTGTTGGTGTGCTTTTGCGCAACGCGCTGCTGGCTGCCTGCCTCGTCCTCCACCCCGCCTGGTTTTCGCTGGCGCTTGCACAGTCGACTCCGTTCGTCCCGGCATCGCGTACGTTCCTGCAGGCTTTCCCGAAGGACGACATCTATCGCGTCACGGTGTTCGGGGACACCTGGGCCCAGGGGCTCGTCGAGAGCGTGCGCGCAAGTCTAAGCGACGAGCAGCGCACACGGGTGTCGCCGTCGGTGCGCCAGTTCCTCAGCCTGACGTCATCCGGCTGGTCGCAGAACCTCGAACGGGTGACGGCAGCGCGCCGTTCAGACGGAACTGATATCGCAATCGTCATGACCGGCGCTTACGACCGGTCAGGATTGCGGGGCGAGAATACCGCGCGAGCCCTGCTTGGCACTTCGGAATGGCGGTCTGGCTACGAGGAGCGGCTCGCCGCGCTCCTTAAGGCTTTCGCAGACGCCGAGATCGCAGTGTACTGGATCGGCCAGCCGGTCACGATGAGTGCAAACCGCACGCAGCATGCCCAACTGATCAATGAGATCACGCGTGATCTCGCGTTTCGGGGCCGCATCCGTTTTCTCGATATCTATGACATATTTCTTGGGCCAGACGGTGGGTACACAGATTATGCTCCTGATGTTGAGGGCAAACAGCGTCGAATGCGGTGGCGGGACGGGCTTCACTTCTCGCGCGCCGGGTACGACAGGATTGCCGATTTCGTCAGGCAGGCGATCCGCGAGGACGTGGTCGCAGCGTTCGCAGATCGCGACGTGACGCTGCTCGGCGATGAAACCCAGCAGTCAGCGGTGCGGGCACTGGATCAGGTCGAGGCCTCGGCCCGAACCGGGGGCGGGATCGTGTCGAGTATTCTCGGCCCGCTCGGATTCGACGGACAGGGCCCCTCTGCGACGGCGGCACCGCGCTTTGGCCCGGCGACGATTGTGGGGCTCGAAGGCGAGACGGCGACGGTGCAGGTGCCCGTGTCGGACGGTGAGGGTCGCAATCGCAAGCTCAAAATATCCATCGAGCGACCAGCGGTGGCGCCGTCGATCGTGCAGCTGGTCAGCGAGCGTGGCCGGCAGAAGAAGCTGACGACGCTTGGCGATACGATCACGCTGGTTGGGCCCGATGATATGCCGCTCGCGGCCACCGTGATCCCGTCGAGCGAGACGGCCTTCGAGATCCTGCGCCGCACCGCGTCTCCGACCCAGACGCCGATGTTTCGGGTCTGGGCGCGCGGTGAGCGCCTTGCGCCTGTCGAGGGACGTGGCGATGACGTCAGCTGGGAGCCGCCGCAGCAGGTTCGGATCGCAGCCCAACCTGCGGCTCTGATCGAAGAGCCGCCGCTTGATCCCGATATCGTGTTCAAGGCTGAGGCAGCGGTCATGTTTGAGGGGCCTCCCCTGCCGACGAGGAATCCTCAGCGCTAGGACCCGCTTTCCGTCATTCGTCTGTCACCCTCGCAAGACGCCGACACGAACTTGGCAGCGAAAAGGGTACGATCAACTTATCGGATGTCGTACCGCTGTTCGATCAAAAGTCCCTGGCAGGCGCGCATTGCGGATGGTGCAGGGACTTCTGATCGGCGGGCTAGGCGTCAACTTTGAGGAGGTTGTTCATCATGGCCGGAGCGCGTTAGCTGACGCGCTTGCGCAGTTCCTCGGTCACGAACTCCATTACGAGCACGATCAGGAAGACCGCGATGATGATCGTTGCCGCATTGCGGTATTGGAACAGCTCGAATGCCGCGGTCAGTTCGGAACCGATGCCGCCGGCGCCGACGAGGCCGAGCACGACCGATGACCGAACGGCCTTCTCGAGAGCGAACAGGGCTGTATTGATGAATGAAGGAAGCGCGTCAGGTACGACGGCTGCAAACATCGTGTCGGCACCGCGCGCGCCAATGGCATCGAGCGCCTCCTGCGGAGCCTTGTCCGCGTCCTCCATAGCCTCGGCGAAGAAGCGGCCGCAAAACCCGATGGTGTCGACGACGATCGTGAGCGTGCCCGCCACGGGGCCAAGCCCGACCGCGACGACGAATATCAAGGCCCAGACGAGGTCCGGCACCGTTCTGAAGAGCGAGATCAGCGCCTTCGGCAGTGCACGCAGCGCACCGAGGGGGGAGTGTCCCTTCGCTGCGAGCCAGGCGAGCGGAAAGCTCAGAATAATGCCAATCACGGTTCCTGCCACGGCGATCTGCAGCGTCTCGAGCAGCTTCCATCCAACGCGCGTCAGGAATGCCGGGTCGGTTTGTGGTGGCCACATGCGCTCCAGAAGACCAACGACCCGAGGCCCGCTGTTTGCCAACCGCTCCGGCGATGGAGCGACCTGGAGAATGGACGAGATCACGATTGCAAGGAGCGCCATCGCGAATGCGAACTGCAGCGCCGTCAAGCGCTGAAACCGTGGCGGCATGCGCCGTGGGGCACGACCTGCCTGCGTCGCTGTGGCTGCGATGGGCCCGCGTCCGTGATCAATCACGGTAAATCCTTTCGACATCTGCGGTGTTCAAGCTCGACGTCGACGCGTCAATCTCGATCCGCCCATGGCGCATCGCGATGACGCGATCGGAATAGTCGAGCGCGTGATCAATATTGTGGGTTGTGTAGACGAGCGTCGTCTCGGAGCCCGTCAGCGCACGGAACAGAGCCATGACGTCGCGGCCGGAAGCGGGGTCGAGACTTGCAACGGGTTCGTCGGCAATCAGGAGGCGTGGCTTGTGCATGATGGCGCGTGCGATCGCAACGCGTTGCGACTGACCGCCCGACAGGCTCTCTGCGCGATCGTGAGCCCGTTCGGCCAGTCCGACGCGGTCGAGCGCATCAAGGGCCGCCGTGCGCAAATGGTCCGGCGCGAGCGCTTGGTGCCATGCCCGCCAGCCCGTGCCTTGGCCGAGCGCACCGTGGACGACGTTGCTCAACGCCGATAGTCGTCCGACAAGGCCATGAAACTGGAACACGAAACCAATGTTGCGCCGCAACCTCCGGCGCTGGGCGATACTCGGTTGCTTGCGGAACCGCTCACCGAAGGCGTCGATCTCGCCGCTCGACAGCGGAATGAGACCGACGGCACACCGCAAGAACGTGGACTTGCCAGCACCATTCGACCCGATGATCGCGACCGCTTCGCCGCTGTTGATGGTGACGCTGACCCGGTCAAGGATGGTCGGTCCGCCCGAAGCGAACACCTTTGACACGTCACGAGCCTCGATAATGGCGGCTGCTTGCGACATCGGCATGGCTCTCGATAGGGCCTTTTGGCGCGGCTCACTGAACGGACCTTGGCCAGAGACGACGAACCGGCGCGCGCGGAGAAGCCCGCGCTGCGCCGGAGCTTTGGGTGATCCCCTCAGCTGCACTCGCTCTTCAACGAGCCCGGGCGATCAATCGCCGACGAACTGGGTGAAGTCGTTGATGCCGATCGTGCGGTACATCTCGCGGACGTAGTCGTAGTCGCTGTCCTTGATGCCAGCGAGGAAGATGCCGCCTTCATATTTGCGGCCGGCATCGACCGCCGTGACGGCAGCCATCAGGTCCTTGCCGTGCTTGACGAATGCGTCGCGGACCTTGGCGACGATCTCGGGCTTCAGACCCTTGCGGGCCACGAGGATGTCGTTCGGCAGGTCGCGACCGCGGGCAACGACCATGAAGCCGACCTCAGGGAAGGCCTCGCGCGCGCGCTTGAGGTGGGTGTCGTTCATGCCGACGGCTGCGACGTCGCCTCGGATCAGGCCTTCGATCGCAACCTGCCGCTTGATGATCTTGCCGTCGTAGTCGACGTTGTACTTGAGGCCGAGATCAGCGAGCGCCTGCGCGGGGCCGAGGTGCTGAGAGGTCGATCCGACCGCACCGAACGTGACGATCTTGCCCTTGAGATCCGTGACGCTCTTGATTGGACCTTCCGCAAGAACGACGACCTGGCTGAAGTAGTCCGGTCTCTGCCACGCAACGATTGCATCGGCGTCCGTGGTTGCTTTGATCACGACGTATTCGGCAGGGCCGGTCAGCACGAAGTCGGCCTGCTCTGCCCGCATGGCTTCAACGGCCATGGTCCGGTTCGAGACGGGGAAGAACTCGACCTTAAGGCCGGTCAGTTCTTGCAACTTGTCGCGGAAGGGGCCGAATTCCTGCTGCAGCGCTTCGAGGCCTTCAACATCCGTGACGGCGAACGTGATCTTGTCTTGAGCGGCAGCGATCGTCGCTGACAGAGCGATCGTGGCGGCGACCGTCGGGGCCGCCAGGGCCTTCCAGAGTGTCATCGGGGTTTTTCCTTCTGGGCGTAGGACGCAAACGCCGGTATCGACCCGGCTCCTGCACCGCCTAGTCGGTGTGTGTTTCAGGTATGTGACGGCAGCGCCGCGAACGCAGGGGGATCGCATGGACTGCATCATCATGGGTGGGGAGGTTCTTCTCCCCAGCGGTTGCTTCGAGCGCCGCGACGTCGGCATCGCAGGCGGCTGCATCGTCGACCCGGCCAAGCTCCAGCACAGCGTGACAGGTGTCGAGCGGATTGATGCGGCCGGTGCGTGCGTGCTGCCTGGCATGATCGACATTCACGGCGATGCCTTCGAGCGCGATGTGAGCCCGAGGCCCGGTGTCACGTTTCCGCTCGACATGGCGCTGCGAGCCGTCGACCGCCAGCTGCTCGCCAATGGCATCACAACGGCGTTTCACGGGCTGACGGTCTCGTGGGAACCCGGCATCCGCAGCGAAACGTCGTTCGTGCGTTTCCTCGCGGTCCTTGCAGAACAGCGCTCCCGCCTGCGGGCTGATCACCGCGTGCAGGTTCGCTGGGAAACTTTCGCACTCGACGCCATGGAAGCTGTCGAAAAGTCGCTCGCCGCAGAGCCAAAGCCCATCCTCGCGTTCAATGATCACACGACGTCAACGCTGCAGAAGCGGGCTGCCGGGACGCTGAAAAAACTTGGGGAGTGGGCAAGCCGAGCAGGTGTCACGCCCGAGGCGTACCTCGCCCTGGTTGATCAGGCTGCGACCCGGGCGGCCGACGTGCCGGCTGCTATCGAGCGGGTTGCAGCGCAGGCGCGATCTTCAGGCGTCGTGCTGCTCTCGCATGACGTGCGCTCGGTCGAAGAGCGACGCGAATGGCGCGCACTGGGGTGCACAGTTTCGGAGTTTCCGCTCGTGATGGAGGCTGCGAGCGATGCCCGTTCGGCCGGAGAGCACGTGGTGCTCGGCGCGCCGAACGTAGTGCGGGGCGGCAGTCACACGGGCGCGCTGTCAGCCGAAGAGGCAATCAGAACCGGGCTCTGCACGGTGCTGGCGTCGGATTACCACTACCCGTGCATGCTCGAGGCCGTCTCGATGCTGGTCGCGCGAGATGTGCTCCCGCTCGACGAGGCCTGGGCGCTCGTGTCGTCGAATGTCGCCGCCGCAACGGGCCTCGGAGACCGCGGCCTCATCGCGGATGGCATGCGAGGGGATCTCGTGATTGCGCGCCAGACCAAAGGTCAACGGATCGAGATCGATGCCGTTTTCGCTGCCGGGCGGCTGACGCGCTATTGAGGGCCCCAGTTCTCGGTCGGCGCACGCGCCTGGCGGATGCTCAAGCCGTTTCCGCGAGGTAAGCCATGGCCGCTTGTACGCCACCCTTGGCGTGGGGAATGCCGGCGAGGTCAAGTCCCATCTCGACGCCCGAGAGCGCCCCGATCAGCGTAAGATCGTTGATGTCGCCGAGATGACCCACCCGGAACACCCGACCCGCGATCTTCGACAGCCCCATGCCAAGCGACATGTCGAACTTTTCAAGAATGATCTGGCGCAGGCGGTCGGCAT
>JBHJOC010000065.1:0-15350 GCA_050330095.1 Hyphomicrobiaceae bacterium
CGCGGAAGATCCCTTGTTCATCCTGTACACCTCCGGCTCGACCGGCAAGCCCAAGGGCGTTCTGCACACCAGCGGCGGTTATCTGGTCTACGCCTCACTGACCCACGAACTGGTATTTGATCTGCGCGATGACGACGTCTTCTGGTGCACCGCCGATGTTGGCTGGATCACCGGACATAGCTATGTGGTCTACGGTCCGCTGGCGAATGGTGCCACCACGCTGATGTTCGAGGGCGTACCGAACTATCCGGACGTCAGCCGCTTCTGGCAGGTCTGCGACAAGCATCAGGTCACCTTGTTCTATACCGCCCCGACCGCGATCCGGGCCCTGATGCGGGAGGGCGACGAACCGGTCAAGCGCTGCAGCCGCAACTCGATCCGGCTGCTCGGCACCGTCGGCGAACCGATCAATCCCGAAGCCTGGGAGTGGTACTACCGCGTGGTCGGCGACGAGCGCTGCCCGATCGTCGACACCTGGTGGCAGACCGAGACCGGCGGCATCCTGATCAGCCCGCTGCCCGGCGCGATCCCGCAGAAGCCGGGCTCGGCCACCCTGCCCTTCTTCGGCGTGCGCCCTGCGATCGTCGACGGCGAGGGCCGCGTGCTCGAAGGCGCCACCGAAGGCAACCTGGTGCTGCTGGACTCCTGGCCCGGCCAGATGCGCACCGTGTTCGGCGACCACGAGCGGTTCATACAAACATACTTCTCGACCTACCCTGGCATGTATTTCACGGGCGACGGCTGTCGGCGCGACGAAGACGGCTACTATTGGATCACAGGCCGCGTCGACGACGTCATCAACGTCTCCGGTCACCGCATGGGAACCGCAGAGGTCGAAAGCGCGCTCGTCGCACATCCGAAAGTGTCGGAAGCAGCGGTCGTTGGCTATCCGCACGATCTGAAGGGCCAGGGCATTTATTGTTATGTCACGCTGATGGCCGGTGAAGAGCCGACCGATGCGCTGAAGATCGAACTTCGAAACTGGGTCCGCCAGGAGATCGGGCCGATCGCGTCGCCGGACCTCATCCAGTTCGCACCGGGCCTGCCGAAGACGCGTTCGGGTAAGATCATGCGCCGGATCCTTCGGAAAATCGCCGAAGACGACTTCTCGAACCTCGGTGATACCTCGACGCTCGCAGAACCCGCCGTCGTCGACGACCTGATCCATAACCGCCAGAACAAGCACGGTTAGGCCGGAGTGTGAGCACCGTTGCTGCATACCAGAAGGGCGACCCGTACGGTCGCCCTTTTCGATTCTCTGATCAATGATCGCGATGGATCGGGAATAGGTAAGCCCGAGGATCGTTCTCTTAATGATCGCGCGGCGCGGTCACGTGGAGGACAATGATATGAAACGCGTCATGACTATTTCCTCGCTCACGGCGATGGCCTTAGCGAGTGCAGCGCAAGCTGCGCCCCTCATGTCGGAGGCTGACGCCGTCGAACTGCAAAAGCGACTTACAAAGAATGCGAGAGAATTCACGCGCGTTGCTGACAATAGTTCGTCGAACTCAAGCGATAATAGCTCCTCGAACTCGAGCGACAACAGTTCGTCGAACTCAAGAGATAATAGTTCCTCGAACTCGAGCGATAACAGCTCTTCAAATTCGTCGTCGAACTCGTCGTCGAACTCGAGCGACAACAGTTCTTCGAACTCATCCTCGCATTCAAGCAGCAATAGCTCATCGAACTCCTCGTCGAACTCGAGCTCGAATCAGTCGGCGGGGCGGGGGCGTCGTGGCGACTGGCGCGACGATGTGTTCGGGCGTAATTAATGTGTTTGGATCTGGCATTTGCCTGGCTCTACAGAAGGGTTGACGGCAAATGGCAGATTCGCAAAACGCACGGACTTCTCTGTGATTCTCTGGGTCTTAAAGAGCAGACGGTGGTTGTAAAAAAAAGGGCAGAGACCAGCGTTTATCCGATCTCCGCCCTTTGTTTGGTCTAAAATGGTTGCAGCTTAGCGCGCGGCACGAGCGACCTTGCGATACCAGCCTTCCGATGCCTGGGTATTCTTAAGGATTTTGCCGCGCAAATCCGCCTCGTCTTTCCTTTCAGCTCTGATTTCGGCTGAAATCATCGACGTGTCTCGCTTGAATGGAATCACTTGCACCAGCGGCGTGCCACGCTCGATCGTATAGACACCGTCTTTGCCCGTTGCGAAGAACGGGAAATTAATGAGAGAGCGATAGGTATCGGTATCAACGACACCGCTCGCAACCTCGAAAATCGCGTTCGGTCGGTTGATGAGTGGAACGAACAAGCAGCTCCAGCCCGGTGGCGTCGCAATCGTCCAGTAGTTATGGAACTTGCATGGCGGACGGTGCGCCTGTGGATTTCCGGTTACCTGGTGCATGTTGTGATTGGACACCATGACCCGGTCGATATCCCAGCCCGCATTGACGGTTGCACCCTCGTCGCTGATTTCGAGGCGCACGGTCGCCCCGAGCGGCAGCACCCAGCCAAGCGTCATCGCGTCAAGAAACGGCATGCAACGCTTCACCGTGAGGCCGTTGTTGTTGGCGTGAAGGTGGTCCTGATCAATCGGCGGAAGCTTGCGGAACCAGTCCGGGATGACGGACTTTGCTGGAACGGGCTCAGCGAATACGCCAAGATCGGCTGGTTCACAGGTGAACGTGATCGTCGGTTTTTTGAGGGGCTTCAGGAGTTTAAGCATCGACCGCGGCTCCGATTGCGGGATCATCACCGAGACAACGCCTGAGCCGCGCCTTTATTCCGCCGGTCGCGTGCAACTCGGCAGAAAACCGCGCTCAAGGCCGAGGCGGTGCTCGGGACGCCTTTGCGCCGTCATTTGCACCGCCAGAGCGGACCGCGGTCAAAGTGGAAGTGGTCGCGGTGGGCGGCATTGAATTCCGGGCCCAGCACGACCCGGAAGTAGCGGCAGGCTCCCTCGTGGACCGCCCGCAGGAACCTGCCCTTCGGGCCGGGCTTGCTCCAATCGGTGAGCACGCTGATCTCAAGTCCGTCCTGCAGGGTGAACCCTGAGATGTCGATCGCATTCGCGGTTGCGTGCTCGCTGCGCCGATCCTTCCACAGCGCGCTGCCGACAATGTTGCGGCAGCTGTAGACCCCCATCTGCTTCACGGCCACGACGTCGCGTTCAAAAATGCGGCGTGCCTCGGGTTGGACGACATTGACCATCCACACAGCAAGCGCGCCAACAACTCCGCAGTTGACCTGGGCTGCCTGGACACGCGCACCGCCGACGCGAGACAGGCGCACCGCATTCGACCAGCCGCAACCCTCTTGAAGAAGACGGTCTGGAACGGTGGCAGCCGTCACGTGGCGCGTCGACAGGAGCCCCCGACAAAGCGCCGCATCACGGCGCAATTCGTCGAGTTGCCAATCCACAAGGATCGGCAATGGCCGCTCGACCACAAGCGCTGGCAGTGGCGTGTACTTCGGCGGCAAAAGGCCGAACCGCATGACGATCGCGACTGCAGCAAGACAAAGAACGAGAAGGACGAAGCCGCTGACAGGTCGCGAACGCAACGCTCTGGTGCCTCCCGAATTTGCGCGCAACGCACCCTAGTGTGATGACCGAGAAGTCCGCTGCATGCCTTTCGGCCAGGCTATGAGGCGGACTTCTCGGTCTCTATCACCCTAGGCTTTTGATATTGATAGTGTCGTTCAGACCTCGAAATTCGTTCCGAGCGTGCGGAAGAATGAGACGAATTTCGCGGTCACGACACTAGCCGGCGCCGCGCCGCACTTGAGCTTACCCTCAGGCGCCGACCTTTTCGATAAACGCGCGTTGGATGCGGTCAGGGTTCGAAACTGCTCCAGACCCAGGTGCACCAGCCTTGATCTTGTCGACGAACTCCATGCCCGACTGGACCTGCCCCCAAACCGTGTACTGGCCCTGCAAATGGCTGCAGCCGATCCCGAAGCAGATGAAGAACTGGCTGTTGGCCGAGTTCGGGTCGCTCGTCCGGGCGGCACCGACGGTTCCACGGCCGAACGCTGTTGGGGTGAATTCAGCCGGAAGGTCGGGATACTTCGATCCGCCTGCCCCCGTGCCCGTCGGATCACCCGTCTGCGCCATGAAGCCTGGGATCACGCGATGCCAGACAATCCCATTATAGAACCCTTCGCTGGCCAGCTGCTTGACCCGTTCGACGTGTCGCGGGGCCAGGTCCGGCCGGAGCCCGATCACGATCCGGCGGGGTGCGCCATCCTGGACGACCTCGAGCACCAGCGCCTCAGTCACTTGCGGCGCGCGCGTCTCTGCAGCCGGTGCCTCTGCTGAAGGGACTTGCGTCACCTGGTTTGGCTCGACGCAGCCCGCGAGGAGGAGGGCTGCCGATGCGACGGCAATGACGGACCTGACGAAGCTCACGGTTGGCTCCTTGCCTTGGCAGTTCAGCGGTGCGCGTCGTTACGGGACGTCGCACACTCCTTCTGACCCGGTCATTAGCCGCCCAATAGTCGGATGTCGACCAACTGCCTGCGACC
Organism: Hyphomicrobiaceae bacterium; assembly: GCA_050330095.1. Taxonomy (GTDB): domain Bacteria; phylum Pseudomonadota; class Alphaproteobacteria; order Rhizobiales; family Hyphomicrobiaceae; genus JBCBWG01. The sequence continues at coordinate 4,477 of JBHJOC010000065.1, forward strand.
TGCGCCCATGTCGTGTCCCGTCGCGGGACCTGGAGCAACATCCGATCTGACGGAACCGCCAGTGCGGTTCACAGTGACGAACTACCGAAAGCAGAGGGTACTCGAAACATATTGGGTCTCGTACCGCTTCTCGATCAGAAGTCCCTTGCAGACGCGTGGTGCGGATGGTGCAGGGATTTCTAATCGGCCGTACGAAACGAAGAGACATAAAGAATCTTCATCCGACACCGCGAACGCGGTCGAGGGCGGTCGGATGATGCTCTAAGTGGCGAACTTTGCCGCCAGTGCGCGCGCAACGCCATCCGAAACGAAGTGATCCGTCGTACCGCCCATGGCTGCAATCTGTCGGATCAGGTTCGCTGCGATGTGGCGCACCTGCGGCGATGCTGCCACGAATATCGTTTGGATCTGAGGCGCCATCTCCGCATTCATGCCTGCCATCTGCATTTCGTAATCGAAGTCGGTCCCGTCTCTGAGACCGCGGATGATCATGCTCGCCCCGTGAAGGGCTGCGGCTTGCACAGCGAGCGTGTCGAACGTTACGACCTTTAGCTCTCGGCCATGCTTTTCGGCCAGAACGCCCGCCTCCTCTTCAAGCATCGCGACGCGCTCCTCGGCGGTGAACAGCGGCTTCTTGCCGTGGTGCACGCCGACGCCGATCACGAGTTCATCAACGATTGCAAGCGCACGATCGATGACGTCGGTATGACCGTAGGTCACCGGGTCGAACGAACCGGAATAAAAGCCGATCAATGGCATCTCGGCGTGTCCTTGTTGGCGAGCGGTGGATGTCTCGGTTGGCACGTGTTGGGAAGCTGCCACGAGCCGCCTTCGGCGTGAAGTTGCCGCTTCTTCCGTTGTTGCGCGCTACATTCTAGCATCTGCTCTCCGTAGTCCGTCTGTTACCCTCGTGAGACGCCGAAGCGAACGACGGAACGCAAAGGCTACGAGCAACAGATTGGATCTCGTACCGCTTCTCGATCAGAAGTCCCGGCAAGGCGCGTGTTGCGGATGGTGAAGGGACTTCTGATCGGCGGCACGAGCCGTCACTGCAGCGTCACGTTCTGTGCACCGTTGCCCGCGTCATGCACGATGATGGTCGAGATTCGTCATTTTATTTGTGGTGTGGGATGCCATGTCGGACACAGCGCGCAGGCCCAAGATGAAAGACCTGCACTGGCCACAGCTGATGACATGCAGCGTCCTGATCGGGACAGTCCTGTTTGCAGCGGTTGTACTTGGGTCTAGTCTGCCAGCCTTCGGCGATCAGGCAGAAAAGATCACGGCGCGCGAAGCAAGCGCGCGAATGACGAACGGAACCTTGACGCTCGTCGACATCCGCGCCCCCGCCGAGTGGCGCAAGACCGGTGTCGCTCGAGGCGCCGCTCTGATCACCATGCACCAAGACGATGAGCGCTTTCTCGCAAGGCTGCGCGCCTTGATTGCAAGAACACCTGGCCGGGCAATTGGCATCATCTGCGCCGCTGGTGGACGCAGCGCCGGCATGCAACGCACGCTGTCAGCCCTCGGCATCATGACCGTCGATGTCTTCGACGGCATGCTCGGCGGGTTCAACCAGCCCGGTTGGATCCGCTCGGGCCTGCCACTGCGCCGATTGCGGTAAGCTACCACGGCAAGGCCCCCCGGTTAGGAGTGGCCACAATGCGGGCGGGTTCGGCTGGACCACGCCAGTCGCCGTTCAATCGATCGGAACACCCGTCGTTTTCGCTTCCGTTTCCGGCTCGACATGAATGACGACCTGGGCGCCTGGGATCGCTGTCTCCAACGCCACTTCGATCCGGTCGCAAATGCGATGCGACGTGGCAACCGTCATGGCGCCGGGGACCACCAGATGGAGTTCGATGAACGTTACTTGGCCTGCCACCCTGGTTCGAATGTCGTGAGCCTGTATCGCTCCCCCGCCAGCCTCGGCGATCACGCAGCGGATCTCGCGCGAGACGTCTGCCGGCACAGCCTCATCCATCAAGCCACCGATCGACCTCGTGAACAAACTCCAGCCAGCCCAGAGAATACTGACGCCGACGAGTGCAGCGAGGAGAGGGTCAAGAAGTTGGAAGCCGGTGATAACGGCGAGCGCAACGCCAGTGAGCGTCCCCGCCGAGGTTACGATATCGCTCACGAGATGCCAGCCATCGGCTTCGAGGGCAGGCGACCGCCAGGCGCGCCCGCGCGTCACCAAGACGTAAGCCCAGGCTGAATTGATCAGCCCCGCAATCGCGCTGAGCGTGAGACCGAGTACGGGCTCGGTGATGGTTCGAGGGTTCATCAAGGCATCATAGGCGTCGCGAAACACGAGCAAGGCTGCGACGACGACGAGGACGCCGACGAGAACGGCCGAAAGGTATTCGGCCTTGTGGTGGCCGTACTGGTGGCGCCGGTCGGCGGGCTGGCCTGCGAGGCCGATCGCGACAAACGCCACGGTTGCGGTCACGACGTTGACGACGCTCTCCAGCGCGTCCGAGAACAGTGCAGCACTGCCTGTGAGCCACGCTGCAACCGCCTTCAGGGCCATCACCGTGAGTGCGACACCGATCGACGCGAGCGCAACCTGCCAGAGCTGGTTGTTCTGGGCATTCCACACGCTGGATGCCCTCGTTCGAGGAAGTTGGAGGGTCGCGACGCTGCACGCTGGGACGGCCCGACGCCCATCGGCTGCTGCTCGTCCCGGCCCAGGCGGCGCGGCGCATCAATCAGCTTTCGGATTGGCCTCCGGGGTCTGATGCGCCATTTTCAGGTTCACTGCCGTCGTCGGGGATCCGCTCGACTGAGACGACCCGCTCCTCGATGTCGGTGCGGAAGATGCGCACGCCCTGGGTGTTGCGCGATGCGATCCGCACGTCGTGGATCGGGCAGCGGATGAGCTGGCCAGCGTCAGTGACGAGCATGATCTGGTCGGTCTCGTCGATCGGGAAGGAGGCAACGAGCTTGCCATTGCGATCATTGACGACCATCGCGGCAATGCCCTTGCCGCCCCGGCCCGAGACCCTGAACTCGAAGGACGACGAGCGCTTGCCGAACCCGCGCTCCGAGACCGTCAGAACGAACTGCTCCTTCGCCGACAGCTCCGCGAAGCGGTCCGCCGTCAGGTCGACGCCAAGATCGGCAGCCTCGGCCTGATCCTCGTCGTCACCATCGGCGTCGGGATCGACGGCGATAGCCTCCTCGATCTCATCTGCGCCTTGCGCGCGGCGAAGTGCGGTCGCCTGCTTGAGATACGCCGAGCGCTCGGCTGGGCTCGCATCAACGTGTGTCAGGATCGCCATCGAGATGACGGTGTCGCCATCTGCGAGCCTGATCCCGCGCACGCCGGTTGAATCACGGCCCTTGAACAGGCGGACATCGGTCACCGGAAAGCGGATCGCCTGACCGTCAGCCGTCGTCATCAAGACGTCGTCGTGCGGCGTGCAGATCGCGACGTTGACGATGCTGTCGCCCTCGTCGAGCTTCATGGCAATCTTGCCGGCACGATTGATGTTCTCGAAATCGCTGAGAGCGTTGCGGCGGACGTTGCCCGAGCGCGTCGCAAACATGAGCTCGAGCACATCATAGCTCTCGACGTCTTCCGGCAGCGGTAGGATGGTCGTGATCCACTCGCCCTGTTCAAGCGGCAGCAGATTGATCAGAGCCTTGCCCGAGGCTTGCGGCGTTGCAGCCGGCAACCGCCAGACCTTCATACGGTAACACATGCCACGCGACGAGAAGAACAGGATCGGGGTGTGAGTCGAGGCGACGAACAGTTGCGTGACGAAGTCCTCATCGCGTGTCGACAGGCCTGAACGGCCACGCCCGCCCCGACGCTGCGCGCGATAGGCATTGAGCGGCACGCGCTTGATATAGCCCCGGTGGGTAACGGTGACGACACAATCCTCGCGCTGGATCAGGTCTTCATCATCGACATCCCCGGCGATGTCGACAATCTCGGTCTTTCGCGGCGTCGCGAACTCAGCGCTGATCGCCGCGAGTTCCCCCGTGACGATGTCGACGATCTTGCGGCGACTGGACAGGGTTTCGAGGTGGTCCCTGATCTCGGCTGCGAGCTTTTGCAATTCGTCGCCGATTTCGTCCCGGCCGAGTGCGGTCAGCCTCTGCAAGCGCAGATCAAGGATCGCCTGCGCCTGCTCGAGTGACAGCCTGACGGTTCCATCAGCATGCACCCGGTGGCGAGGGTCTGCGATCAGTTCCACAAGAGGGCCGATGTCCTTGGCTGGCCAGTCGCGCGCCATGAGCTGTTCGCGGGCGTCGGCCGGGGTCGGCGCGCGGCGGATCAGCGCGATAACCTCATCGATATTGGCGACCGCGATCGCGAGACCAACCAAGATGTGGGCGCGCTCTCGAGCTTTCCGCAACAGATATTTGATGCGGCGGCTGACGACGATCTCGCGGAACTGGCAGAACGCCACGATCATGTCGCGCAGCGTCATCTGCTCGGGCCGACCGCCGTTGAGCGCCAGCATGTTCGCCCCGAAGCTCGATTGCAGCTCGGAGTAGCGCCAGAGCTGGTTCAGCACGACGTCCGGCACCGCGTCGCGCTTCAACTCGATGACGATCCGCATGCCCTCGCGGTTCGATTCGTCCCAAATATCTGAGATGCCCTCGACCCTCTTCTCCCTGACGAGATCTGCGATCTTTTCGATCAGGACCCGCTTGTTGACCTGGTACGGGATCGCCGTAACGACGAGCGCGTTGCGGTCTTTGCGGATTTCCTCGACGTCGACCGTCGCACGCATCACGATCGAACCACGCCCCTTGTGGTAGGCATTCAGAATGCCGCCGCGCCCGAGGATCGTCGCACCCGTCGGAAAGTCAGGGCCCCGGACGATCTCGCACAGTTCGTCGATGGAAATCTCAGGATTGGCGAAGTAGGCGATACACGCCTCAATGACCTCGCCGAGATTGTGGGGCGGGATGTTGGTCGCCATACCAACGGCGATGCCGCCAGCGCCGTTGACGAGCAGATTGGGAAACTTCGCCGGCAGTTGCACCGGCTCCTTCATCGAGCCATCGTAGCTGTCTTGGAAATCGACCGTATCCTTGTCGAGATCGTCGAGCAGCATCTGGCTGATTTTGGCGAGCCTGCTTTCCGTGTATCGCATGGCAGCCGGTGGATCGCCGTCAACCGAACCAAAGTTGCCCTGTCCATCCACCAACGGCACGCGAAGCGAGAAATCCTGCGCCATCCGAACGAGTGCGTCATAAATGGCGCTGTCACCGTGAGGGTGATAGTTGCCCATCACCTCGCCGACCGTCTTGGCCGATTTCCGATAGGGTCGATCGTGGCGGTTGTTCGCCTCGTGCATCGAGAACAGAATGCGACGGTGCACGGGCTTGAGGCCATCACAGACGTCAGGCAATGCGCGCGACACGATCACGCTCATCGCGTAATCGAGATAGGAGCGCTTCATTTCGTCCGTGATCGAGATCGCACGGACCTCGCCCCCCGGCGTCGGCGCGCCGGGGCGTTCGTCTTTGTCAGCCAAGATTCAGTTCCCGATGATCGATGTTATCGTGATCTACAGCGCCCACACGTCTTGCACGTCGAAGCGGGCGACCGTGTCGATGTCTGCGACACTTGTACGACCGAACGGCGACAGGCTCCACCCCCCCGGCGCCGTGACACGCGAGAAACCCGTGCATGGCCCCGAAGCATCAACCAGATGCCGCCGCACCATCGCCGCATTATCAAACAGGAGGGCCGAAGCTCAACGGTCCCACAATACTGGTGCGCTTGCGCAACTTTCGACTTCACGCTGAAGACGCCGTGCTCTCGCCATGATCGCATCGTCTCGAACGGAATAAGTAACCGGATCACTGGCTGGCCTGATCGCGGAGTGGACTGATTGCGGATTGGCCTGCACGCAGCCGCGGTCGCCACCCCGCCGGCGCGGAGTCCTTAACAAGGGTTCACAAGAGGATAATGAATATGATCAGAACGTTCGCTCTCGCGGTGGGCATGTCGGCCCTACTGCTGCAAGCTGCCCCGGCGTCGGCGCAAGAGATCCCGGCAGGTGTCTTCTACACCGAGCAGACGCCAACCTACTATCTCGCGCGCGACCTATTGCTCAGCGCAAAAGTCTATGGCGCGAACGACAAGATCATTGGCGACATCGAAGACCTGATCCTGAATGAAGACAACCAGATCGTCGGTGTCATCATGGGGGTCGGCGGGTTCCTGGGCCTCGGTGAGAAACGCATTGGCGTGCGTTATCGCGCCCTCACGTTTTCGACCGAAGGCGACCGCGTGAAAGTGAGCCTGCCCGAAGCCACACCGGAAGTTCTGAAGCTCGTGCCCGCTTACGAGCGCGCCCGCCCGGCCAAATCGCTACTGGACCGCGCAATCGAACGAGCCCGTGAGCTCGCGGACAAGACCGCCGAAACGTCCCGCGACGCGCTCGAAAAGGCGAAAGAGTCGGCTGGCCCTGCGCTTGAGCGTGCGCGCGAGGCCGCGGGGCAAGCCTATGAAAAGGCAAAGGACGCAGCCAGCCAAGCCTATGAGAAGGCCAAGGAAGCCGCTCAACCGGCGCAACGCAACTAGTATTCCGTCTCCGACACTTGGTTTCCTCTGCACCACCCGATTGACCAAGTGTGAGAGACACAGGGAACACGAGCAACTTGATGTTTCTCGAGTTGCTTTTCTCTCTAGCGCCTGGCAGGCGAGACTGCTGCAGGTGGGGACCAAGCGTCAGTGACGCAACACTAGGACCCGCTTTCCGTCGTTCGTCTGTCACCCTCATCGGACGCCGAAACGAACGACGGAACACGAGCGGTACCAGCAGGACGATGATCCTCGCGCCGCTTTTCGATCAGAAGTCCCTGGGAGGCGAATGTTGCGGATGGTGCAGGGCGTTTTGATCGGCGCTACGAGCCGCGGTTCTGGCTCATCGCTCCCGTGGAGCAGACCGCCAGAGCGACGGGTCAGGGCTCAGGCGGCCGCCACTCTGCCTGAGGCACACCGCGCCGACGCATGCGAATGACGAGACCCATGATAACGCCGACGCCAATGGCAACGGTGAGGTCGACCAGCAGGGTTAGAACCGCTGTCAGGATCAGCAGGAACCGGTCCGAAGGCCGCGCCCGCATATACTCGCCCCAACGGTGTGGCTCGCTCATGTTCCAGGCCGTGAGGATCAGGAGACCGGCGAGCGCTGGAAGCACGAGCTGGCTGGCGAGCGGCGCCGCCAGCATCACCATGATCAGAATGACGACGGCGTGGGTGATGCCCGCCATAGGGGTCTTGCCGCCAGCCCTCACGTTCGTTGCGGTTCGGGCGATCGCACCCGTCGCCGGGAGCCCGCCGAACAGCGACGATCCGATGTTGGCAACGCCCTGGGCCATGAGTTCGGCGTTTGGCCTGTGTTTGCTGCCAACCATACGGTCTGCCACCATCGCCGAGAGCAACGACTCGACGCCGGCGAGGAAGGCGATGACCAGCGCCGAAGGCAACAGCTCCGCGAGCCGCGCAACGGACACACTCGGCAGCTTCGGCATCGGCAGGGAACTCGGCAGGATCCCAAACCTGCTCTCGATCGTCTCGACTTCGAGGCCTAGGTAGGCCACCGCAGCAGATGCCGCCGCAACGACAACGACCAAGCCTGGAAACGATGGGGCGAGCCGGCGCATGACGACAATCGCCACCATGCTCGTTAGTCCGACAACAAGTGCCGTTGCGTTGAACGTCTCGCGGACAGCCCAAAGTGAGCCGATCTTCGCAATGAAGTCGGCGGGAACAGTCTCAACCGAGAGGCCGAACAGGTCCTTCAACTGGCTCGCCGCGATGACGCATGCGATGCCAATCGTGAAGCCGTTAATCACGGCCTCCGGGACATAATGGATAAGCGAGCCAGCTTTGAAGTAGGCCAACGCAACCAGCATAACGCCGGCCATCAACGTCGCGATCACCAATCCATCGTAGCCGTGTGTCGAGATCACACCGGCGACCACGACGATGAACGCCCCTGTCGGCCCACCGATCTGAACGCGGCTGCCGCCAAGTGCAGAAATCAGGAAGCCTGCGACGATTGCCGTCACAAGACCGGTGGCTGGGGGAGCGTTCGACGCGATCGCGATCGCAAGGCTGAGCGGGAGCGCAACGAGTGCGACGGTGATGCCGGCCGCAACATCGGCCGCGAAGGTCCGCCGGTCGTATCCTCTCAGCGTTGTGAAGAGTTTCGGTGTGAGCACGTGTGCATGTTTCCCGATGGCGCCGTGCAGGCATTCGGGTCGGCGGATCCGTCGCCAGAGGGGGATATTGGCGTCGGTAGGCCCGGCTCGAGAGCACGCGATAGGGCGGTGAGGCGGACAGAGGACGCGCAGCATCCTCCCAGCTGACATAGAGTGCGCTGGCTTTCATGCCTGTCAACGGACCATCAGCGTTGCATGCCAAAAGCTGAAATCTCACGCATGAGCCATGCACCCTTGGGATGCGTCCGCCCCGCAGCGGCCTTTGGCAACCCCTTGAACAGGACCTGCCCCTACATCCATGATCCGACCAACCAAAATGGCTCGCCGTCTGTTTGGATCTTGACGCTCCAGCCGCGTCCGAGAGAACCAGCGGCCCACAAACAAAGAGATGGAGCCTCGGGTGGAAGCGTTCGACTACGTGATCGTCGGAGCCGGCTCTGCTGGCTGTGTACTTGCAAACCGGTTGAGCGAAGACAGCGGCTCGACTGTGTGTGTTCTCGAGGCGGGGCCGCCGGACTGGAATCCGTACATCCATATTCCGGCAGGCTTCATCAAGACCTTCTACGACCGCTCAATCAACTGGTGCTACGACATGGAGCCGTCAGAGGGGACGGCAGGGCGTTCGGTGTATGCCCCGCGTGGAAAGACGCTTGGAGGGTCCTCTGCGATCAACGGCCACGTCTACAACCGCGGCCAGCGCACCGACTTCGACACCTGGGCGCAGTTTGGAAATCGCGGCTGGGGGTTCTCCGACGTTCTTCCCTATTTCAAGCGCATCGAGACGCGGATCGGCGGCGGCGATGATCGTTTCGCAGGTCGGCAAGGCCCGTTCAAGGTAACCTACTCACCGTGGACGCACCCCTTGTGCGAAGCGTTCATGGACGGCTGCGAGCAACTCGGCATTCCGCGCAATCGCGACTATAACGGCGAGATCCAGGAGGGCGTCTCTTACACGCATCGCGCGATCTATCGCGGGCGCCGGATGTCGGCTGCGAGAGCCTTCCTGCATCCTGTCAAAAAGCGCAGCAACCTTGCGATCCGTACGCGCGCCCATGTCATGAACCTGATGTTCGAGGGCAAGCGCTGTACCGGTGTGCGCTACCGCAAAGGAGGGCGATCGGGTGATGTGGTCGAGATCAGGGCGAACCGCGAGGTGATCCTCTCGGGCGGCGCGTTCAACAGCCCGCAACTGCTGAAACTGTCGGGGATCGGTACCCCCCAGGAGCTTAAGGGCCACGGCATCGACGTGCGCCACGCACTGATCGGTGTTGGCGAAAACCTGCGGGACCATTACGCGCCGCGGTTCGCGTGCCGGGTCAAAGGCGTGGAGACGATCAACGAACGCGTCCATGGCCTTAGGCTGGTCGCAGAAACGATGAAATGGCTCTCGGGGCAGCCCTCGATTCTCTCGATCCCACCGACGGTCGTCTATGCCTTCTGGCATTCCGGCATCACGTCCGGCAGTTCGGACCTGCAAATCACGTTCACGCCGGCAACCTACAAGGAAGGCGTACAAGGCCAGCTCGAAACCGAGCCCGGCTTCACCGTCGCCGTCTGGCAGCAGCGTCCGGAGAGCAAGGGGTTCGTAAGGCTGCGGTCGAGTGACCCGTTCGAAGCCCCGATCATTCAGCCAAACTACCTCGCCGAGGAGATTGATCGTCGGGTTTTGCTCGCCGGCATGAAGCTCGCACGGCGCCTGATGCATACGGATCCCTTGAAGCCCTATGTCGCCGCCGAGAGCTTCCCGGGTCCCTCAGTCCAGACGGATGACGAACTCATGGACGCTGGGCGGGCACGCGGCACGACGACGTTCCACCCCATGGGCACATGCCGCATGGGACCCTCATCCGACCCGCTCGCGGTCGTCGACGATCGGCTGAGGGTGCACGGAGTCGCAGGGCTGCGCATCATCGACGCATCAATCATGCCGACGATGCTGTCGGCAAACCTCAATGCTGCGACCCTCATGATTGCTGATAAAGGGTCCGATATGATCCGAGGGCGCGAACCGCTCGAAGCCGAGACCAGCGTCCTGGCTGCAGCGGAGTAGCAGACCGATCGTCAATGCAGGAGAGAGCCCCGTACCCTTTGCGTTTCGTAGCTCGTCTGTCACCCTCGTCAGGCGCCGAAGCGAACTCCGGAAGTCGGGTACTCGTCTGGCCTGTCTCGCCCAAGTCGTTCTGCTGGCTGCAACCGCTGACGATTTCGGAGAAACATTAATTTAATTGAAAAATCAATGACTTGAAGCGGCGCCCGTCGCGCCTGAGGTGATGACCAGCGTGCCGCACGCTCAGGTCAATTAAGGCGCGGGGCCACACGATTGGCCCCGTGCACATCGTGACAGCTTTCAAGTGACGATAAGCTTGGGGCTCTGGGCTTACGGCCGCGATCGGCGAACAGGGAACTTGAGCGCTCTTTCCGGCACCGGCGGTGCATCGACCACTTGCCTCCGCGTCGCGTTGCCATGCTTGACGTCTGAGGTATAGCGCACTCCGACGTCCTTGCCATGCCGCCAAACAACCTCACAATCGACCCACGTGCCATCGAGTTCAACGAACAGCTCGAAGGTGTCGGGCACCGCAATGGCGCCGTCGACGCGGAGCCGGGCACCATCAGTTGAGGCATCGCGGACGCAACAAGCAATCGTGCACGTCCGTCCCGCGTAAGCCACGACG
>JBHJOC010000066.1:0-9987 GCA_050330095.1 Hyphomicrobiaceae bacterium
CCGGTCGGCGGCGGCGCTGCGGCGCATGGTTTGCTCCACATCTGCGCCAATACTTCCCGACTGCTGCTTGTCGCATCGGTGGCTTTGGTCGCGGCCTGTTCCTTGAACGGGCCACCAACCCCCCAGACTGGCCCGGAATTCGGCAACCCTTCTGACGGTGCAAACGAGCAGCAACCACGGCAAGGACCAGCCGCAGGTCAGCCAAGACGCATCGCCCTTCTCTTGCCGCTTGGCGCCGAGGGCCAAACACAGGCAATCGCAGCATCACTGCGCCAAGCCGCGGAACTCGCGCTGTTCGAGCTCCAGGGTTCGAACCTTTCTCTCATCGTGAAAGACACCGAGGGCACGGCCGAAGGCGCAACGCTTGCGGCATCATCTGCAATCGACGCGGGCGCAGAAATCATCGTCGGGCCGCTGTTCGCCGCGGCGACGAAGGCAGCGTCGACCGTCGCACAGGCTCGCGGTGTACCGATCATCTCGCTGTCCAGCGACCAGAGCGCCGCCGGGCCCGGCGTGCACCTTCTAAGCTTCCAGCCGCATCAGGAAGTCGGTCGCGTCGTCGACTACGCCACACGCCAGGGTGCCCGCCGCTTTGCTGCGCTCATTCCGAAGAGTTCCTACGGCGACGTCGTCGAGACCGCTTTTCGTGGAGCCGTGGCAAGCGCTGGCGGGACCATCGTGCGAAGCGAGCGCTACCAGCCAGGCGCCAATTCGATGCTCGAAACGAGCCAGGCTCTGTTTGAGGCGGTCAGTGGCCGAGGCGAACAGGCGCCGCTCGCTGTCGACGCGATTTTCATCCCCGGCGATGCCTCCACGTTGCCGGCAATTGCGCCCATTCTGCGCTATACAGGCATCGACGGAGCCAACATGCGGCTGCTTGGCACCGGCGGCTGGGACTTTCGCGAACTCGGCCAGACACGATCATTCGTCGGCGGGCTCTATGCGGCACCAGACCCTGCGGCATGGGCGCAGTTCACCGAACGGTTTGCAGCCGCCTACGGCAGCGCGCCGCCGCGTGTTGCAACTCTCGCCTATGATGCGATGCAGATCGTTGCCGCCATCGCGCGCCAGCTTGGCACCGGCCAGCGCTTTGAAATTTCGATGCTCCGTCGCCCGGCTGGGTTCGCCGGCGTAGATGGACCCGTGCGCTTTCTTGCCAATGGGCTCACGGAACGAGGGCTCGCGATCCTGGAGGTGCAGGACTTTGGGGCAATGGTCAGAGAACGCGCGCCTGCCGGGTTCAACACGCTTGGAGCACACACCGACGCCGGTTCCGGGCGATTGTGACCTCCCGAGTTGTGCCGGGTCACAAGGCCAACGCCATTTAGTTGACGTCGACGCTGATCGTACACCAACGCCCAAACCCGGAACGCCGGGGCCCCCGCACGCGAGCGCATGGGACGTCATGCTTCCGGCAGGCTTCTTTGGAAATCGCGCCTCGGCTATCGTTGCAGCCTGAGACGCCATCCGCCCTGACGGTTGGAGCCCCCAGGCGGCTTCAGCAGTTTCAGCAGTTCGACCCCGCCCCCCCACCAACGGCGCCAATGCAGCAAATCATAACCATTGTGGTGCCGGTCTTCGGCTTGATCGCCCTCGGCTGGGCCGTCCTGAAGGTCGGCTACGTCTCGCAGACGGCCGGTCGCGCTCTTGCGGAGTTCGCCTTCAAGGTCGCGATGCCAGCCCTGTTGTTCAAAGCGACGTTGTCGCTGGGTGAGCTCCCCGGGTCACCTATTCAACTGGCAGCGGCCTACTTCTCAGCCGCAGCCATCGTCTGGCTCCTCGCAGCCGTTGCGACCGCTACCATCCTGAAGCGCTCACAGGCTGACGCTTCGGCGATCGCGATGGGCTCGACATTCTCGAACTCCGTGATGCTTGGTATCCCACTCGCGCTGACGACATTCGGGCCAGAGGCCGCCGCACCGGCCGCGCTGCTGATCACGTTTGATTCGCCAATTCTTTGGATCGCCGCGACACTTCATATCCAGGCAAGCCGGCGGGACGGCGGTGGTAGCCTTCTGCAAGCGCTCGGTCGAATTGTTCTCGATCTGCTGAAGAACCCGATCATCATGTCGCTGCTCGCCGGGACCCTGGCACGCCTCGCCGGCATCACGCTGCCGCCGCTGGCCGACAGGATGATCACGCTCGTCGCAGACGCGGCTCTGCCGTGTGCCTTGATTGCTCTCGGAATGTCGCTCGCAACGTACAAGCTCGCCGGGCAGACCGCATCCCTGACGGTGATCTGCATCCTGAAGCTGGCCGTGTTCCCGCTGCTCGCATATGTCTTCGTCACATACGTGTTCGATCTGCCGCCAGTGTGGGCAGCCGTCGCGATTTTGTTTGCAGCAATGCCGGTTGGCGCTAACGCCTATCTGTTCGCAGAACGCTACGGGGCGGCCGTCGGGTCTGTGTCGACGTCGATCGCGATTTCGACGGCCATTGCTATCGTCAGCGTCTCCGCCCTGCTCATCTGGTTGTCCGACCGTGTCTAAGCTTGGTGACGCTCCTGTCGCCCGCTCCGTGATCAACGCTCGGCCCCTATGGCACTAATCCTTGCGACCATCATCCCGGTTTTCGCACTGATCGCGGTCGGGTTCCTGGCTGGCCGACTGCGGCTGGTTGCGCCTGAGACGACGAAAGGTCTCGCCGACTTCACATTCACGCTTGCGATCCCTGCCCTGCTGTTTCGCGCGATGGCGACCGCCGAGTTGCCCCCGGTGCCGCCCTATCTGATCTGGGCCGGATACTTCGGTGCCGCGCTTTCGATTTGGAGCCTTGCCACGCTCGCGACGGTCTTTGTCCTCAGGCGGCCGGCACCGGATGCGGCTGCGATCGCGATGACGGCAACGTTCGGCAATGTCGTCATGCTCGGGTTGCCACTTGCGTCGAAGGTGCTCGGTCCAGAGGCCGAGGGCACGATTGCACTCATTCTTTCAGTCCATTCTCCAGGGCTATGGGCCCTGGCCGCGATCCACCTCGCACTTGCCGACCGCTCGGCAAAACGGCGGCTCGGCGACCAACTTCTGAAGGTTGCGCGAGACCTTGCGACGAATCCGATCATCGTCGCCATCGCTCTCGGTAGTCTCTGGCGACTCACAGCCCTGGGCCTCGACCCGATCATTGACCGCACCCTCGCGTTCCTTGGCCAGGCGGCGATCCCGGCTGCGCTCGTGGCGCTCGGTCTCTCGCTCGTCGGCTTCAGGGTCAAAGGGCAAGCCGCAACGCTTGGCTTGGTTCTGGTCTTGAAACTCCTGCTGATGCCCTTGACCGCCTGGGTCATCTGCACGGCAATCCTGGGGCTGCCCCCTGTTGCGGCCGGCGTCATCACCATCTTCGCGGCGATGCCAACCGGGGCCAACGCGTTCCTGTTTGCAACACAGAGCGGCCGCGCGGCCAACTCGGCTGGCGGAGCCGTGGCGCTTGGAACAGCGCTATCCATCACTTCGGCCTCGATGGTTGTCTGGCTGGTCGCCCGCTGAGTACCCGTCCCGATATTGCTCCGTCTCCGCCGCCAAATCGCCCCGCGCGCACCTTGTCGCTGCCGGTTTGTGGGGTCTCTGTCAGTGAGGAGTGTGTGGCCACTTCAACGGTGTCGAGCACAGTGGTATCGGGGGCGCGTCCAGCGTGTGGAGTAGAAGCGCAACGGGCTTGTTGAAGAGTGATCGGGCAAACCTTCGCGTTCTTGCCTGCGTCGCGATCTCATGTGTGGTCGCGGCCTGCGCGCGGTCTTACGATCGGCCCTACTACCAGGATGATTTTGATCCTGCTGCTCAGCATCTCAGAACTGCCGAGTTCGAACCCCGTCGCAGCTCAAGCCGGTCAGGCCGCGGCACACGCCATAGTGACGGACCACGCGCGCCAAAGCCAACACGGGTTTCGGTGCGTCCCAGAACCCCATCGTCATCACAGCCAGCCCCAAGAACGGCATCCCGCCCAGCTCCGAGGCCAGTCCGCGCTGAACACACGCGCGACGTGACGCCGCCGACGAGCGCTCCACGACAAGCGAATCTTCCACCACGTTCACCAACCGCTGTCACTGAGACTGGCGGCCAAACCAGATCCGACGAAATCGAGGCGAACCCGACGCGGACGGCCACACTTGATGAAGTTGGCAACGCTGGTCAGGGCACGCCAGCCGGGGCGAGCGCGCAGGCCATTCCGCAGAGCGAACGCGACCGAACGCGGAGCTTTGCTCCTCCAGGCCAACTCCTGCGAGAAGCTCCGACAGAAACCTCAGAACCGCAATCTGCGCGTGAACCGCCGCCCCTCGAATGCAGCGAGACGAGTTCGACCTGCGCGAGCCGGCTCGAGGTCCTGCTGGCCGATACGACCCGCAGATGGATCGTCGAGCCAGCAGAAGCCGCCGACTATGTCTCAGGCGCCCGGCTGATTGCTTATACGCGGGTGGCAGAGGACTTGTCTTGCCGTGAAATCGCGACAGGGCTGAACGAGGCTGAAACGGGCGTCACCGCCCTCGATTCCGCGATCCGTGACGAGCGCGCCTTGTCACGACCAACACTGCGCCTCGAACAGACACGGGCGATCGCAGCCGAAGCGATGGTGCGCCTCGTCGAGGCACGCGATCGTCGCTGTTGAGGCATCGCCGTGGGGCGACGCCGGCCGCCACCCTTGTGGGGTGATCTCAATTGCGGCGCGCGGTCACACGGATGAGCCGGCCGTTGCCGCTGTCGGTCAGCAGATAGAGCGCGCCATCAGGGCCCTGTCGAACGTCACGAATTCGCGCGCCAAGACCATCGAGAAGGCGTTCTTCACCGACGATGGAACCATCGCGAACAACAAGCCGCGCAAGATGCTGGCCGCGCAACGCGCCAACAAAAATGCTGCCCGTCCACTCTGGGATTTCAGGGCTCGTATAGAAGGTCATACCCGATGGAGCGATCGACGGGTCCCAGTAGTACAGCGGCTGCTCCATCCCCTCGGCATGTGTGCCGATGCCAATCTTGCCGCCCGAGTATTGGACACCGTATGAGATCACGGGCCAGCCGTAGTTGAGGCCCGCGCGCGCGATATTGATCTCGTCGCCACCGCGAGCGCCGTGCTCGACGGTCCAGAGTTCGCCCGTTTCGGGATGCAACGCTGCGCCCTGCACGTTACGATGGCCCATGCTCCAGATTTCAGGCAAGGCGTCGGAGCGGCCCACGAACGGATTGTCGGCAGGCACTGTCCCATCAACCGTGACCCGAACCACCTTCGCCCAGTGGTTCAAAGGGTCCTGCGCGTTGTCCGGCCGGCCGCGATCGCCAAGGGTCACAAACAGCGTTCCATCACCTCGAAAGACGATCCGCGAGCCGAAATGATAGGCGCTTGCGACCGCCGGCTGCTGTCGAAAAATGACCTTGAAGTCCTCCAAACGCGCCCCGTCCCCCTCCTCGACCAGACGACCTCGGCCTGCGGCAACGGCTTCACCGCGGTCACGAGGCTCGGAATATGTGATGTAGACGAGGCGATCGTTCGCAAAGTCTGGCCCCACCGCGACATCGAGCAGACCGCCCTGACCGTTGGCCCTGATGACCGGCAGCCCATCCACTGGCCGTGATATCGCACCGTCGGCGCCGATGATCCGCAATCTGCCAGGCCGCTCGGTCACCAGCATGCGGTCATCGTGGAGAAACGCGAGGCCCCAGGGGTTTTGCAGACCGCTCGCGATCACCTCGGTCCTCACAGGCACCGCGTCGTCGACGTCGGGCGCGCGCGTTTGTGCAGCGTTGGCGATCGCGACCGCCGCGATCCAGACGCCGAGACCGAGGAAAGCCATGAAGAGCCGCTGCATCAATCACCTCCGCCTGTCATGGACCATCTATCGCATATGGCGGTCGCCGACGGCGAATCCAGGGCTCTTGTTCACCGGGATTGCTTGTTTGCATTTCGAGCATTGTCCGGCCACGGGTCACCACATTCACCGTCAAAGGGTTGGAGGATGCTCCAGTCCTCTCAGCCGAGTACCCGCTTTCCGCAGTACGTCCGCCAGCCGTTTCAGGCGCCGAAACGGACTACGGAACGCAAAGGATCCGCGCAAGACCTTGAATATCCTGTTTTTTTCGACCGAAAGTTGCTCTCGGGGACGCTTGGGGGTCGCCTCACATCCCCGACCCGCCGAGGGACCCGTGGCCGGCGGCCGAACCGAGGCCCATTGCGTCAGTCGATGGCAATGGCCAGCTGATGCGCGCATCAGCGCACGCGGCGCGGGTTCATGTAGAGGTCGGTTTCCTGCTTCTCAAGCTTCGGCTCGTAGACGCCGCGCCGCACCGCTGCGGCACACCGTCTGACATGGCTCCGGCAGGCATCATTGAACACGAGCATGCCGGCAAACATCTTCAAAACGTTCAGCAGCGGACCCTGCGCGTAGTCCTTCTTCAAACGGCAGCGCCACTTGCCCATCAGCGACAGCCCGGCACCATCGATAAGCCCAATGATCTCGTCGCGCCCATTATAGATGAGGTAGTCGTCGCCGAACCGAATGAACTTCTGGCGGATCCGAAAGAACTCGAGCTTGCCGCCTCGCAACAGGAAGAACGAGAAGTTCTCCGGCATCACAGGCCATTTGTTGGCGGACCGCTCGACATAGACGACCTGGTTCTCACCTGATGAATTCACCGAATAGGTCATCACTGGCAGCAGGCGCGCGCCGATTGTTTGCGAAACCGACCGCGCGAGCATCAGGTCCATCGTCGAGCGCCAGTGCAGCTTGTCAGTGAACAACTTAAAAACCAGCCGCTTGTCGGAGTTTTCGCGCTTCTCCCAGAGGTCTTTGCGATAGCCGAGGAGCCCGGTCCGCTTGCCGTTCTCGATCACTTCGGCAAACACATCCATATCGGTCGTGAACTGGCGCGATTTGGCGCGGTTGCGTGAGCGCTTGAAGATGCCGAATTCCGTGGGGTTGAGATTTGTCAGCCAGACGTCGACAACGAAGTGATGGTAGAGATCTGTTGACTGGGATTGCGTCGACGTTTTGCGCTGGCGTCTCGCGGAGCGTTGCGGCGGAGTAATGTCACCAATCCGATCCAGCCCTTCGCGCTCGAGGACCTCGGCGCGGGCCTCCCGTGCTGCGTCGTCAGCGGCCCGGTCTGCCTCACGCTGAATCTCGACAAGCCTCGCGTCGTCCATGGGACCCCCCTCTGGCGAAACGCGGCACTGAACGAATCACTGGCCAAAAGTTACCAGATCGTGCCCGGCGTCGAAATGTGCCGCGCGCAGATGAGCGCGATCGACCAACGGATCAGGCCCGCGAGCCGAAAATTGCCGAACCGACCCGCACATAGCTCGCTCCGAACTGGACCGCTGTTTCAAAATCGGCGCTCATGCCCATCGAGAGCTTTGCGAGGCGGTGCTCGGCTGCGAGTTTCGCAAGCAGGGCAAAGTGCGGAGCCGGTGCGTCGTTGGCCGGCGGGATACACATAAGCCCAGCGATCTCGAGACCGAGGCTATCACGGCAAACCGCCAACAGCGCCGCAACTTCACCCGGTGCGACACCGGCCTTCTGCGGCTCTTCCCCCGTATTCACCTGAACGAAAAGTTCGGGATTGCGGCCCTGCCGTAAGATCTCGGACTTGAGGGCCTGCGCGATCTTCGGCCTATCCACCGTGTGAATGACATCGAACACCTGAACCGCCTCGCGCGCCTTGTTGGATTGCAGCGGCCCGATCAGGTGCAGGACGATATCCGCGTGGGCATCGATGAGCGGCGGCCACTTGCCAAGCGCTTCCTGGACGCGGTTTTCCCCGAAATGACGTTGCCCCGCTGCGATCACGGGTGTGATGTGCTCAACGCCGAACGTCTTCGAGACGGCAATCAGCGTCACCGTCCTGGGGTCGCGTCCAACCTCAGAACAGGCCTCGGCAATCCGTTCGAATGTTTGACCGAGCCGCGTGCTTGCCTGGCTCGTCCCTGCCTCTTGGCTCACGTCTGCCTTGGCCACGCTTTTACCTCGCGCCTCTGTTCATGCCGTCCGTAGCTCGCTGAGCGGGCGAGATCGAAGAGCCCGACGAAACCTTGTCGGCGCGGATCGCGGTCCGCGACGGAGACCCCAGACCGCTCCTTGACCACGCCACGCTTTCGCGCTCAGTACGCCCGAAATTCCGAGGCCTCGCCGCGCGATGCGCGCGCGTTCGCATCGCACACGCACTCTACACTGGGATTGAACAGCAGATGGCGGCTGAGCGCTATAATGCACCTGAACGAGAAGCTCACTGGCAGACGGTGTGGGACACCCGGGAGACGTACAGGACGCGCGACGAACACGACAAGCCGAAGTGCTATGTGCTCGAGATGTTTCCGTATCCGTCTGGACGCATCCATATGGGGCACGTTCGCAACTACGCGATGGGCGACGTGCTCGCACGCTATAAGCGCGCCAAGGGGTTCAATGTCCTGCATCCCATGGGTTGGGACGCGTTCGGCATGCCGGCAGAGAACGCTGCCATGGAGCGCAAGACACACCCGGGGACTTGGACCTACGCCAATATCGACGCGATGAAAACGCAGCTCAAGTCGATGGGTCTTGCCCTCGACTGGTCGCGAGAGTTCGCAACCTGCGACCCTGCCTACTATGAGCACCAGCAGCGGCTTTTTCTCGATCTCTACGCAAAGGGTCTCGCCTACCGGCGAAAAGCCAAGGTCAATTGGGACCCCGTCGACCAGACGGTTCTCGCCAACGAACAAGTGATCGACGGTCGCGGCTGGCGGTCGAACGCCTTGGTCGAGCAGCGCGAACTCGAGCAATGGGCGTTTCGAATCACCGCGTACTCGGACGAACTGCTTGCGGCGTTGGACAGCCTCGACAAGTGGCCCGAAAAAGTCCGCCTGATGCAGGCGAACTGGATCGGCCGCTCGGAAGGCCTGTTGATGCGCTGGACGCTGGTGCGCGGAACGGACGGCGCAGAACCACCGGCTGGCTTCGATGACCTCGAGATCTTCACGACCCGGCCCGACACCGTGTTTGGTGCGTCGTTCATGGCCATTGCGCCGGATCATCCACTGGCAAAGGCGGTCTCGCAGACCAATCCGGCACTCGAAGCCTTCTGCGACGAATGCCGCCACGCCGGCACTTCGGTGGCCGAACTCGAAACCGCCGAGAAGAAGGGCTTCGATACGGGGCTTCGCGTCATCCACCCATTTGATCCGGACTGGCAGCTCCCGATCTACGTCGCCAACTTCATCCTGATGGACTACGGGACCGGCGCGATTTTCGGGTGTCCCGCCCATGATGAGCGCGATATCGCGTTCGCGAGAAAGTACGGATTGCCGATCAAGCCCGTCGTTGCGCCTGCCGATCAAACAGCGCGGCAAGTCGCCCTGGCCAATATCGCCGATGGCATTCCCTACCTGGACGCTGGCGAGATGATCAACTCGCAGTTCCTGGATGGCCTTGATACGAAGGCTGCGTTCGACAACGTCGCGGATCGGCTCTCGCAAGTGGTTCGCGGCGGGCGTCCTGTTGCAGAGCGCAAGGTGAATTATCGCCTGCGTGACTGGGGGATCTCGCGTCAGCGCTACTGGGGCTGCCCGATTCCGGTCATCCATTGCGACACGTGCGGCATCGTCCCGGTTCCAGACACCGATCTGCCGGTTCGGCTTCCGGATGATGTCAGTTTCGACGTTCCGGGTAACCCACTGGACCGGCATTCAACGTGGAAGCATGTCAACTGCCCAAAGTGTGGCGCAAAGGCGCGCCGTGAGACGGACACGATGGACACGTTCGTTGATTCTTCCTGGTATTTCGTGCGCTTCACGGCGCCCCACGCTGCAACTCCCGCCGACGCACGCCAAGCCAACTATTGGCTGCCCGTCGACCAGTACATCGGCGGCATCGAGCATGCGATCCTGCACCTGCTCTATTCCCGCTTCTTCGCCCGCGCGATGGTCAAGACGGGCCATTTGTCGGAAAAGTGCAAGGAGCCGTTCAACGCGCTCTTCACGCAAGGGATGGTAACGCATGAAATTTACATGACGAGCGACGCCAAGGGCCGGGCG
>JBHJOC010000067.1:0-7576 GCA_050330095.1 Hyphomicrobiaceae bacterium
ATAGAGCACGCGCAAGGCCGAGCAGCGCTGGCCGGCGCTCTGGAATGCCGATGAGACGATGTCCCGGACGGCCTGCTCGGGCAGGGCCGTCGAATCGACGACCATTGCGTTGAGGCCGCCAGTCTCGGCGATCAGCACGGCATGGGGTGCGTTCGACGCAAGTGACCTGTCGATCAGGCGCGCAACTTCCGTCGACCCCGTAAAGCACACGCCAGCAACGCGCGGATCGCCCGTCAAGGGCGCGCCGACGCTTGGCCCGTCACCCGGCAGAAGCTGCAGGGCGTCAGGGGCAACGCCAGCCGCGAGCAAGAGGTCGACGGCGCGGGCAGCAACCAGAGGTGTCTGCTCGGGAGGCTTGGCGATCACCGTGTTTCCGGCTGCAAGTGCTGCAGCGATCTGACCCGTGAAAATCGCGAGCGGGAAGTTCCAGGGCGAGATGCACACAAACAGCCCGCGACCGGTCACAGGGGCTGCAACAGCGCGCCTCTCCAACTCGTGGGCATAATAGGTGAGGAAGTCGACGGCCTCGCGAACTTCTGCGATCGCATCGGTCAGGGTCTTGCCGGCTTCGCGCATGCACAGAGCGCAAAGCTCGGCGGTGTTGGCCTCGAAGAGCTCGGCTGCGCGGCGCAAGGCTGACGCTCTATCGGTGGCTGGGGTCGCGCTCCATCGCGCGACGCCAGCGCAGGCCGTATCGAGTGCCGCAGCGATCTCAGCGGGAGTTGCAGCCCTGCAAGAGCCGACGTGGTCGTCGCTTCGCGCCGGGTTGAAGATCGGAGCAGCTGGCACATGGTCGCTCTCAAGCGCGCGCGTGCCGTGGACGATCGGCTCTGCCGTCCAGCGCATGACCCTGAACCGCTCGACGTCTGCGCGAAGCGCTTCGATCGAGGCTGGCTCGTTGACGTCATACCCCTTGGAGTTTCGTCGCACGGGCTCGAAGATGGAGGCTGGTGCGGGTAAGACGGCATCACCGCCGCGCCCTTGCGCTCGCGCCTCGGTCCCGGTGGCGATCGCCGCGATCGGGTCACTTGCGATCACGCTCGGGGGAATATCCTCGTCGACGATCTGATTGACGAACGAGCTGTTGGCGCCGTTCTCCAGCAAGCGGCGAACAAGGTAGGCAAGCAGATCCTGGTGCGCCCCAACCGGGGCATAGATCCGGCACCGCGTCCCGAAGTTCGACCGCAGGATCTCATGCAGCGCCTCGCCCATGCCATGCAGGCGCTGGAACTCGTAACTGTGGGGCGAGCGGCCGGATGTCATCGCATGGACTGCGGCCGCGGTGTGTGCGTTATGGGTTGCAAACTGCGGATAGATCCGATCTCCGGCATCGAGGAGCCGGCGGGCGGCGGCGAGATAGCTGACATCCGTGTGGGGCTTCCGCGTGAAGACGGGATAGCCGGGAAGCCCGAGCACCTGTGCATGCTTGACCTCACTGTCCCAGTAGGCGCCTTTGACGAGACGGACCATGATCCGGCGCTCGTGCTGGGCTGCGAGCGCGTGGAGCCAATCAATCACTGGCAGGGCGCGCGACCCGTACGCCTGGACGACGATGCCCAAACCAGACCAGCCAGAAAGGCGCGGGTCGGCGATCACATCGGCGATCACATCGAGGGAGACCTCAAGGCGGTTTGCCTCTTCGGCGTCGATGTTGAGACCGATCCCGTGATCTGCTGCCTCGGTCGCAAGATCGGCGATGATCGGTACGAGTTCGTTTCGCACAGCGTTGCGGTTCGTCCACTCGTAGCGCGGATGGAGCGCTGACAGCTTGATCGAGACGCCGGCTCGTTCGGCAACGCTGCCGTTCCCGCTGCGCCCTGCGACTTCGATCGCGTTGCGGTAGGAGCCAAGATAACGGGCAGCGTCGTCGTGGGTGCGAGCTGCCTCGCCAAGCATGTCATAAGAGTAGGTGTAGCCGAGCGCTTCAAAGCGATCCGCCCGCGCGACCGCTGCCTCGATGGTCTCCCCGAGCACGAACTGATCGCCGAGAATTCGGATGGCGCGCGCTACGGCCGCGCGGACCACAGGCTCACCGACGCGCTTGACAAGCGCGCGCAACGATCGCGCTGGCCCGTCGCTGACGTCATCAAGCACGCGCCCTGTAATCAGGAGAGCCCACGTCGCGGCATTGACGAGCATCGAACTCGACTGGCCGAGGTGCGCGCCCCAGTTACCGGGCTCGATCTTGTCGCTGATCAGCGCATCGACTGTATCGGCATCGGGCACGCGCAAGAGCGCCTCAGCCAGACACATGAGCCCGACACCCTCGTCGGTCGATAGGCCATATTCCGCCAGAAAGCTCTCCATCATGGAGGGACGCGAGAGCGCCCGGACCTGCGCAACGAGGTCGGCCGCACGTGCTGAAATGGCCGACCGCTGTTCGGCATCGAGGCGGGTTTCGCGGACCAGACGTTCGATCAGAACCGCCTCGTCGACGACCCAGTTCTCCCGAATCGCCGATCGATCGGGATTGCTGTTGGACGCCATCTCGATGGTCGCCATCGCACGCTCCATTGTTCGCAGCTGTAACGACAATTATACCCTACGCGCACAAGTTTGGTCGGACATTTCGGCGCTCGCGCCTGCGCACCCGGTCGTCGACGCCAGAAGACCTGTCGATACTGATTGAAATAGCGGCCTGCAAAAGCCGATGATGAACGACCTGCGGGCCAATGACCGGTAATGATATGATCACGGGGGAGTGCATGGCTTGGGACGGCGCCGCGCAGCAGGGGCAACGGACGCAGGCTCGGCGCCGAATTTGCTCTCACGACGCGGTGGAACACGGAAACTCCAGGACGGCGTCCGTCCTCCCGCACGGTCGACGGGAATAACGCGTGCCAGCCTCGCCTCATGACTACGCCATCACGACGCTAGCCAGAAGCTGGGATGCCGCCTGGCAAATCGGACCAGTTCTGCTGCGGATCGCGATTTCACTCGCCATCATCCTGCTCGATCCGTTCGGGCTTGGTAGCAACACGGCCCAATACACTCAGAAGGTCGTCACGGCGGTGACGGCGCCGTTCTACCCGAG
The DNA here is from genome assembly GCA_050330095.1 of Hyphomicrobiaceae bacterium. Classification (GTDB taxonomy): domain Bacteria; phylum Pseudomonadota; class Alphaproteobacteria; order Rhizobiales; family Hyphomicrobiaceae; genus JBCBWG01. Next base: position 3,035 of record JBHJOC010000067.1, read on the forward strand.
CACCGGTCAAACCCGCATCACGGCGGTAATCATCGACGACGACACGGCTGAGCGCCTCGACGAAGGCTACCCGATCGCACTCGCCACGCACGCCCTGATCCTGCGACGGGTGCTGTGCGCCAATCCTGCTGCCGTCTTCATCGACATCGCGTTTCGAACACCGCGCGGTGGACTCGATGGCGTCGAGGCTCTCGTCGACGCGTTGCGATGGCGCGTCGGACCGGACGGCATGTGTCGCCCCCATGCGCCGGCCGAGATGGAGAGGCCCGGGGTCACGAAAGTATTCCTCGCCATCCAGCGGTCACCGACCGCGGCCTGCCGCTCGTTGCTCGACATCGCTCAGGGCAATCCGGCCTGCGACCGCATGCGTCCCCTCGACCGACTGCTCGAGGTGGCAATCCCCGTCGACATCACCGATCTGCTCGAGGGCGACCGCTATGCGCTGGCCACTCGTTCGCCGACGCCAGGGCCGTCCCCTGCCCTGTTGCTGGTCGATGCCCTCTGCCAGCGTTCGCCAGACGTCGGTGCCATCTGCGGAGGGCAAGCAAAAGCGGAACAGCCATCCGAACTGCTCCTGAGGTGGGGCCTTTACCCGCCGCAGTCCGCCGAAGCTGCGATCCTTGCCAATCAGAGCCAAGCCGGCGAACAGGCGATCACGTGCCCGCTCGCGTCACAGGCGACGGGTTGGACAGGCCGCCTGCACGATGCCGTCGCGACGGTCCGTGACCTGTCCGTTCAGGGCTTCGACAACCAGGGCCGTCCTGCACGGCGAACGCCTTGTCCCTATCACTTCTATGCGACAGGCGAAGCCATTGTCCGGGAAGACCCTGCGCGTTCCACCCGCCTGCGCGCCGAACTTGAGAACCGCGCCGTGATCTACGGGGCAGCGATCACGGGCATTGCAGATGAAATCAACTCGCCCGTCCACGGCTTACTCCCCGGCCTGTTCGCCCACGCTATGGCGACTGACAATCTTTTGACCATGGGCGTCAGCCACTGGCGGCCGCCACCGGACGTCTCCGTTCCGGGGCTCGGCGCTATCGAAGCGACCGCGATCCTGGAAGCGATGCTGTCCGTCTTCTTTGTTCTTGCGACTGTAGCGCTCAACCAGGCCTTCGGCAGGCTGTCCCTCATCGGCACGGCGCTGACGGTGACATTCTATTCAGCGGTTGGCATCGCAGTCGCAGCGATCCTGGTGTTGGGATTGCACTGGGCGCCATCGAACGCTGTTCTGCTGATGGCGCTTGCAGCTACTGCCGCACTGCCGGAGACGAAACCAGTGTTGTGGCGCGGCCACTCTGCTGACGGATTGTGATCAAGACTGATCGAACGTCCGCTGATCAGCTTGCAGCGCGATGCGCCTTGGGAGCACAATCTGACAGAGAATTTTTGTCAGGCGTCATTTGTCATGCGTTGCGTCATTGGTTTGATGCGGGAATCCCGCCGATCAAAGATCCTGGTGGGGCTGCTGGCGGCGGCGGTCGTTGTGTTGGGTGGCTGCAGTACATCGGGCCCTGTCGACGATGCCACGCAACTCACGCTTGCTCAAAGCGATCCCCCAGTCTCTCGCGCACCTGAAGTCGTTCCGCCAGCGATCCCAAGCGCGACCCCAGGCCCAGCTCCGGCCGCCGATTTAACCAGTTCGCCACCGCCGCCTGCTGCCCGCACCACGACGACGCAAACTCGCGGTCCCTCCAGGGAGCCCGGCGATGCGGGTGCCCTTGAAGCGCCCGCCCCGGTGCCGAATGCTCTTCAGGCGGGTGCGAACGTCGACGCCTCAGCGTCGCAAGCGTCGCGCCCGCCCGCCATTCCGCCTCAGACGCCCAAACTCGGCGTGCTCGTCGGCTTCGGCGCGGGAGCCAAGATTGGGCTGTTCGACGACAGCGGGCGCCAGATCACGCGGATCGAGGTGGCGAGCCTTCCGAAGCTTCCGGCAAACGGCTTGCCCTACTTCGCGGGATCAAGGCCCGGGTTCGTTCGCGTGGTTTTGGACGACAGAGTGCTGGTTCTCGATGAGTACGAAGTGACCCTGAAGCCCGATAAGCCTGTTGTGACGACAAATTGTGGGCAACTGGTCATTCAGGGTCGCGCGCCAGCTCGCCAGACTCCGGGGTCGATGGGGTACGGGGGCTGCTGAACGCTCCGGATGCACTTGGCACGCCTCTGGGTTGCAGCTGCGCGTGGAGTTGGCGTTTATCGGTTGGAGGATGACATGCGAAGGATCCGTGGAGAGCCGCGCCAGTGGTGGTCAAGCCCCCTCCACACTCCGCTGTCAGCTTCTATGCGCTGGCTTGGGCGATCTATGGCGATCATCTCTGTCGGTGTTGCCGTTGCCAGTTGCGGGTCGGGCGCTGACTCGATCACGCGCGGCATGGGCTTGGCGAGCGGCGCGCTCGTCGACGAGGCAACGGAACCCTACCTCAACACAGCAATCCGATCCGTCGCGAAACGCGCCGCTCGGACCACACCCGATCCCTCGAGTGCTTCTGCAAGCCCGAGCAGCACAGCAGCCGCGCCCAGACTGCGAACCAACGGCGCGCCAAGCATCGCGTATTCGGGCCGCCCGGATGGCGTCTCGATCGAGCAGATCAATACCTCAGGTGGGATCATAAGGGCGCGCGAGGCTCAGGCCTACATGCAGCGTGTTCTCGATCGCTTGCTCGAGCATTGGCCCTATGACGTTCCACGCCTTGGCGTGTTCATCGTCAACAATCACAGCTTCGACGCTGCCGCCACCGCGGGCGGTGACATCCTGATCGCGGCCGGCCTCGTGGACGAAATCGAATCCGAGGACGAGCTTGCTGCAGTTCTCGCGCACGAGCTTGGGCACATCGCCCTCTATCACCATGAACGCGCGAAGCAGGTCGCAGACCAGAAGCGAATGTTCAATATCGCGACCAACATCGCAGTCAGCGCGCTCCTCGTTCGCAATACGCGCGTCACCAAGGTGGCCCCGGGACACTGGCAAGGGATCACCAATACCGAGCGACTGACCAAGCAAAGCCTCCAGGCGGGCGCACTCTGCGTCGCGGCCACGTATCTCACGGACACGCTGCTCGATGCGAACTGGAGCCGAACCCAGGAAGACGAGGCGGACCTGTTCGGCATCGATCTCATGATCAAGGCAGGCTACAATACTGGCGGTGCCGTCATGGCCATGAGGCGGCGCATCGCTTTCGAGAGCCAGCGCGTGAGCCTTGTAGAAAGCCGCCGCGCGAATGGCGATTATGACCGGATGGTCACGGATGGATTTCAGACCGGCGGCATCAGCGGCGCTATTGGCGGGATGTTCAGGGGCGTCGCTGCGGGCCTGATCGACACATTGAGTGAGCTTCACAACGAAGTCTCACGGCGGCACCATCAATCGCAGGAGCGGCTCGAAGCCATCCAGAAATATCTCGCAAAGTTCTACCCGGAGCGGCCGCGGACAGCCGTGCTCAAGGCCCAATACGAGCGCGTCATGCGATCGAAGGCGTTCAAGGCTCGCATCGAGAACCATCTCCACGCACTGGGCTCCAGCGAGGCGTTGAAGGCTGACAACGTCCAGGAAGCCCGCGCCAAAGCCGAACTCGCGATCCGGGCCCCGACAGCGGGATCGCCGGGGCCGCGCATCGCCATGTATCAGGTGCTCATGGCGGAGGGCCACGAGGACCGCGCCTTCGAGCAGTTGCGAGCTGTGACCGAGCTCGAAGAGGCGCCGCAGCAATATTTCATGCTGCTCGCTGATGGGTATGCACGTCGCGGCATGATGGAAGAGGCGGAGCGAGCACGTGCCAATGCCAGCGGGCTGATGGCCTCGATGCTCGATGCGGAGGGTGAGGCGAAAAAAAGCGATGGATTGAGCTTTCTCTCCGTGTTGTTCGACCCCAACCACGCGAGCACGAGCGGCGCAGACCGCTTCAAGGTCGACGGGTTCTGCGAGCGGCTGAAGGATACGGCGTCAAGGTTCTCCGGTTTGATATCAGGGGGCAAGCTTTGACCGGCTGCCGCGTGGTGGTCGTTGTCCGATCGAACTGCCCTTGAATCCTGCGTGAATTCCCGCTGCCGCCTCGCGACCCCGGCGGTCCGCAGCGCCCTGCCTTGACCTTAAGCTGCAAGCTGCTTGACTGCGGCATGCTGCGTCGCCACGTTGCGCGCGATCAGTCGGCCGGACGGCCGCTCGGCGTTCGCGCCGGGAGGAAAGTCCGGGCTCCATGGAGACACGGTGACGGCTAACGGCCGCCGGGGGCGACCCCAGGGACAGTGCCACAGAAACAGTCCGCCGAAGCGCGCCGTACATTCGGCCGTGGCAGCAAGGGTGAAAAGGTGCGGTAAGAGCGCACCGCGGGCCGGGTAACCGGCGCCGGTCCAGGCAAACCCCACCGGGAGCAAAACCGAATAGGGATCGCGCGCTGTGGCTCGCTGCAGCACGGCTGTCTCCAGCCGAGCGGTCCGGGTTGGTTGCTCGAGGTGCCCGGTAACGGGCATCCCAGATGAATGGCCGTCGCAGCAGCATACTGCTGCACAGAACCCGGCTTACAGGCCGACTGATCCATCCGTGAC
>JBHJOC010000068.1:0-19373 GCA_050330095.1 Hyphomicrobiaceae bacterium
AGAAAGTCGAGCCGGTCCTGACCCCAAAAGATTTCGCCGCTCGCGAGTACAAAGCTCGGGGCGCCGAAGACGCCAGCGTCGAGCGCTGCAGCCGTATTGGCCTTCCAAGCTGCTTCAAGCTCGTGGCCCTCCGGCGCCTGATCTGCCAGCTGATCATAATCGAGCCCCGCGCGCTGCGCTGCAGTCTTGAGCGCGGCAGGTTCAGCGATGTTGGTATCGCGCTCCCAGAGCTCACGGCCAATCTCCATCGCGAAGCGGGCCGCATCGAGCCCTGCGGCGTCGGCAGCAATCACGATCCAGGCCGCGCGCGTCTCATCTGACGGAAAGTGCCTCGGCTCCAGTGTGATCGGCAGTCCCAGCCGATCCCGCCAGCGCTTCAACTCCATCAGGCGATAGGCTTGGCGTTGTGGTGATCGCTTCGGCAGCGGAAGCCCGCCGGTGGCCGCGAATACATCTGCGAATCTGGCTGGCCGGACGCGAACCGAAAAACCAAGCCGGTCGCGCATGGCAAGGAACCGCGCGCCGGCGAGATAGGTCCACGGACTATTGAGCGAAATATAGTAATCGACCGTGGTCATGCTGACCTCCCCCCGGAACACGCGAGCCAACCCCGACGAAACAGGTTTGAGGCTCAAACTGCCAGCAAAAACGACAGGTCCTTTTCAATTCTGTCGGGGGGCGTTTCGGGGTATTCGAGCGGCTGGGCCGTCCGGTTCACCCAGACCGTTCCAAACCCGAACACCTTCGCGCCGACCGCATCCCAACGGTTCGACGAATGAAACTGCACGGCCTCGACACCAGCTCCGAGGCGGTCCGTCACCAGCCGATAAACACGCATATCGGGCTTGAATACGCCAATCTCGTGCACGGTCAGGATCTGATCAAGCTTGTCGCGGATCCCGGCGGACCGAGCAGCGGTTTCGATCATATCGGGGTCGCCATTGGTCAGAATGGCGGTCGTGTATCCCCTCGTTTTCAGATGATCGAGGATTGCTGGAACTTCGGAATAGGCGTCAAGCTCGAGATAGGCGGCAAGGAGTTGGCCACGAAGCCCTGCAGGGATGCCACCCACCATGGCGATTGCCGTCTCGAGCGACTGTTCGAGCAGCGCGCGAAACGCCGTGTGCCGCCCGGTTTGGGCGTAGATCCACGTATATTCGAGGTGCTTCGTGCGCCATATCTGGGAAAACCGTTCCCATGATGGCCCGATCGCATCGGCATGGCGCGCGGAGGCCGAATGCACGTCAAACAGCGTCCCGTAAGCGTCAAACACGTATGTGGATGTGCTCGTCATTGTTGAGCCTCATGCAGGGACACGGGCGGTTCCGTCCACCGGTCCGTTGGCGTTCAGCGGGTTCGGCGGTTGGCCGTATTCGCAGATCAGGATTTGCCCTCGATCATCCTGATGATCGCGGCATAATCCTTTGAGCCGTTTCCAGCAGAGACGAACATGCGGAACAGGTGCTGAGCGAGCGCCCCCATTGGGGTTGCAGCCCCTGCCGATCGCGCTGCCTCCTGAGCAAGTGTTAGATCCTTGACCATGAGATCGGCCGCAAACCCAGGCTTGAAGTCACGGTTAGCGGCAGACGCTGCAACGGGCCCCGGAACCGGGCAATGATGGGTCAGGGCCCAGGTCTGACCGGATGACGTCGACATCACGTCATAGAGCGTTTGCGCCGAAAGGCCGAGCTTCTGGCCCATGGTCATCGCCTCCGCGGTGCCGATCATTGCAACCGCAAGCGTCATGTTGTTGCAAAGCTTGGCAACCTGACCAGCGCCTGCGTCGCCACAATGGATGATCCTGCCGCCCATGATCTCGAGATAGGGCAGGGCGGCTGCGAACGCGTCGGACGTCCCACCGCACATGAATGTCAAGCTGCCGGCCTCGGCACCGCCGACCCCTCCGGAGACTGGCGCGTCAATCGAGCGTTTGCCGGCGCCTGCTGCCATCTCGTGCGCCTTGCGCGCAGACACGACGTCGATCGTGGAACTGTCGATGAACAGCGCCCCGGTGGGCGCAGCGTCAAGCGTGTCGCTCCAAACTGAGAGCACATGCGGACCGGCTGGCAGCATCGTCACGACGATCTCGGCCTCGGCGACCGCGTCTCGTGCCGTCCCGGCCGCTTTGACACCGCGCGCGGCGGCATGGGCCCTCATGTCCGCTGAGAGATCGAACCCTTGAACCTCATGCCCTGCTTTCACGAGGTGGCTCGCCATGGGCGTACCCATGTTGCCAAGGCCTATGAAGCCGATGCGTGCCATGTGCGTTCCTCTTGATTTGTTTGTGGTTTGACCGTCATCTCGCGGTGTGCCGCCGACCCGATGAGTGGGGACGGCGTCAGCTTCCATCCGAACGATACGAGCCACGCCCGATCGGGGACAAGTCTGAAGCGCGTAGCCCTGGTCTCCGCGTGTCGACGATCGGGGTGCAGCCCCAATACCATTGCACTCTTGGCTTCCACCCTCTGCTTTCCGTCGTTCGTTTCGGCGTCTGAAGAGGGTGGGTCACGAACGACGGAAAGCGGGTACGAGCGCACATCCGCAACGAGCCCCGCTGCGGCGGCAATCTGAGGTCTCAAGCCTGTGTCAGACGCCATTACGCGCGATGCCCATGCCTTTGCCGCAACGCTGTCCGACGGCGGCCGCCTGATCGGCCTCGATCTTGGCACCAAGACGATCGGCCTTGCGCTGTCCGATGTCTCTCGCATGATCGCCTCGCCCTTCGAGACAATCCGGCGGACCAAGTTTCGCAACGATGCAGCAGCCTTGCTCGGGCATGCCGAACACCTCGGTGTCTGTGGCCTCGTGATCGGACTGCCGACCAACATGGACGGGAGTTCAGGTCCGCGCGTGCAGGCCACGATGGCCTTCGCGCGCAATCTTTCCGCACTCACCGACCTTCCCATGCTGCTCTGGGACGAGCGGCTGACGACCGCCGAAGCCGAACGCGTACTGATCTCGGCCGACGCCTCCCGCCGCCGTCGCGCTGAAGTGATCGACAAGATGGCTGCGAGCCTCATCCTGCAGGGCGCACTCGATCGGCTGCGCACGCTAACGTGATGATCGAGAGGCCCACTGCAGGTGCAGCGGCGACGGTTTGCGGCAGGCGTCTCCGGCTCAATCGGTTTCAATTATGGAACTCGTTCATGTCGGTCAGGCTGCGACATGCGTTAATCAGCCACACAGTCGAACACCACAACCGCGCCATTGCGGTTGTTCATGCCATGACCACAAGTCGGGCGGGGCTCCGCATCTTTCGGGCCTAACGGTGCCCCATTCCGGCGCGACGATACCGCAGGCCCTGCAAATGGCAGCCTGTTGGTAGCGACGACAGTGAGATGACACAGCGAACCTGCACGACGACCAGCCCGAAAACTGACGGCGCGAACGCGACATCGCGTAACGCACCACACAAGTCTGGGCGCGTTCGCAGCATCGAAACGCAGCTGCGAAAGTTCGACGTGAGCGTGCGGCGTGAGGCCCGACGCCTGGTACGCAGCCACGCGCGGATCGCCGAACTCGCGCTGTCGTTTCCAGGCCTGCTGCATCACCTCGCCATGCTGACGCGCGACGAGCGCGCGCCGAACGGGCGGGCGCAGAGGCTTCTGGAACAGGTCATCGACGGCCGCCCCATGAAAGACATCGCAGCACTTGCAGGCTGTCCGATGTGGATGCGACGGCTGCCGCCCGAGGCCTTTTGCCGCCTGCATGGGCGCCTGCCGACGAGTGACCGGTTCCAGCGTGCGATTCAAGCGCGCTTGCCGGTGAAGCGGGCAAGTTCTGCGCGCTGGCTCGAGGCGGTTAGCTTCGCGAACGAAGCTGCCGGGGAAGCCTTCGCGCTCTGGACCGCCGAGCGAGCAGAGATGCTTCCACCCGACCTTCCCGCAGAGCGCACGTTGCGGGTGCTTGCCGCTTACACCCTTGCGTCCCGCCGGCTGGAGCGCGGCGCCGGCAAACTCGTTCGCACGCCCTGGCATCCAGTCATCGGCAATACGGGCATGATCTGCGGCGCCATGAGCTGGCTGAAGCGGATCGACCTCATGGTCACGCGGTCTGGTCTTGCTGCCGAGCCGTGGCTGCTCCCGGACATACAGCACGGATTCTCGTTCGAGCCATTGTCGTCGGCCGAGGACCTCGTCAGCGAAGCTCTGACGATGCGCAACTGCCTCGATCATTACGCGCAACAGCTAAATGCCGGCGCCTGTCAGCTGTTCGCGGTGCGACGCGGCGGCACGTCCATCGCAACGCTCGAGATCATGCCCCATGCGAAAGAATGCCACGCCTACAGCATTTCGCAGATCAAGGGGCGCGCCAACGCCGCCGTGTCGGACGACGTCTGGAAGGCGGCCTACGCTTGGCTCGCATCGCAGCCGAGCCTCATGGTGCGCGAACGGATACCAGCGCCACCTCGCTACGATACGAAAGTGTGGGACGAGTTGTTCCAGCCGCTTGGCCTTGTCGGACGGACAGACGCTGGGGCATTGTGGTGGCCTCAACGGATCAGCGCGCGTGAGATGTCCCTGCTGTTGCACGATCTCGCCCAGCTCGCCAAAAGCGCGATGGTTCGGTCCTGGCAGTTTCGATGACGTGATATGACTGCGGTGAATTGCGATCACACCGCCGTCCCAGCGCGTTCCGAACATAAGGCACGGACTTAAAGTTCTCACCAGCTCAGCCGATAGGCTCGCGCAGTTGCGCAAGCCTCTCCCGCGCTACACGAAATAGTTATACAGTTTTTCCAGCGCGATGGAGCACGTGAAACAACCCTTTGTTTTTCATGATCTATTTTTGCCATCAGGTTGCCCTGACATGGGCGTTCACCTGCATTCAGGCGCGGATAGGGACTTCATTTGGTGTCGGTCAAAACCTATTTCGCTCCAAGCGATTTGGGCGAGGCCCAGACATGGGTGGACCGATCCTGAGGAGTTGAACTCGCACATGAGCAAACACGAGAAAGAATTCGGCGCAACGCACATTCTGCACATTCTTCACAGAGCGAGCCAATCCGCCGACGACCTGCTTGCCAACCGCATTGCCGCGTTCGACCTGACCCCGCGTCAGCTGACCGTCCTTGAGGCGATCCAGAGCGACCCCGACACGAGCCAGACTGCGCTGGTCAATCGCACCGGGATCGACCGATCGACACTCGCCGACATCGTGAGACGGCTGGTGGAGGCCGGGTTTGCAGAGCGCGAGCGCATGGAGCACGATGCCCGCATGTATTCGGTGCGGCTGACCGAGCTCGGCCGAGCCACACTGGCGAAGGTCGCGCCCATCGCCTCCCGAGCCGGTGACGAGGTTCTGGGTGCGATCCCGGAAGCGGAAAGGCTCGCGCTCCTGCGGGGACTTCAAGGGATCACGGATACACTTGGCCCGGTTGCCAGCGCACGCGTTTCGGCCCGAGCCAAGAGCCTGCAGCCGAAGCCGATTTCACCAACGGCGGAGTAACCGCCCGCGCGGCCCGTTCGATGCCCGGCAGCCCAACTCGGGATTTTGAAGGCGTGGTGCACCAGAGACCGGCTTGGCCGGGCGCGTTGGCGTCCGCAATTCGATACTGCTTGCGCCATCGCGCTGAACATCGCAGACTAAGTGTGACCGAGGGGCGCCGGTGGAACCGGCTGAGATCGCGCTGAACGTCCGCGCGAGCACCCTTTGAACCTGATCCGGTTAGGACCGGCGAAGGGACGGGAGCCGTCATGGAACGAGCGCTAAGCCGAACCCGCCAATATCTGAGTTTTCCGTGGCGGTTGCTCGTCGCCGATGACGATCTTGCATCGGCGTTCAGCCGCATCCTCACCGATGCCGGCGCGGGGTCCCTCAGTGTCCACACCGATGGCCATTCTGCCCTGGTTGCGACGCGCGCCGGCTCTTTCGACCTGCTGCTTCTGAATTATCGCATGCGCCCAATGAATGGGGCCATCGCCTTGAGGCGGATGCGTGAGGAGGGGGTTTCCGCCCCCGCGATCTTCATCTCCGCATGGAGCAGGGACAGCGTGCCGGAGCGCATCGACGATCTTGGTATCGACGCGTGGATCACGAAACCGTTCCTGAACGGCCACCTCATCGACACCATTGAAGCGACGATCCTCAGCAGCCGACGCTGACGCATAACAACGCGCGCTCGAACACGCGCCGAACGGGAGGCTCATTCCAAAATGAACAAAATCACACGCCCCGAAGACCTGATGCGGCCGACCGTGACTACAGGCCCGATCGTCGGCAGCCGCAAGGTCTATGTCTCACCGGAGGGTCGCACCGACATCCGCGTGCCGTTGCGCGAAATCGCTCTGCACGAAAGCGCCAACGAGCCGCCCGTGCGGGTCTACGATACGTCGGGGCCCTACACTGACCAAACTGCCGAGATCGACGTCGAACGCGGACTGCCACGGATCCGTGAGCCGTGGATCAAGGCGCGGGGCAACGTCGAGAGTTATGTTGGCCGCGACGTGATGCCCGAAGACAACGGCAACGTGACGGGCCGCCATCTCGCACGCGACTTCCCCAACAAGCCTCAGCCGATGCGCGCGCTTTCGACGGACCGGCCGCTGACGCAGCTCGAGTACGCCCGCGCCGGGATCATCACCGAAGAAATGATCTACATCGCTCACCGTGAGAACCTTGGACGCACGCAAGTTCTTGCCCGCGCGAAGGCCGCGATTGCCGACGGCGAGAGCTTTGGCGCGGCGATCCCGGAGTTCATCACGCCCGAGTTCGTGCGCGACGAAGTTGCGCGCGGCCGCGCGGTGATCCCTGCCAACATCAATCACACCGAACTTGAACCGCAGATCATTGGCAGAAACTTCCTGGTCAAGATCAACGCCAACATCGGCAACTCCGCCGTCACGTCATCCGTTGAAGAAGAAGTCGACAAGATGGTGTGGGCGATCCGCTGGGGCGCGGACACGGTGATGGACCTGTCCACCGGCCGCAACATTCACAACACCCGTGAGTGGATCTTGCGCAACGCGCCCGTTCCGATTGGAACGGTCCCGATCTATCAAGCGCTCGAAAAAGTTGGCGGCGATCCCGTCAAGCTCGACTGGGAGGTCTACAAGGACACCCTGATCGAGCAGTGCGAGCAGGGCGTCGATTACTTCACGATCCACGCTGGCGTGCGCCTTCGCTACGTGCCGCTGACTGCCCACCGCGTCACGGGCATCGTCAGCAGAGGCGGCTCGATCATGGCAAAGTGGTGCCTCGCCCATCACCGCGAGAGCTTCCTCTACGAACGCTTCGACGAGATCTGCGACATCATGCGGGCCTACGATGTCACGTTCTCGCTCGGCGACGGACTGCGGCCGGGCTCGATCGCAGACGCAAACGATCGGGCTCAATTTGCTGAACTCGAGACGCTCGGCGAACTGACGAAAATCGCCTGGGCGAAGGGCTGCCAGGTCATGATCGAGGGGCCAGGCCACGTGCCGATGCACAAGATCAAGATCAACATGGACAAGCAGCTCGAAGCCTGCCACGAAGCGCCGTTTTACACGTTAGGGCCGCTGACCACCGACATTGCGCCGGGCTACGACCACATCACTTCCGGTATTGGCGCTGCCATGATCGGCTGGTTCGGCACCGCGATGCTGTGTTATGTCACCCCGAAAGAGCACCTCGGCCTGCCGAACCGTGACGACGTCAAGCAAGGCGTCATCACCTACAAGATTGCAGCCCACGCTGCTGATTTGGCCAAGGGGCACCCGGCGGCGCAACTGCGCGACGATGCGCTCAGCCGCGCTCGCTTCGAGTTCCGCTGGGAAGATCAGTTCAACCTCGGCCTCGATCCCGATACCGCGCGCGCCTACCACGACGAAACGCTGCCGAAGGAGGCTCACAAGGTCGCACACTTCTGTTCGATGTGCGGCCCGAAATTCTGTTCCATGGAGATCACCCAGCAGGTGCGCGACTACGCGGCAAAGCTCAATGAACAGCAGGCCGGAATGGCGGACATGAGCGAGAAGTTTCGCGAAATGGGGGCTCAGGTCTATGTCGAGGCAGCAAAGCTCGACTGAGCCTGCATGACGCCCATGCTGTGAGGCGCGTGGCAGGGCTGCCGAAGCCACCCTGCCCGCAGTCCCCAGAAGACGCGATTGCGGGGACCGTTCCGATATCTGTCAGGCGGCCCGGCGCGCCTGCGGACCGGCGACGATCAGCTGGCCGTCTCGCGCTGTGACGACCACAAGGTCGCCATCCCTGATTTCGCCTGCAAGGATCTGTTCAGCCAAGGCATCCTGCAAATAGCGCTGGATGACGCGCTTCAAGGGTCGCGCGCCATAGGCGGGGTCATAGCCTTTTTCGGCCAACCAATCGCGCGCGTGCTCGTCGAGTTCGAGCGCGATCTTGCGGTCTGCGAGAAGGCGCTGCAGACGCGCGATCTGAATGTCGACGATCCCGGCCATCTGCTCGCGGCGAAGCTTGTGGAAGATGATCACATCGTCGAGCCGGTTGAGAAACTCAGGCCGGAACCGGCTTCTCAGTTCAGCCATGACGAACTGGCGAGCCTCATCGAGCTCCAAGTCGGACTTTTCGTTGACGAGATACTCAGAGCCGACGTTCGACGTCATGACGATGAGCGTGTTCTTGAAGTCAACCGTACGGCCCTGACCATCGGTCAGGCGCCCGTCGTCGAGGACCTGCAACAGGACGTTGAACACGTCCGGGTGGGCCTTCTCGATCTCGTCGAACAGGATCACTTGATAAGGTCTGCGGCGAACGGCCTCGGTGAGCGCGCCGCCCTCCTCATAGCCGACGTAACCTGGCGGGGCTCCAATGAGGCGGGCAACGGCGTGCTTCTCCATGTATTCCGACATGTCGACGCGCACCATCGCGTGCTCGTCGTCGAAGAGGTAAGCTGCGAGCGCCTTGGTCAGCTCCGTCTTGCCAACGCCCGTCGGTCCGAGGAACATGAACGACCCGATTGGGCGGTTGGGATCTTGAAGTCCAGCACGCGCGCGCCTGACCGCCGTTGACACCGCCGTGACGGCTTCTTCCTGACCAACGACCCTGCGCGCGAGTTCCTCTTCCATTTTCAGAAGCTTCTCGCGCTCGCCTTCGAGCATCTTATCAACTGGAACGCCCGTCCAGCGCGAGACGACACCGGCGATGTGATCCGGGGTCACGGCCTCCTCGACCATTGCACCCTCACCCGACGAGACCTCCATGGCTGCGAGCTTCTTCTCGAGATCGGGAATGACGCCGTAGGCAAGCTCGCCAGCCCTGGCGAGGTCGCCGCGACGTTGTGCCTGCTCGAGGGCGATGCGTGCCTGATCGAGTTCTTCCTTCAGCTTCTGCGCACTGCCAAGCTTTGCGCGCTCGGCTTCCCAGCGCTCGGTAAGAACCTGTGACTGCTCCTCGAGGTTTGCGATCTCGGTTTCAAGCTTCTTGAGACGATCTTTCGAAGCCGCGTCGTCCTCTTTGCGCAGAGCCTCGCGCTCGATCTTGCGCTGGATGAGCTTGCGGTCGAGTTCGTCGAGTTCCTCGGGCTTCGAATCGACTTGCATCCTGAGCCGTGCTGCAGCCTCATCCACCAGGTCGATCGCCTTGTCTGGCAGGAAGCGGTCGGTGATGTAACGGTTCGACAAGGTTGCCGCAGCAACAAGTGCGCTGTCACCGATGCGCACACCGTGATGCAGCTCATACTTCTCCTTGAGGCCGCGCAGGATCGAGATCGTATCCTCGACCGTCGGCTCGCTCACGAAGATCGGCTGGAACCGACGGGCGAGAGCTGCGTCCTTCTCGATATGCTTGCGATACTCGTCGAGCGTCGTTGCGCCAACGCAGTGCAACTCGCCGCGCGCAAGTGCCGGCTTCAAAAGGTTGGAAGCGTCCATTGCCCCGTCGGACTTGCCGGCTCCAACGATCGTGTGAAGCTCGTCGATGAACAGGATGATCTGACCGCTTTCAGACGTGACCTCCTGGAGGACGGCCTTGAGGCGCTCTTCAAACTCGCCGCGATACTTCGCGCCAGCGATCAGTGCACCCATGTCGAGGGCGAGGAGTTTCTTGCCTTTGAGGCTTTCGGGCACATCACCCTTGACGATGCGCAGGGCCAAGCCCTCCGCGATTGCAGTCTTGCCAACGCCCGGCTCACCGATCAGGACGGGATTGTTCTTGGTCCGACGCGACAGCACCTGCACCGCGCGCCTGATCTCTTCATCGCGTCCAATCACAGGGTCGAGTTTTCCGCTCGCGGCTGCCTCGGTCAGATCGCGCGCATACCGCTTCAAGGCGTCATAGCCTTGCTCGGCTGAGGCTGTGTCCGCCGTTCGACCCTTCCGAATGTCGTTGATGGCCTGATTCAGCTTGTCGGCCGTCACGCCGCCCGCAGCAAGAGCCCGGCCAGCTCCGCTCTCGCGTTCGATGGCAAGGGCGAGCAACAACCGCTCAACTGTCACGTAGCTGTCACCGGCCTGCTCGGCGACCTTCTGCGCGCGATCGAGAACACGCGCCATTTCAGGCGTGAGGTGAAGCTGGCCCGCTCCGCCTCCCGTCACCTGCGGGATTGCAGCCAGCGCGCGCTCGACGGCCGCCTGGACCGCGGCAAAGTCGCCACCGGAGCGCTTGATCAGGCCTGAGGCCAGACCTTCGCGATCGTCGACCAGGGCTTTCAGCAAGTGCTCGGGCTTGAACTGCTGATGGTTCTCGCGCAACGCAATCGTCTGGGCTGCCTGCACGAAACCCTTCGCCCGATCAGTGAACAATTCAAAGTTCATGACAGTCCTCCACAGCACGTCTGCCGTGTCACTCGTGCACGACGGCAGCGCCTTGACTCCGACGCTTCTCATCGCCGCGGCAGGCTTCAAACGACCGATCGCCCACGACAAGAAGCACGCCTGACGGTGCCTGCTGAGCAGCGCTTCCGCCTCGATCCAAGAGGTGGGGACGGACGCTTTCGTGTTAAAGTGCCGAATGCCCGTCTCGTGAGACCGTCAACCGCCGCGTGAGGCCCGAAATGTCAAACCAGAATGGACGCGTCGCCGAGCTCTATCGCTATCCAGTCAAGGGATTGACGCCCCACCGCCTCGAGCAGGTCGGGCTCGAACCCGGCCGCACGTTTCCTCGCGATCGCGCCTACGCGATCGAGAACGGCCCGGGCCGCTTCGACCCTCTGGCACCGAAGCACCTGCCGAAAATCAATTTTCTGATGCTCATGCGGAATGAGCAGCTTGCTGCGATCAAAACCGAATTCGATGATGCGAACGATACGTTGACGATCAAGCGTGACGGTAAGCAGGTTGCTCGCGGGCAGCTAACAACGCGCGTCGGCCGTGCGATGATCGAACAATTCATTGCAGGCTACATGCCCACCGCGCTCAGAGGCGCGCCGAAGATCGTCGCCTCTGACGGACACACCTTTTCCGACGTCGCTGCGCACTGCGTCCACATCGTCAACCTCGAAACGGTGCGGGCGTTGGAGCGTGTCGTTCAGCGCGAGGTCCATCCGTTGCGGTTCCGAGCCAACATCTACGCCGATGGACTGCCAGCCTGGTCGGAATTCGACTGGATCGACAAGACGATTGCCGTTGGCGATATCAGGATGCGGGTGTGGGCACGGACGCAGAGGTGTGACGCAACCAACGTCGATCCCCTCAGCGCCGCGCGGGATATGTCTATCCCGGCCACGCTGCAGCGTGCCTTCGGCCACACGGATCTGGGGGTCTACGCCAGCATCATCGACGCAGGCGTCCTGAGGGCGGGAGACAGGATCACGACAGACGTGCGCTGACTGCCCCCCCTCCCGACCACTCATTCAGTTCGGCTGGTCGGTTCCATCGCTGACGACCTCGCCAGCTGGCGCGGGCTGCTCTCCAGCCGCTGCGCCGTCTGGCTCGCCCTCGGAGCGATGTCGCCGGATCGGGCGCCGCAGGAACTCTGGCGTCTCGTCTCCCACAACCTGCAATTCACGCGGCGCTTGATCGCGTGGACCACGGTCCCGCAGCCGTCGATTTCGACCACGTGGGCGCTGCTGATGAGGCGTATCCGTCTCGGCGCTGGCTGCCTCATCGGACAGCGCATCTTGCCCCTCCCGTTCGGCAGGCTCATCGCGGCGCTGGTGGGACTGCTGATAGCCGCCGGGCATGACCGCCGCGTCGTAATGTGTGCCGTTCCCGTTATGGTGGCCGTTGAAACGGGGCTGCTGCTCCGGGCGCTGTCGCGCCTGGAAACGCGGGTCCTGCGCATCATCTTCTTCGCCGCCCTGGTCGTCGAAGGAACGATGCCGGCTCTGATTTTCGGCCTGGTGCTGCGATTGTTGCTCGCGATAGGCCATGATGATGCGGTTATAGTGCTCTGCGTGTTGCAGATAGTTCTCCGCCAGAACCGGATCACCCGATCCAAGTGCATCGCGCGCCAGCGCCATGTACTTTTCGGCGATGTGCGCGGGGGTGCCGCGAATTTTCACATCTGGACCGTTCGATTCGAAGCTCCGCGTCAGGGGATTCTGATGCTTGCGTGCCGGATTCGCGCTTCCATTGTTTGGATTATTGTGACGCCCACGGCCACGACGGTTCTGCTGTCCCTGCCTCATCGGCTCCTGATCTCGACTGTTTGTTGACGAGGAAATGTCTCGCGCCGCAGCGCATGCTGCATCCACACGGGCGGACGCACACCACAGTTCAACTTCCGTTGACGAACGTCTCACATGTCACGGCAAGCATTCGAACACAGAACCCATATCCGGCGCTTGAACTGGCCCATCTGCATGCGCTGCCGGACTTCGGTTTCCCTGACGTGTTGTCCACCCCGAAAAGTTCTGGCGGGGATCGACCCTCACGATCCAAAAGCCCAAAGGGATCGCCTCACGGCGCTCTCACCTGACAAAGGGGCTCTACGACTTTAACGATTGAGCGTTTAACCAAGCAGCTCCGAACCGAATGATTCTCAGGTTCAAGCTGACATCTTACGGGTACCGTCGACCCGAACGGGCATCAGCTGCTTTCCGTCACGCCATCTGGTATAGCCTTACAGTGACAGCGCGCTAGGTGGAAGCATTTTTTCCACGAACCGTCTCATGAGTTTAGCCCAAGGTTTCCATCCGTGTCCGGATGGCAACGCAGCGCAGAACGCCGGCAAGGTCGCGATACCCGTAGAGGCCACCCAGGGCGGCGCCACCTTTAGCGCTGCGCGCGAGATCTGCGACCGCTTCGGCTTGTCCAAAGCCGACTTCGCAGATCAACCATGGGATGGCGTGCTGCGCGCGCAGGCCCGCAAGAGCGCGATAAAAGTCGAGACCGTCCGTACCGCCATCCAGAGCAACACTTGGGTCGAAGTCACGCACTTCAGGCTCAAGCATCCTGATCTCATCGCGAGCGATATAAGGGGGGTTGCTCACAACGAGGTCGAAGGGGCAGCCCGGTTGCCCGTTGCGTTGCCCGCCCGGTTCCCAAGCCCGGATGTCGGCTGCAATCCAAGTTGTGCGATCTGCGACGCCGATCCGACGGGCATTTTCGCGCGCAACGTCGAGGGCAGCGGTGCTGAGATCGAGGCCCACGACCTCGATTTGCGGCAGTTCCGCCGCAAGCGTCACGGCCAGGCAGCCTGATCCCGTCCCGACATCGAGCACGCGCTGCGGTCTGGCGGCCCCCCGCCTTTGGAGATCCAACACGACCTCGATCAACAGCTCTGTCTCTGGCCTTGGATCGAGGACAGCCGGCGTCACGATGAAATCTCGCCCCCAGAACTGCCGCCGCCCCTCGATGCGCGACAGGGGTTCACGTCGGCAACGCCGACCCACCCATCGCTCGAGACGGTCCAACTGGTGCACCGAAAGCTCGAGACTGGGCGAAACCAAAATGACGGAGCTGTCGTGCCCGAGGGCGGCGGCCATCAGTCGGCGTGCCTCGCGTAACGAATCCCTAACGCCGGCCTCGGCGAGCCGCGAGCGGGTGTCCGAAAGGTATTGTGCAACCGTCGTCATCGGCGACTGCGGGTCGCTGTCTGCAGGAGCAACACACAGGCGTCAGACATCAACCCGCCCTTCGATCGCTGCGAGTTCGCTCGACTGGCGGTCGAGAACGAGCGCGTCGATCAATTCATCGAGTGCCGCGCCCGCGATCACTTGATCGAGCTTGTGCAGAGTCAAATTGATGCGGTGGTCGGTGACGCGGCCCTGAGGGAAGTTGTACGTGCGGATGCGTTGCGACCTGTCGCCCGATCCGACTTGCGCCTTGCGCTCGGCAGCACGTTCCAGGTCGGCCCGCTCGCGTTCCATCTCGAACAGGCGTGCCCGAAGGATTTGCATCGCCGTCTTGCGATTCTGATGTTGTGATTTCTCGGAGGCGACGACGATAAGTCCCGTCGGCAAATGCGTGATTCGCACAGCAGAATCGGTTGTGTTGACATGCTGGCCGCCCGCGCCGGATGCGCGCATGGTGTCGATCCGGATGTCTTCTGGTCTGAGTTCGACGTCGATGTCCTCGGCCTCCGGCAGCACCGCGACGGTCGCAGCTGAGGTATGGATGCGTCCGCTGGCCTCGGTCGCCGGAACACGCTGCACGCGGTGCACGCCCGATTCATACTTCAATCGCGCGAACACCCCGTTGCCCCTGATCGCTGCGATCAATTCGCGATAGCCCCCAAGGTCGCTTGGCGATGCGTCGATGATCTCGGTCCGCCATCCCTTGAGGTCGGCATAACGGTTGTACATGCGGAACAGATCGGCGGCGAACAGAGCCGCCTCGTCGCCTCCGGTTCCGGCCCTGACCTCCAGGATGACGCTCCGATCGTCGGCTTCGTCCTTGGGCAGCAACAGCAAGCGCAAGTCATGGTTCAGGGTCTCGATGCGTGCTTCGACCTCGGGCAGTTCGGCCAGCGCCATATCGCGCATGTCCGCATCGACCGAGCGGTCGGCGACCATCTGGCGAAGGTCTTCAGCCTCGGCTGAGGCGGCCTGCAGGCGCCGCGCGGCTTCGACGATCGGGTCGAGTTCGGCAAACTCCTTCGATAGGCTCGCAAAAGACGATTGATCGAGCGTTCCGGCCAGCCCCTCCTGCAGTTCGGACCAGCGTGCAAACAGTCGTTCGAGCTTTTCCTTGGGAACGAGGGTCATCGGTGTTTCCATTCTGACGGACAGCAGGCGAAACGCCGCCGACCCTGCCAGCTGATCCAAACTTGCTGCAACGGCAAACGCGCGGTACGTGGCGTGCGGGCCTGAGGCTCGGTGGACGCCCAGTCGCGCCCTGCAGCCTGTGTGGACGCTTTCGAGATTGCACGTCTGCACCAGCGCATCGGCGATCAAATCTCGACGCTGTCCGTCTCGGCAAAGCGCCTGAGCTGGTCTCGAACATTGTCCGCCTCGCCCCAGTCGAGCGCCTTCTCGACGAGGTCTCGCGCCCGCCCGATGTCGAGGGATAGAACCATGTTCTTGACAGGGCCGATCGACGCCGGCGCCATGGAGATCTTGCGGAAGCCGATCGCCAGCAAGGCCATGGCTTCGAGCGTACCGCCACCGATTTCGCCACAGAGTGTCAACTGCACGTTATGGCGCTGCGTGGCGCGGACGATCTCCCGAAGCGCTCTCAGCGAAGCAAGCGAAAGCGAGTCGTAGCGGCTGGCAACCAGCGGGTTGGTGCGATCGGCCGCCAACAGGTATTGCAACAGGTCATTGCTGCCGACCGATGCGAAATCGACCTCCGGCAAAAGCTCATCGAGCGTGTAGATCAGCCCGGGAACCTCGATCATCGCGCCGACCAGCACCCGCTCGGGCTGCGCCTGGCCTCGCTTCGAGGCCAGAGACCTCTCGTGATCAATCAGGGATTTCGCACGCCTGAACTCAGAGACGGTCGTGATCATTGGGATCATGACCCGCAACTCCCGGCCCGCCGCCGCGCGGAGCAAGGCCCGCACCTGCATCCGAAACAAGCCGGGGCGATCGAGCGCCAGACGCACCGCACGCCAGCCCAGGGCCGGGTTATCCTCCTTCGGTTGGCGCATGTACGGCAACGCCTTGTCGCCGCCGATATCAAGCACACGGAAGGTCACGGGCTTATCGTTAACCGAGTCAAGGATCTCTCGGTACGTCCGCGTCTGCTGGTCAACCCGCGGAAACGTCGAGGCGATCATGAACTGAAGCTCGGTCCGGAATAGCCCGATACCATCCGCCCCAGATTCGATCAGGTTCGGCATATCGACCATCAAGCCAGCATTGAGATGGAGTTCGACGCGAACGCCGTCCTTGCTAACAGCCGGCACATCGCGCAGGGCACGAAACTGCATCTGGCGCCGGGCCCGCAGGCGGACCTTGTCAGAGTAGGCCGCGATCACGTCCGGCGACGGTCGAATGTGCAGTTCACCAGCTTCGGCATCGACGATGATCGGATCGCCGCTCGAAAGCCGTTCGATCACGTTCGGGATCTGGCCGATCGCCGGCAACCCTAAGGCCTTTGCGACGATGGCAACGTGGCTTTGCGCGCTTGCATCCTCGACCACGAGTGCACGCAGACGCGTTCGATCGTAATCGAGCAGTTCAGCCGGCCCCATATTGCGCGCAACGAGAATTGTATCCTCGGGCAACTCGAGATCGTGGAATGCGATATTGCCCTTGCCCGACAGGATCCGGAGCAGGCGGTCCGAGAGATCATCGAGATCGCGCAGGCGTTCGCGCCAGAACGGGTCATTCTGGTGCAGGAGACGCATGCGTGTCGTGTTCTGCACGCGCTCGACCGCCGCCTCAGCCGTGAGCCCCTCGCGTGCTGCGGACTGCATCCGCCGCAGCCAGCCCCGGTCGTTGGCGAACATACGGTAGGCTTCGAGCACATCGTGATGCGCGCCTGCCTTCGAGATCGTCTCGCTCGAGAGCATGGCATCGATGGCGGTGCGAAGCCCGACGACCGCCCGATCGAGCCGTTCCACCTCGGCTTCGGGGTCTTCGGCCAGCAACTCCGTGACCACGACACGCGGCTGGTGGATCACCACGTGACCGAGCGCGATGCCATCGGAAATCGGCTCGCCGCGCAAATAGGTCGTGGTGCGGCTGACCGTCGTATCCTGCAGCATGCCAACGACGTCGCCCGAAACCAAGTGCTCCGCGACGAGCATGGCCGTGGTCTGCAGCACCTCGACGTCCTCGTCTGAATACTCTCGCGGTGTACGGTTCTGGACAACGAGGACGCCAAGCACGGCACCGCCGCGCAGCACCGGGACGGCGAGCAGGGAATGGTAAGCTTCCTCGCCAGTTTCCGGCCTGTAGGAGAAGGCGGGGTGAGCCTGCGCATTCGGCACATTGACCGGCACCGCCAGCTCCGCGCAGCGGCCGACGAGCCCTTCGCCTCGCTTGAGGCGCGTCGCGTGAACGGCATCGCGCTTCAGGCCCTCGGTCGCAAACAGCTCGAGCGAAGCATCCTGGCGCTTGATGTAAATCGAGCAGACCTCGGCGACCATGAGGCCTGCGACCTGGCGCACGATCTTGTCGAGCCGATGCTGCCCGTCGCCCGGATCGGCCATGATCTGGCGCAACCGACGCATGATGGCGCGGAGTGCTGGCTCCGCGGTCGCAAGTCTCGGCTCGTCTCCGCGCGTCGACGACATGCGTCTCTCCAGTCCGGAAAGACCACCGGTCCTCCGTATCCCGCGCTCGCCTGCGCTCCAGCTTGCGGATCAATCCGCGGCTCGTTGTTGCGCAACGAGAGTTCACAGGCACCACTTATCCCGTCAAGGCAGCCGAGTGTATCGTGCCCATCTCTGGGATGCCCTGGCCGATCGCCACCAAAACCGGCAATGGTAGGGCGGGCCGTTCGCAGCCCCCGCGGAGCACCTCAAGCCATCGCGTCGAGGCCATAGACCTGATGGAGCGTTCGCACGGCAAGCTCGGCGTACGCCGCGTCGATGAGGACGCTGATTTTAATCTCGGATGTCGTAATGGCGAGGATATTGATACTCTTTTCCGCGAGGGCTTTGAACATTTGTGCCGCAACGCCCGCGTGGCTACGCATGCCGACGCCGATCACCGACACCTTCACCACGTCCGACGAACCATGGATCGACTGGTAGCCAATCGCCTCGCGATGCTGCTCCAGGATGCGGATCGCGCGGTCGAGCTCGGCCGATTGCACCGTGAACGTCATATCTGTCCGCTTGCCGTCGGATGATAGGTTCTGGACGATCATGTCAACGTTGACACCCGCGTCAGCGAGCGGCCCGAAGATTGCGGCCGCAATGCCTGGCTTGTCTGCAACGTCGAGGATCGTGACCTTGGCCTCGTCCTTCGCATAGGCGATGCCGCTGACGACCTGGGCTTCCATGATCTCGTCCTCGTCGCAAACAATCGTTCCGATGTCTTGCCAGTCGCCACCGACCGGCCTGATCGTGTCGGGGTCGGCAAAACTCGAAAGCACGCGCGTGCGCATGCGATAAACCATGGCAAGCTCTACCGAGCGGGTCTGCAGGACTTTCGAGCCGAGCGAGGCCATCTCGAGCATTTCTTCGTAAGAGACGCGGGGCAGCCGCCGCGCCTTCGACCACACGCGGGGGTCCGTCGTATAGACCCCGTCGACGTCGGTATAGATGTCGCAGATGTCGGCATCGAGCGCGATCGCGAGCGCTACGGCGCTGGTATCAGAGCCGCCACGGCCGAGGGTGGCAATTCGGTTGCGACCGGGTTCGACACCCTGAAAGCCGGTCACAACTGCAACCTCACCCTGCGCCAGCCGCGCCTTGAGTTCGGACCCGTTGATCTCGAGGATGCGCGCGGCCCCATGGGCCTGGTCCGTTTTCACCGGAATTTGCCATCCCTGCCATGAGCGCGCTGTGATCCCCATGCTCTGCAGAACGATGGCCATGAGACCCGCAGTCACCTGTTCACCGGAGGCAACAACGGCGTCGTACTCGCGCGCATCGTGAAACGGCGAAGCCTCGCGGACCCAGGCGACAAGCTGGTTCGTGGCCCCCGCCATCGCCGAGACGACCACGGCGACGCGGTTTCCGGCGTCGACTTCACGCCTGACGTGCCGGGCCGCATTGCGAATGCGGTCGATGTTGGCGACGGAGGTTCCGCCGAATTTCATCACGACGACTGCCATCGTGGCGGTCAACTCCATCGAGACTGGGCCAAATGACGGGGCACACAGCCGGAACCGTTCCCTGGGCGATATCGGCACACATATGTCACAACCGCCAGGACC
Organism: Hyphomicrobiaceae bacterium; assembly: GCA_050330095.1. Taxonomy (GTDB): domain Bacteria; phylum Pseudomonadota; class Alphaproteobacteria; order Rhizobiales; family Hyphomicrobiaceae; genus JBCBWG01. The sequence continues at coordinate 19,113 of JBHJOC010000068.1, forward strand.
TGCAACGTGCGCTGCAACCGGCTATAGATGAGCATTGCGGATCGCGCCCAGCCCTATCTTCGGAACAAACTTTGGGCGGCGGAAGGAAAGGCTTCGTCCCTATGACGCGTGTTGGCGCCAATTCGCCCGATCGCCCCATGGGCCCAAATGCCAACGTCGACGAGCGCGAAGTTGAGCGCTTCCAGCGCATTGCGTCGCAATGGTGGGATCCGAGGGGTGAGTTTGCGCCCCTCCACGCACTCGCGCCAGCGCGCCTCACAG
>JBHJOC010000069.1:0-45259 GCA_050330095.1 Hyphomicrobiaceae bacterium
AGTAACGGCGCGATGTCACAGTTCAGGCTGCCATTGGCGAACGGCAGCGCCGACCACGCGGCGCGACTGCCACTCAACAGCAAGCAGAGACAGTTGGATTTCAGAGGCGTTCGGGTGGCGGAGAGGGTGGGATTCGAACCCACGGTACGGTTACCCGTACTCCGCATTTCGAGTGCGGCGCGATCGACCACTCTGCCACCTCTCCGGACCGCCGCGACCCTGGCGATGCAGGAGCGGAGCCGCGTGTTTAGCGCTTGCCCCAAGCGAGCGCAAGCAGGTGCCTGCGTCCGGCCATGCCCCTTTTATCGAGGCTGAGATGCATTGGGCCGCAAGCGCAATCTGATCCAGTTTTGTGGGCCCGATTGAGTGTGCGGGTTTGGGCGGCGATCGTCACGCAAACCCATACAGCGCCCGCGGTGTGCCGGCAGCAATGGCTGCGATCGTCTCATCATCATCGAACCAGCTTGCAAGTTGATGCAGGCCCTCGCGGTAGTCACGTCCTTCCTCGAACCGTGTCCATGGCCAGTCGCTTGCCCAAACCAGCCGGTCATGACCGAGGCAATCGAGCAGATAAGACGCGAGCGGCGCGATCGGCTGGCCGCCGAGCCGATAGGGTGCCGACAGCTTCACGTAGAGCTGCCCGGTCTCACCATAGGCCAGCAGTTGCCGCCAGTCTGGATCATTGCTGCCAAGGCGCGCCGCTGGGCGTCCGAAGTGGTCGACCACGAGGCGTGCGCCCGCCGCTTCGATGACCGGCATCAGCGCGAGCAGCGCGCCGGGCTCTTGCGCGTGCACCTGAACGTGGAGGCCGGCCTCAGTGACCCGCGCGACAAAGGCTGCGAACGCTTTCGATGCGACATTAGGGCTGTAGGCATGGGCGAGGTTGAGACGAACGCCCACGACACCTCTGACCCGGATGGCGGACAGCCTGTCCTGATCGACGTCCTCCGGCACCACCGCGACGCCGCGCAACCGATCAGGCCACGCCTCCAAGGCGTGTTCGAGCTCGGTTGTATCGGTTCCGAAAAAACTCGGCTGCACGATCACGGCGCCATCGACATCGTGGGCGTCGAGAAGTGCGATCAGCTGCTCGAAGGGCGCGTCTCGCGACGGCATGTAGCTGAGATCCGCGGTGAATCGGGCCCCCGGGCGCCAGGCGTGGACGTGACAATCGAAGCACCGTGAAGGATGCATGTTGCAGCACCACCCCCTCTGAGATCGCAAGGCTCTGTTTAACACCACGATCGGCGATCGCTTCTGCCGCCCTCTCGGATCGTGCAGGGGTCGCGCGCGGCGATCAAGCGACGCCTCGCTCGGCAACGGCCCGACGTGGGTCGGGGTCCTGAGCCATCGTGCAACACGGCCGCCACCCACGGTCTTTCAGTTCGAAGGCGATACGGCGCCGGCTTCTGCCTTGGCAGCCAAGGGCCCCGACAGCCCGAAGCTCTCGAGCAGTTGTGCAATCGACCGCTGCCGTTCCGTGTCGACGCTTACGGTCGCGGTCATACCGGCCCGCATCGGGTGTGTTGCGCCGGGCCCGGAGACGATCCTGATCTTGACCGGCAGGCGCTGGACGACCTTGACCCAGTTCCCAGATGCGTTCTGCGGCGGCAGCAATGCGAACTCCGCACCGGTCGCCGGACTGATGCTCTCGACGACGCCCTGCCAGGCCGCGTCGGGATAAATGTCGAGGCGCAGCGTCGCAGTCATGCCCGGCCGGACGTGCGTCAGCTCCGTTTCCTTGAAGTTCGCTTCCAGCCACGGCGTATCGGTTGAGACAAGCGACAACAGCGGCCTCGCTGCTTCGACGTGCTCGCCAGGCTGCAACTTGAGGTTGACGATCTGCCCATCGATCGGTGCTGTCAGGGTTGTCCGCTCGAGATCGAGTTTGGCCTCGGCCAGTTCAGCCAAGTGCTGACGCACGAGCGGATGCTCGTCGATGCTCAGGTCGGGGTCGCCGCCAATCGTTGTCAGCATGCGATGCACCTTACTGGTGACAACGAGAATCCTGTCTCGACCCCGCCGCAACTCCTCTTCAGCGTCTTCAAGGCGCGTCGAGGCGACGATGCCGCGGCTCGCCAGCGTCGATTGCCGCCCCATTTGGGATTCAAGGTAATCGAGCCGCCCCTTCGCCTCGGCGAGCTCCGTGTTTGCCTCACGCCATGCCGCAATACGCGCTGCGATCTCCTGGCGCGCAGCATCCACCTCGGCTTCGGCTTTCGCGACGCGCGTCTCGAATTCGGCTGTTTCGAGCTCGATCAATGGGTCACCGGTGCGCACCAGCGCGTGGTCGCGCACGTGAATGACCCTGATTCTGCCTCCGACCTGAGCCGACACTCTGGCAATGTGGGTTTTGACATAAGCGTTTTCGGTCGACACGAAGCGCCCGCCGGTCAGCCAGAACGCGACACCGCCAGCAATGGAGACCGCTGGGACGACAAACAGCAGCACGAAGCGCAGCAAAACGTGCCGCCTTGAGGCCTGCGGCGCACGAGTTCCAGCGGGCTCGTCAGCGCTTTTCGATTTTTCGGTCTCGGTACTCATGCCACTCGATCACTTTTCGTCGTGACTGGTTGTTGAGGGTCCTGCCTGGCTCGCGCCGACGCCGCGACATCCGGGTGCGGCCGCTGTTCACCACGCGCGGCTCAGGTCGAAATCGCGGCGCGCTGCTGACCCACCGGCCGTGGTCCTCGCGCGCGGCGCTCATGGTCGGCGCGCTTTGCAAGATTGTCCCAGTCCGGCGCGCCTCGTTCGTCGTTGGACGCGATCGACAACAAGCGCGCACGCACTTTGCCTGCCAGAACGTCGAACGCAGCCCGTTCCCGCTCCGAAAGGTCGAGCAGCGCATCATCTACGGTCGCCTCGGCAACCGGCCAGATGAGATCGTGGAGGCGCTCAGCTTCAGCAGTCAGATGCAGACGATTGATCCGCCGATCTGCAGGATCGGCACGCCGTTGGAGCCAGCCTTTGGCTTCCATCCGGTCAATCAGCCGGCCCGCAGATGCTTTTTCGATTTCGAGGATGTCGGCAACTTCCGACTGGCTGAGGCCTGGCCGCGCATGAAGCCGCGCGATGACGACCCATTGCGCGCGCGTGATGCCAAGATCGCGCACGCGGCGCTCGAACACGGTCCGCAGAAGTCGCGCGATGTCGGTCATAGCGTAGCCGATGAAGTCTACCGCGTTGTCGGTCATTCCTGTTGTTCGGTCATTGGACCGGTCTCCTGGTGTCCTGATCGCGACATGCGTTGCCTTCTGCGGCGGGCGTTGAGCGGCTCTCGCGATCTCATCGGCATGAGCAAAATCAATGCAGTCGTGTCCGTCAGACCGAGACGTCCGCCGCAGTCCCTCGCCACACGTCACGCGGTGGGCTGCTCAGTCATCACACCCGTGGCCCGGCGCGCCTAAGTCGTCAGCGGTTGTTGCGACCCATCGATTTTGGCGCGACATGAGGCCACTCGCCGCTTCTCGCTGCTTCGCTGTCATCGCAACGGTGCGCGAACCGCACCTGTTCTTAATGATAACCTAGGTTACTATTGCAACGGTTACTATCGTCAAGGCAAATGTATTCGAGGTTACCACTTCTCAAGTCGTCCCATGCCCATGGTTGCAGGGGCCGCGAACTGGTCGCAGCGTCGCGCGGAGGGCCACCGGGCAGCGCTTGACGAACGCCGACATCAGGACCGCTGTAGGCCAAGACAAGGATTGATCGGGCGTGAGTTCCACAGCCGTGACCGCGACCGAGCCTGAGGTCAGCTTCAGCCAGAGGCTGGTCATCCTGTTGTTCGTGATGCTGGGCACGACGATCTACACTGCCTCGATCCTGATCTCGTCGACGCTGCTGCCAAAAATGCAGGGCGCTCTCGCAGCAACGGCCGACGAAATTTCGTGGACGATGACGTTCAACATCGTAGCGACGGCGGTGGTCACGCCAATGACCGGCTGGCTTTCCGATCGCTTCGGCCGCCGCAACACCATGTTCTGGTGCTCGGTGGTGTTTGCCGTCTCGACCTTCTTCTGCGGTCTTTCAACAACGCTGGAAGAGCTCATCTTTTGGCGCGTCGTCCAGGGCGCGGCCGGCGCTCCGCTCGTGCCGCTCGGTCAGACGATCCTGCTCGACGTCTACCCTCGTCGCCAACACAATACGATCATTGCGGTCTACGGCATGGCCAACATGATCGGTCCTGTCCTTGGGCCGACGCTCGGCGGCGAAATCTCCGAGGCCTACGGCTGGCGCTGGGGCTTTTGGATGATCGTACCCGTTGCCGTCATCACGGCGGCCGGCTGGTACGTGATCCTGGGTCGCGACACGCCTGAAGGTCGGGCCAGGCTCGATTGGGCAGGATTTCTTTCGCTCTCGATCGCAATCGCCGGCGCACAGCTCGTCATGTCTCGAGGTCAGCGCCTCGACTGGTTCGATTCGCCCGAGATCATCGTTGCAACGTTCGTATCGGCGCTCGCGCTCTACATCTTCATTTCCCATTGCGTCACGGCGGAGCGGCCGTTCATCAGGCTCTATCTCCTGCGCGACCGGAACTACGCGATCGGCCTTGTGCTGGTGCTGCTGTTCGGCATGCTGAACTTCGCACCGATCGTGCTTCTGCCGGCGCTATTGCAACAACAAGCCGATTATCCCGACACGACCATCGGAATGCTGATCGGGTGGCGCGGGATCGGATCTGCGATCGGATTTTTCGTCGCCATGCTGGTCGGGCGCTTCGACCCACGAGCCGTCATGCTGGTTGCGTGCATCGCACAGACCGTGTCTGGCGTCTGGCTCGTCGGGTTCTCGCTCGACATCAACCAGGGTTGGTTGGCGCTCACACTTACTCTGCAGGGGTTCGCGGTCGGACTGCTGTGGGTGCCGATGACTGTCGTCACGTTCTGGACTTTGGATGCCAAGTATCGCGCAGAGGCGATGTCGATGTTCCACCTTCTGCGGAACTTCGGATCGAGCCTGTTTATTTCGATTGCCGTTGCCGAAATCGTCCGCGCGACGGGTGCGAACTATGCCCGCCTGACGGAGTTCGCCTCGCCATTCCATCGGCCCTGGGAGTTGCCTTGGGCCGCCGGAGCCTGGTCGCTCGAAACGGCCCAGCAGGCGGCCCAATTCGGGCGGGAAATCACCCGCCAGGCAACGCTCATCGGGCACACGAACGCATTCGTTCTGTTCACGATCGTATCGGCTGCGATGATCCCACTGATTTTTCTCGCAAGACTGCCCAAACAACAGGGCAAATGATGCAGCTGAGGACCCTTCGCGCGGCGGACTTGCGGCTGCCTATTCGGCTTCGTGCGTGGTGGCGCTGGCAAGCTTGTGCCCGTTGTGCCGGCGGCGGGGTCGAACTGGTCCTTGATCCAGAAGACCATCTCTCTGGTCCCCTTGTCTCTGCTGGGTCTCGGCTTCCGCAATAAGCTGAAGTTGCGCCGTTGAGGGGCGGCGGTTGGTGCCGTGCCGCGTTGGCGACGCCGGATATTTCTTCGCTCACGAGCCGCGGCCTCGGGCGAGATTTCACCTCAGTTCGATTGGCACCACCGTCTGGCGAGCACAAAAAAACCCGGCTCCATCGAGCCGGGTTGAGTTTCGGGTGCGTGCCGCGGGAAGAAGACGGTCGCGCACCCACTTGGCCGGAGGAGGCCGAAGTCTGGAGCCGATCGGGAGATCAGCCCGATCCCGCCGCGATGTCCGGCCGCGGCGAGCAAGTGTGTGATGCCTGTCTCACATGCGCTGTGAGCCGGCACCGAACTCGGGATAGGCCTCGATACCAATCTCGGCTTTGTCGAGACCCTCGTATTCTTGCTCCTCGGTTGGCCGCAAACCAATGGTTGCAGCGAGGATCATCCAGAGAACCAAGCTTGCAGCCGAGACGAAGATGCCGACGGCAACCACGCCGATGGCTTGGGTCACGAAGCTTGCGTCTGTGTTCGTCCAAGCAACGATGATCGTGCCCCAGATGCCAGCGAAGAGGTGGACCGGGATCGCGCCAACAACATCGTCGATCTTGAGCTTGTCCAGCATCGGAACCGTGAAGACCACGATCAGTCCGCCGACCGCGCCGATCACAACCGCTTGCCAGATTTGCGGCGTCAAAGGTTCAGCGGTGATGGCGACGAGACCCGCGAGCGCGCCGTTGAGCGCCATCGTGAGATCGACCTTGCCGTAGAACAGCTGGTTCAAGACCATCGCGGTGACAACACCAGCAGCAGCGGCGAGGTTGGTGTTGACGAAGATCCGAGACACGGCAGAGGAATCTTCGATCGTGCCAAGCGCAAGCTGTGAACCGCCGTTGAAGCCAAACCAGCCGAGCCAGAGGATGAACGTCCCGAGCGTGGCAAGCGCCATGTTCGAGCCTGGCATCGCATTGACGGCACCGTTGGGACCGTATTTCCCGCGCCGCGCACCAAGGATGATTGCCCCGACGAGAGCTGCCCAGCCGCCCGTCGAGTGAACGAGCGTCGAACCTGCGAAGTCGGAGAAGCCCATCTGGTTGAGCCAGCCCTCACCCCACTGCCAGGACACGACCACCGGATACATCACACCGGTCAGCACGACGACGAACAGCAGGAACGGCCAGAGTTTGATCCGCTCCGCGACGGTGCCCGAAACGATGGACGCAGCCGTTGCGCAGAACACCATCTGGAAGAACCAGTCAGAGCCCGTCGAGTACGCATTCTCGGTATCGCCCGCTGGATCAGGCATCGATACCGGACTTGGATTGCCGAAGTAGCCATCGATCAACCAGGCCTCGCCGGGGTAAGCGATGTTGTAGCCAACGATCCAGAACATCAGGCCGGCGATCGAATACAGTGCGATGTTCTTGGTGCACTGCATGGCGACGTTTTTCGTGCGCACCATCCCGGCTTCGAGCATGGCAAAGCCAGCGGCCATCCACATCACAAGGAAGCCGCCGAGCAGGAACAGTACGGTATTGAAAACGTACTGATATTCCTTCTGCAGTTTTTCGAGCGCTTCGGCGGTCACCGCGGCCGTCTCGGCGGGGGTGGTTGCATCCTGAGCGAGCGCTCCGGTCGTCAGCGCGAAGGTCGTGAGCGCGGCGAACGCACCCCACCCCAGCATCGTTGTCGGTTTCATCGACGTCACGTTGGAGTCCCTCCTCGAATTAGAGCGCCGCAGCATCGGTTTCGCCAGTCCGGATCCGGACCGTGCTCTCGATGCTTGAAACAAAGATTTTCCCGTCGCCGATCTGACCCGTCTTGGCAGCCTTCGCGATCGCGTCGACGGCTTTTTCGGCCACCCCCGTCTCGACGACGACCTCGATTTTCAGCTTGGGAAGAAAGCTCACGGCATATTCGGCGCCGCGATAGATTTCCGTATGGCCCTTCTGGCGGCCGTACCCCTTGACCTCAGTGACCGTCATCCCCTCGACGCCGAGCTCAGTCAGCGACTGACGGACCTCCTCGAGCTTGAACGGCTTGATGATCGCGGTGACGAGCTTCATGCACACACCCCTTCTGTTGGCTCGGATACGCATGACGAGGCAGGACCAGGACCAAGCTGGCACCGCCGCTGGCGAACCCCTACGAACGGTGGGGTAATCAAGGGGCGTGCCAACTCATGAACAAGAAGTTACCGCGTTGAAATAGAATAATTTATTTAATTTGCCGCTTAAAACTTGTTCTTCGCCATGCGGTCGTCTGAGGCGGCAATTTAGGCAGAATTGCGATTTTGCCTACAAAATAGGCACGCACACCAGCGGTCGCGGGTGTCCGCGATGGCCCCGGGGTTGGCCGGGCCCGTGCTTCGCCTGGAATGGCGGTCCAGGATATCAGGTCACCTTGAAGTCGGTCGCTCTGAGGCGCATCAGCCCCTCTTGCGTGGTCGACGCAACGAGCTTGCCGTCGCGCGTGAACACGCTGCCGCGGCAAAACCCGCGCGACCCTTGCGCTGACGGGCTGTCCTGCACGTAGAGCAGCCAGTCATCCATCCGAAACGGCCGGTGCAGCCACATCGCGTGATCGAGGCTTGCGAGCTGGATATCCGTGTCGAACAACATCTTGCCGTGTGCGATCAGCGCCGTATCGAGCAGCGTAAAATCCGAGGCGTAGGCAAGCGCGCATTGATGGAGCTTCGGATCGTCCGGCATTGGACCGTTCGCTCGCATCCAAACGCATTGTTGCGGACGGGCGGGGCTTCGATCCCGATAGCGGGTCAGATCGATCGGCCGCATTTCGATCGGCCGCTGCCGCTTCATGTAGCTCTGCATGTTGTCCGGCAAGGTCGCGGCGAGTTCGGAGAGCAGGGCAAGCTCGCTTGGAACGTCCTCGGGCGGGGGAACGAGTGGCATGTCCGCCTGATGGTCGAACCCGATCTCCGATTTATGGAACGACGCACTCATCGTAAAGATCGGCCGGCCGTGCTGGATCGCCCGCACGCGACGTGTCGTGAAGCTGCCACCGTCGCGGATGCGCTCAACCTCATAGATGATCGGCACGCGAGGATCGCCGCCGAGCAGGAAGTAGGCATGCATCGAGTGCACCGGACGGTCATCTGCGACCGTTCGCAGCGCGGCCACCAGCGCCTGCCCCAGCACCTGGCCACCGTAAACACGCTGCCAACCTGTCGCATGGCTTTGCCCGCGAAACAGGTTTTCTTCCAATGGCTCAAGGTCAAGAAGCTCGATCAAAGCTGAGAGAGCACCGTCAGACCCGCCGAGTGACGGGTGGGGGGCGTCGCTTTTGGGCATCCGTCAGCACTCCCTTTGCACTCCGGTTGCCCGGCAGGATCGCTGATGCGACAGTTCGAGCCGGGAAACCCCAATCACGCCAGCATACGAAGTGTCGATGGGTCAACGGTCGAGATGGAGCCACCAACCGCCATGACACGAGAGATCAAGCAGGAGATGCCACGGGCGCTCACACGCAGTGACCCAGACCGTCCCGCGACACGTTCGACGCCGGGCGGGCCCCTTGCTGTTCAGGTCGCCGCCGGGCCGGCTCGAACAAGCGCTCATTCTGCCAGCACATTCGACGTTGCAATTGCTGGCGGCGGGATTGCAGGCAGCCTCGCGGCCCTCACCCTCGCGCGCATCCTCGGGCCAGACGTGCGGATCGCGGTCATCGATCCGGCGCCTCGGTTCTCTGCCGGCCGCGACGACCCGCGCGCGTCGTCGCTGGCTGCAAGTTCCAAAAACCTTCTGGTGACAGTTGGCGTTTGGGAGCGGATTGCGGCGGAAAGCCAGCCGATTCACGCGATCGAGCTTACGGACGCCAGGCTCGACGATGCGGTGCGGCCGATCCTCCTGACCTATGACAATGCGCTGGAAGATGACGATACGCCCGCGCTGGACAGGGAACCGGCGTCCTACATCGTCGAAAACGCCCAACTGGCGAGCGCGATCGTCCAAGAAACGCTCTCGGAACGCGGCATCACGTCGGTTGTCGGCCGCCTCGAAGCCGTCACGGTGAGCTCTGGTCCCATTGCGATCGAGACGACGGCCGGCGCCCTGAAAGCCGAACTCCTCATTGGTGCGGACGGTGCACGCTCACCGACACGCGGCTTTGCTGGGATCAAAACGGTCCAGTCGGACCATGGACAGTCGGCGATCGTGACGATGGTGCGCGTCGAGCAGGACCACCACGGCGTGGCGCGTCAGAATTTCCTGCCGGGCGGGCCGTTCGCAATCCTGCCGATGACCGCACAACGCTGTTGCATCACCTGGTCGGATCGAACACGCGAGGTTCGCCGCTTGATGGCACTTGACGCTGGCGCCTTTCTTGGAGAGGTCGAGCGAAGGTTCGGGGCAGCACTCGGTGCGCTCGAGGTCGTCAGGCCACCCACAGCGTTCCCGCTCACAACACTCATGGCCCGCGCGATCGTTGCGGATCGCGTGGCTCTTGTCGGCGATGCAGCTCGTCTCGTTCATCCGATTGCCGGCCAGGGCCTCAACCACGCCATCAAGGACGTCGCAGCCCTGACCGAGTGCATCGTCGACGCAGCCAGGGTCGGTCTGTCACCCGGCGATCAGACCGTACTCACGCGATATGGCCGCTGGCGCCGGTTCGATTCGGTCACCTCTGCGTTCGGGTATGCTGCGCTCAACACACTGTTTTCGAACGATATTGGAGCCCTGCGCGCAGTGCGCGATGCGGGCCTGGGGCTCGTCGACCGTACGCCAGCGCTCAAACGGCGGCTCGTTCGTGAGGCTGCCGGGCTGACCGGGGCGGTGCCCAAGCTCTTGCGCGGCGATCTGGTGTAATGTGTGCTGGCGATGACGCGTTTCTGACGGCTCAGAGCCGGATGTGTCGGTCCGGCAGCGGCACGACCGTGACGCTGACCAATTGCGAGGCGCCGGACGTCGCACCGCTGTCGTCGCGCACGCGGACCTCGAACGAGGCTTTCTCGGCGGTGGCGCCATCGTGCTGGAACACGATATGTCCCGCATCGATGTCGGCCTGTGTGAAGCGCTCGATCGCAGTCGCCGGCGCCGATGCAAACGCAACATGGCCACCGGCTGGCCGCGAGACCAGAAACGTCAAATCTTCCGGCGCGTCATCAGGATCGATAGCAGCAAGATCTTCTGGCGTAATGGCAACTGCCCGGCCTTGATGAACCGTGAGATCCAGATCACCAGCAAGGCGCGGCGGCACATTGTGCAGATCGGCAACCAGCTCCCCGCCCTCTGAGAGCGTGATCGCCCCATACTGTACCTTGCCGATGACCCTGCCAGTGGCGCCGATGCGCAGAACCGAGCGAACGAACAGGTCGCCCTTGATTTCGCCCGCGATGTCCGCCTCATCGACGCGAAGAACACCGACGAAAAGGCCTCCCGGCCTGACGATGACGCGGGCCGAGCTAATTTCACCCTCGACCTCACCTGCAATGTCCACGGCGCGGGCCTTCCTGACCTTGCCGCGAAAGATCGTTCCGACGCCAAACCGCGCGACACCTTTCGTCTCTTCCACGCAACCCTCCTCGCGCGCCGTCCTCTCGGCCAACGGCCCAGTCAGCCGCCACCATCAACGGCGCTTATATCTCCATGAGCTTGCATGCCTTTGCGACAAAGGTTGTGGCGAAGCGCGTTTGCAAGTCGAAAGGCCAAAGAGGCTGAATCGGCCCGTGGGGCGAAGGACCAGTCCGGGCGCTACATTACGGCACCAATCTGCCAGGGGACGAACTCGTGATCGCCGTAGCCGTTGAGTTCGGACTTTGTCCGCTCGCCCGATGCAACCTTGAGGATCTGAGAGAATATTTCAGCGCCTTTCTCGCCAACGCTCACGCCATCGATCACATCGCCGCAGTTGATGTCCATGTCGTCGGCCATGCGGGCGAACATATCGGAGTTGGTGGCAAGTTTGATCGACGGGGCAGGCTTCGAACCAAACGCCGACCCGCGGCCCGTCGTGAACGTCACAACATTGCAGCCGGCGGCGATCTGACCGGTCACGGAGACGGGATCATATCCAGGGCTGTCCATGAACGTGAAACCGTGGGCCGTCACGGGTTCTGCGTACCGATAGACACCTGTCAGGGCCGTCGTTCCGCCCTTGGCTGCGGCGCCGAGCGATTTCTCGAGAATGGTCGTAAGCCCTCCGGCCTTATTGCCAGGCGAGGGGTTGTTATCCATCGAGCCGGCGTTGCGCTCGGTGTAGTCTCGCCACCACGCGATGATGTCGACGAGCTTCTGGCCGGTCGCCTGGTCGACGGCGCGCCGGGTCAAGAGATGCTCAGCGCCGTAGATTTCGGGTGTTTCTGCAAGCACGCCCGTGCCGCCATGACGCACGAGCTCGTCGACCGCGGCGCCGAGGGCTGCATTGGCTGTAATGCCCGAGTAGCCATCCGAGCCGCCGCACTGCAATGCAACCTTGAGTTCACTTGCTGGCACCGTCGACCGCCGTGCTTTGTCAGCCGTCGGCAGCATCTCCCGGATCCGCGCGACACCAGCCTCGATGGTCTTCTGGGTGCCGCCCGTGTCCTGGATCGTCATGGTCTGGAAAAGCTCGCCATCACGCAGACCGTAGGTTTCTTTCATCCGAGCGATCTGGAACGTTTCGCATCCAAGCCCGACGATCAGCACGCCAGCGCAATTGGGATGCGAGGCATAGCCCCACATCACGCGCTCCATAGCTTCGAAGCCGTCGCCGCTCGCAGCCATTCCGCAGCCCGTTCCATGCACGAACGCGGCGACACCGTCGACATTGGGAAAGTCGCGAAACCACTCTGAACGGTTGACCCTGTCGGCCATGAAGCGGGCAACGGAGGCCGAGCAGTTCACGCTGGTCAGCACGGCGATGAAGTTCCGCGTCCCAACCTTGCCGTTTGCGCGTCGGAAGCCTTCGAACGTCGCTTGGTGGTCAGCCGCCACCATGTCGGTTGCGCGTGCGTCAGCGGCAAATGCGTAGTCGCGCTCGAACTCGGCATAGTTGCAATTGTGCGTGTGCACATGGTCACCCGGCACGATGTCCGTCGCCGCGAACCCGATGGTCTGGCCGAACTTCAGAATCGGCGCGTCGCGTTCAATCCGTGCGACCGCCATCTTGTGACCCTTGAGCACCCTGCCCGTGATAGCGATGCCATCAACGACCGAGCCAGGCGGCAGGCCATCGATGGCGACGACGACGTTGTCTGTGGCGTGAAGGCGTAGGGTGCGGTGGCGCTCGGCTGGCCCAAGTGACATTGATGCGTTCCTCACGGCAATGTTTTATCGCCGAGAGCTAACATTGAGCCGCGTCATTGGCTATGTGCAGCGCAGCATTCGGGGTCGATGCGCCGGCAAGGCTCGATCCTCGCGAGCTCGATCCTTGAGGAGACGGACCGCGACATCATAGATTTCGAAATCAAGCGGGCGCAACTGTTCGAGCTTCGCGCGCGTTGCCGAAGATAGGTCCCTCGCGGCTTTTCGGCCCGTGACGTTGGCGCTTCTGAGCGGGACTTTGCAACCGAGCTTGACGCTCAGTTCTGCGGCGAAGCCGCCGATGTCCTCCAGCAAGCCGAAGTGGAAGAGATCTTGCGCCAGCCGGCCTTCGATGTCGCTCGCGTTTTTGATGGCCAGCAGCGGGGCAGCGTGGTCTCCCATGACGTCTTGACGCTCCAACAGTGCGTCTGCGAACCCCTCGACCGAGTATTTGGCTGCCATGCGCTCGAGAAAGCTGCTGTCGAGCCGCGCGAGCCCGCGCTTGTTCTCGTAGTTCATGCGCGCATAATTATATTGGGACAAGAACACCGCCAAAGGCTCGCGCAGGATCGTGATGATCCGAACGTCCGCATCCACTTTTCGAAACGTCTCGAAACCCACGTGCCCACCCGCGAGAATATCGCCGTCACGGGCATGCAAACAAATGTGGTTCAACGCTTTCGACAGCGAGAACGCCCCGTATCTATAGAACAGCGTTTTGTGACGAGTTCGAAGGTAGCGCAGCTTCTGCAAACGCGACGTCTGCCATTTCGACAGTTGGTCGTGCGGCAAAGGGTAGACCTGAGCCGCGGGCAACGCCGTCCTCACCATTTCGACGAGTGTCGTGCTGCCTGACTTTGGAATGCGCAAGAGGCCGTACAGTCTCTTCATTCGAGCCGCATCGCTGTAGCTTTAGAATCTGGTCAGCCAGATTTAGATGTCGTTTGCTTCGAGCTGTCAATCGAGCGCAGTTCATGGCCTTTGAGAGCCCGGGGCGAATTGGGACGTTGTCCACGGCTTCTCGGCTCAGATCTCTCGCGGCCGTGCCCGGCGCACCGAACCTGTTGGTGTGGGTCCATGCAAGCGCCGAGCACGGGGATTGGTGTTCGCAAGCCGGATTGGCTGTGCAAGCGCGCGACCGATGCCGAGGGCCTGGTCAACCTGCGGCTCGACCCGGCAACACTCAGCGCCCGTTTCGCCTTGGCTCGAAGGCTTCGGCGGCCCAGAGCGGATAGCCATCAAACTTGAAAGCGCCGGCAAGCTCGGGGCGGGCGACCCTGACGGCGACCTTGTTGACATCGAGTTCCCGAGCAGCTGCGCGCTTGCTTGCTCTGGCCTTCGCTGCCGCCGAGCGCGACTGCGCGGCTTGCGCCTCTGCGCTGGTCGGCATCACGACGATGGCCGCGCTGGCCAGAGTGAAAATGGCAAGCATGCCGATATTGAACAGGGCACTGGCCCTTCTTCCATAGGCAGTCATGATCGTCGCTCCATTGTCTCTCGCTCTTTGGCGCTCATTGCGCTCCGAGATGACATTGGAGGCGTCCGGCTCCAGCGTTAGTTCCACTCCGCAACCTGTGACGAGGCGTGAAGCCGCGCGATCGCAGCGTGTACACGCGTGATCATGCCGCCGTGTCGACCATGGCCGAGTGCGACCCCACCATGAACTGACGGCGAAGCAGCCTCAATCAGACGTGGCCGGCCGCGCCGCGACCGATCGGAATGGTGCGCGCCTGAGGGACCTTCTCCGGGTTCTTTGGCAGGCGGACTTTGAGCACACCGTTGTCGAACGTCGCTTCGACCCGTTCCGTATCGACCGTCGGCGGCAAGCGGAACGAGCGACTGAAACTCCCGAAACTGCGTTCCGAAATCTGAAGCTCGTCCTTGGTTTCCTCACGCTTGTGGGACTTTTCACCCTTGAGCGTCAGGATGCCATCGCGAAGGCTGAGCTCGACATCGCTTTCTGTCATGCCCGGCAACTCAGCCTCGATGGTGATCGCGGCGTCGTTCTCGCGCACGTCGACGTTCGGCATGGTCATGCGCGGCACATTGAGACCGACGGGGCTACGCTGGGCAGCCCCGGTGACGAGTGCACTTCCCGTACCAAGCAGCCGTTCAACGAACTGATCAAGTTCGGCCCGAAGCGCGCTGATGGGATCGGCGTGGACAGGCGTTACGCGGGTCTGCTGCGTGCTCTTGAGGTCCTCAGCCATGATGAATTTCCTCCTGCTTGCTGGCGTCGAGGAATGTGAGCAATCAAGTTGCCACGGCAACACACTGTTGTCTTTGACCTTTGTCAAAAGCACACTCCGTCCAGCCCCTGCACAAGCGCGCTTGCGCCGGTGGCGATCGGCATGCTCGACTTCAACCAGGGATAGAGCAGCGCCCGCGCCAGCTGCGGGGTCAACTTGGCTGTGAACGACCCGAGGAGGACGACGCCCGATGAACCTGTCTTTCATGCTCGCCGAACGCGCGGCAAACGAGCGCCCGATCAGGATCGGATTGATCGGAGCCGGCAAGTTTGGAACGATGTTCCTGTCGCAGCTTCGCCTGACGAAGGGCATGCACCTCACGGGCCTTGCCGACCTGCTGCCGCACCGCGCTGCAGAGCGCCTCGAGACGGTCGGATGGTCTCGCGAGCAATTCGCTGCGCGATCGATCGACGATGGCGTGAAGACCGGCCGCACGTTCTTGACCGATGATGCGATGGTGCTCGTCGATGATCCGCAGATCGAGGTGATTGTCGAAGCAACCGGCGATCCCTCCCACGGCATCAAGATTGCCAAAGCCGCGATCGCATCGGGCAAACACATCGTGATGGTCAACGTCGAGGCGGATGCCTTGGCCGGCCCGCTGCTCGCGCGGATGGCACGCGACAGGGGTGTCGTCTACTCCATGGCGTGGGGCGATCAGCCCGCGTTGATTTGTGAACATATCGACTGGGCACGCGCCTGCGGTTTCGAGGTCGTCGCAGCCGGCAAGGGCACACGGTATCATCCGACCTATCACGCGTCGACGCCCGATACCGTCTGGGACATCCTCGCGAAATACCTCAAGGTCGAGAGCCGCAGCCACATCAACCCCAAAATGTTCAACTCCTTCATAGACGGTACGAAATCTGGCATCGAGATGACCGCCGTCTGCAATGCCATGGGCCTCGTTCCACAGACTGAAGGCCTTGGCTTTCCGCCAGCATCGCGATTCGAGCTTGCAGAGGTCTGCAAGCCGCGTGTCGACGGCGGCACGCTCGAGAAGACCGGCGTCACGGAGGTCGTCTCCTCGATCACGCGCGAGGATACGGAAGTTCCCCACAACCTCGTCATGGGCACCTACGTCGTCATTACGTCCGACAGCGCTTACTCTCAGACTTGCTTCCGCGAGTACAACTGCCTGCCCGATGCCTCCGGAAAGTACGCCGCACTCTATCGGCCGACCCACATGATCGGCCTCGAGCTCGGTCTCTCGATTGCATCAGCCGTGCTGCGCCGGGAACCGACTGGCACCTCGCGCGTCTTCAATTCCGACGTCGTCGCGACGGCGAAGCGCGCCCTGAAAGCCGGCGAAATCCTCGACGGCGAGGGTGGGTTTTGCGTTTGGGGCCGGCAGACGCCCGCCAAGGTTTCGCTTGCAGAGGGTTATCTGCCGCTGGGACTCGCGCACGGCGTCCGGCTGAAAGTCGACCTGCCGGAAGGTGCTCCTGTTCAGTGGCGCGACGTCGACATCGACATGACCGATGAGGCGGTCGCGACGCGCCGCGAGATGGAGGCTGAATTCGCACCAGCGACCGTGCGCTGATAATCACAGCGCAAGTTTGAGCTGCCGTCCCGCTGATGCACAAGCTTTCCATGGATTTTCCGGTGCGCGCCGCGGAGTGTGACGAATTTCGCGATCGCGACACGAGCAACCGTCAACGGCCTGTCATGTGAGGAAACTAGACCCCGCGCATCGTTCCTTCATCAGGAGTTCGACACCGATGCGACATATGACGATGACGATGCTTGCTGGCGCTGCCGCGCTGGCCATCGCAGCCCTTCCCGCCCAAGCCAAGACCGAAATCGAATGGTGGCACGCGATGGGCGGCGAACTCGGCGTGAAGCTCGAAGCCGTCGCCGAGGGCTTCAACAAGAGCCAGTCCGACTACGTCATAAAGCCAGTCTTCAAGGGCAACTACACAGAAACCATGACGGGCGCGATCGCTGCGTTCCGCGCGCGCCAAGCCCCGCACATCGTTCAGGTATTCGAGGTCGGCACTGCCTCGATGATGGCGGCGAAAGGCGCGATCTATCCCGTCTATCAGCTCATGAAAGACGTTGGTGAGCCGTTCAATCCCAACGACTACATGCCAGCCGTCGTCGGCTACTACACCGATACCGACGGCAACATGCTGTCGATGCCCTTCAACTCCTCGACCCCAATTCTGTACTACAACAAGGACGTGTTCGCGAAGGCCGGTCTCGATCCGGAAACCGCGCCCACAACCTGGGAAGACGTCGTGGCCTTCTCGAGAAAAATTATCGCTTCGGGTGCTGCGACATGCGGTTTCACCACCGGTTGGCAAAGCTGGGTGCAGCTCGAGAACTTCTCGGCCCTGCATAACGTTCCGTTCGCGACCAAAGGTAACGGGTTTGCCGGACTGGACACCGAACTTGCGATCAACTCCGACCTTCACGTTCGCCACATCTCGAATATGGCTGAGTGGGCTAAAGAAGGCGTCTTCAAGTATGGTGGCCGCAGGTCGGATAGCGCACCGCTGTTCTATTCCGGCGAATGCGCCATGTACATGAACTCTTCCGCTGCCCGCGCCGGCGTCGATGCCAATGCAAAGACGTTCAAGGTCGGCGTCGGCATGCTCCCGGTTTATGGCGATGTTGCCGGTGCTCCACAAAACTCCATCATCGGCGGAGCGACGCTCTGGGTTCTCCGCGGCCGTTCAGACGCTGAGTACAAGGGCGTTGCAAAATTCTTCAGCTACCTCTCTGCTGCTGAAGTCCAAGCGAAATGGCACCAGGATACGGGCTATTTGCCGATCACGCTCGCATCGGCTGAGCTTTCGGCAAAACAGGGCTTCTATGCTGCCAATCCCGGTACCGACACGCCTGCAAAGCAAATGACGCTGAACGCGCCGACCGAAAACTCCAAGGGCCTCCGTCTCGGCAACTTCGTGCAGATCCGTGACGTCATCAACGAAGAACTCGAAAACGTGTGGGCCGGCAAAGCGTCCGCCAAGGACGCACTCGATCGCGCTGTGTCTCGATCGAACGCCCTGCTCCGCGAATTTGAGACCGTGAATAAGTAATCGCGGCGAACAAGCCAACGCGTGAGGCGGGTGGGGCCGATCCCTTCCCGCCTCGGTTCCTCGCCTTCGGACAGTGCTGGACCGCCAGCTGGCAGCCGCCGCAGCCTGGCGCGACGCGGCAAGCGACGGATTTGACATTACGGGCATGCAGAGAACCGTCGAACTGCCAGAGGCCGCGCGCCTGAAGCTCGTAAGCGAAGCGGCAACGCCTCAATCGGGTGCGCCATTCCCGGACGTAGCGCTTCCCTATCTTCTTATTGCACCACAACTTTTGATAACTTTTGTTTTCTTCCTATGGCCCGCTGCGCAAGCCGTTTATCAGTCTGTTTTGCGGGAGGACCCCTTTGGACTCCGGCGAGAGTTCATAGGCCTCGCCAATTTCTCACGCGTGCTGAGCCAGCCGGGCTATCTTGACGCTGTTGGGATTACCGTTGTTTTTTCGATTGCGACGGTTGCTATCGCGATGGTCATCGGGCTGCTTCTGGCGATGGCGGCTGACAGCCTGCTGAAGTCGGCACGACTCTATGAGACACTTCTGCTGGTGCCCTATGCGGTCGCGCCAGCCGTTGCCGGTGCCATCTGGTTCTTCCTGATGTATCCGTCACTCGGAATTCTATCTGGCGCACTTCAGGCGATGGGCTATCCCTGGAACCACCAGATCAACGGGACCGATGCACTTTTGATGGTGATCGCAGCTTCTGCTTGGAAACAGATTTCCTATAATGTCCTGTTTTTCCTTGCAGGCCTCCAAGCGATCCCAAAATCGCTGATCGAGGCCGCTGCGATCGACGGCGCAAACGCGTGGTCGCGCTTCCGATACATCATCCTGCCGCTCCTTTCACCGACGACGTTTTTCCTTGTCGTTGTCAATCTCAACTATGCAATCTTCGACACCTTTGCGGTCATTCACGCGACCACCTCCGGCGGCCCCGGGCAATCGACGACCACGCTGATCTATAAAGTCTATAAGGACGGCTTCGTCGGCCTCGATCTCGGCGGTTCGGCTGCCCAGTCCGTGATCCTCATGACAGTCGTCATCCTGCTCACGGTGCTCCAGTTCCGCTATATCGAGCGCAAGGTGACGTACTGATGGTTGGGGAGTCGCGCAGCCTTCAACTCGTCTCGCATGCAATCCTGATCGCAGGCGTTGTGATCGTGCTCGGTCCGGTCTGGATCGCGTTCGTCGCCTCGACGATCGATCCGACGGAGATCCTTTCGCGAACCGTCCCGCTGCTGCCGGGCTCAAGGCTCGTCGAGAACTACGCCGAAACGCTGGGGGCTGGTCTTGCACGCTCCGGCGTGCCGCCGATGTGGCTGCTGCTGGCCAACAGCTTCGTCATGGCGATGGTCATCGCGTGCGGCAAGATCGCCATTTCGCTTCTGTCGGCTTACGCTGTTGTGTTCTTCAGATTCCCGGGGCGCACCCTGGCATTCTGGCTGATCTTCATCACGCTCATGCTGCCGGTCGAGGTGCGCATTCTGCCGACCTACGAGGTCGTTGCCAGTCTCGGCATGGTCAACACCTACGCCGGCCTGACCGTGCCGCTGATGGCGAGCGCAACCGCGACGTTCCTGTTTCGCCAGTTCTTTCTGACGATTTCGAAAGACCTCGCAGATGCCGCGCGCCTGGACGGTGCGGGTCCCTTGCAATTTCTCTGGTACGTCGTCATTCCACTGGCGCGCACCAGCATGGCAGCGCTGTTCGTAATTTTGTTCGTTTATGGCTGGAACCAATACCTCTGGCCCCTGCTCATTACGACCGACCAAAATTACTACACCATCGTGATGGGTATTCAGCGCATGATCCAGGACGTCGAAGCGACGCCAGCTTGGCATATCATCATGGCGACAACGATTTTGGCGCTGCTGCCGCCAGCCCTTGTTGTCATGCTGATGCGGCGAGCGTTCGTCCGCGGGCTCGTCGATGCAGAGAAGTAGTGCCTGTGCCATTCGCGGTATCCGCCACCGCGAGTGTTGCGTCACTCACGCTTGGTCCCCACCTCCTGCAGTCTCGCCTGCCAAGCGTAAGTGACAAAAGCCATACGAGACCCATGAAGTTGCCAGTGTTCCCTGTGTCTCCGACACTTGGTCAATCGGGTGCCGCAAAGGAAATAGAGCGTCGGAGACGGAACACGAGGACCCGTTGCTCGTACCCGTTGCTTTCCGTAATTCGCTTCGGCATCTGGCGAGGGTGACAGATGAACTACGGAAAGCGGGTACTAAAGCCCTGCGGGAGGAAACACGATGTCAGGATCACGTCCGGTCGCGCTGGTCACCGGCGCAGCGTCAGGGATCGGCGCAGCGACCGCGGACCATCTCATCGGAGAAGGATGGCGCGTCATCGGGATCGACCTTGAAAGCGCGCCGCTTGCGGAAGTTCGAGCGAGCAGAACCGGCCCAAATCTGGAATTCCGCGCCGCCGACGTGACCGACGAGCCCGCGATCCTCGCGGTCGTCGATGAGATCGAAGCGGCGATCGGTCCGATCGCGGGGGTCGTCAACTGCGCCGGCATCGCCCGTGACACTCCGACGCTCGACCACCCGGTGGACGCCTTTCGAAAGATCTTGGACGTCAACGTCGTCGGCTCCTTCATCGTTGCCCGTGCCGCTGCCCGCAAGATGTCCGCGCGCAAACAGGGCGCAATCGTCAATATCGCATCGATCTCTGGGATCCGCGGTTCCAAAGGACGGGCGGGCTACGGCGCATCCAAGGGAGCGGTGATCACGTTGACGAAGGTCATGGCAACCGATCTTGCAGGCTTCGGTATCCGCGTGAACGCGATCGCGCCCGGGCCGATCGAAACGCCAATGGTCCAGGCGATGCACACTGCAGCCGACCGCGAACTGTTTCACCGGTTCGTGCCAATGGCCCGTTACGCCGAACCGCGCGAGATCGCCAGTGTCATCGCGTTCCTGCTCGACAATGACAAGTCCAGCTTCATCACCGGTGAGATCATCGCTGTCGATGGCGGCTTTCGGGGTGCCGGCGTGATCGAGCGCTGAGCACAAGGCCAGTACCCGCTTTCCTTCAGTCGCCTGTCACTATCGTCAGACGCCGGAACGAACTACGGGAAGCGGGCTCCTAGGCAATTGGACCGCGCCGTGGCTTAAGGCTCATGTTGCCGGGCGGGGGGCCTCACGGCGCGCCCAAACCGGCTGGCAGTTGCGGTCAAAAAGCGGTTCTGGAAGCGGTTCTGGCGTCACGCCTCAGGATTGCGCGACAACGATCAGGCTTCAGTTATCCTGCGAATACGACAAGCGCGTTGCGTGCAACGAAGCCGAGCGCTCCCCCCGCAAGGAGAAGCAGCAGGGCGATTGCGACATTGCGCGCGATCCGCCCGCGCGGGCGCTGGATCGTGACATCGAAACGCTCCTCGGGAACGGCGATCTCGGTTGCGAACCCATCTGACGTGACACAGCGCAGGCTACCCGACAATTGAAGCTGTTCACGGCCCTGCGTCAGGGGCGAAATATCCCAACGCCACACGACATCGTCATCGGAGAGCAGGCCGAGACGATGCTCGATCCATTGGGTCTCCAGAACGCGGGGTTCGACGCTGATCGCGCCGCCGGGTGATCGCAGCTTCAGCGTCAGAGCTTTGGTGACGACGAACTCACGCCGGCCGGGCTGCGTGCCGGGTCCGCCCATCGCCGCAATATCATGTCGCGATACGCGCACTTCGACGACCTCGGTCTCCCCGACACGCATCCGCCGAGGGATTGCATCGGGCTGTGCGAGCGGAGCGCCACTGCGACGTGAATTCTGCTGCTGCTCGGCTGCCGGGAATGGACCCGGAGCCGTCAACTCCCGCTGGTCCCGTTGGGGCATTGAGAGCCCCGCCTGCTTCGGCGCCGCTGCCTGTATCGGAGGGGTTGTCGTTGGCGGGGCAGTCGGCGGCCGCCCGCGCAGCCCCGGGGCTTCAGGCGGTGCCGTCGGCGCTACGGATGGCCTTCGGCCTGCGGTCGGACCCGGGGCAGCTTGCGGCGGGACCGTGACGGCGGCCTCAGCGCTGAATGCTGGCTGCTGGCGCGCGCGGGGATCGGCGGTCGTCGACTGCGGCAGTGGCAGGTTGGGCGCTTTGCGCGCTGCCTGCCCCGAGGCTAGCGAGACATCGTGCGGATTGGCCTGGAGGACAGGGCCGGCAGCCTGGCCGGCGCGGGGGTCGGTTCCAGGTCCGATCGGACCGGGCCGGCCAGTTGGCCCTGCACCAGGGGGCACTCCCGGCATGGCTGCGATCGCATCGACTGGCTGCGCCTGGCTCGTCGGCGTGCGGGCACCACCAAGCGGTGGCAGGGCGGTGCCAGGCGCCTGTGGGTTGGGGTCATGCGGCCGGGCCACAGGACCTGTGGTCGCGGGCGCGTCAGTTGGGGCGCGGTGGCGCGTGCGTGGCGCCATCGCGCCGGGCTGTCCCGCCTGCGGCGCACCGTCGGAGCGGCGCGGCCGAGTGATTTGAAGCCGTGCGAGCCCGTCACGGTCATCGCTCGGACCGGACCGGACTGCGGGCCGCGTCGCCTCGACCCGCCTGCGCGCGTCATCGAGGATCTCGCGCATGTTCGTCGGCCTTGCAGCCTGCTGTCGGATGCCGCTTTCTGGTGCCTCGGCTGCCAATAGACCCGGCTGCTTTGTCCGCGGCTGACCGAGAGGCGCGTCGGCTGTCGCCCCGTGCGGAGCGGGCTGGCCGCGCGATGGAGCCAGTCCCTCCGCTGTTGACTGCTCCCCTCCGCCCGGCAAACTGCCCGTCTCGAGCGCGGCGCGGGCCTGTTGCTCGGGAAGCGGTCGCGAGGGCTCTCGGGCATGGCCATCAGGGCCACCAAAGGGTCTCAATCCCTGCGTCAGCGGGTCGGCTGGCGCTGGAGCCGGC
Organism: Hyphomicrobiaceae bacterium; assembly: GCA_050330095.1. Classification (GTDB taxonomy): domain Bacteria; phylum Pseudomonadota; class Alphaproteobacteria; order Rhizobiales; family Hyphomicrobiaceae; genus JBCBWG01. The sequence continues at coordinate 22,787 of JBHJOC010000069.1, forward strand.
GATGCAAGCCCCTGGGGCGATCGCGGCGCCGGCGGCGGCACAGTGCGCGGCGGCGTATCGGCGACGGGCGGACCGCGGCTTTGGTCTTCCTCAAGTCCGCTACGCGGAGATGCGCTTTGCGCGTCGGGCGCTGCTGCAGCGGCAGCCGTCGCCTGCGACAGGGCCTTCACGGCTTGCTCGAACGTCAGCCCCTGCACCCTGAGCATGTTTGCTGACGGCGAGCGCCCATCGCCGACGATCGCCGCCAGCACGAGCCCCCCGTTCGGCGCCCGCCTGCGTTGCGAGGCCGCAGCGCTGGCCACGCGCAGGATCCGGACAAGGTCTTCGTGCGTCCGCGGTTCGTAGGGCACGGTGCCGGGCATCCGGTCGTCGAGGCGCCCAAGAAAGCCGCTGACCTCGGTCGCGAGCACATCGAGGTCGACCGAACAGGCCTGGAGTACGGGCTGGGCTTCAGGATCCTCGATCAGAGCCAGCAAAACGTGCTCGATCTGGAGCACAACATGGCGTTGGGCCTGAGCGTAGCCGTTCGCACGGTGCAGGGTCTCGACGAACGTCGCGTTCGGCTTGAACGAGTCGACGAGATCGTTGAGAGACTGCGCCATGGTAAACCCTTGCCCCTGCATCGTCACGATCTTCGCGATCGGCCCTGTCAGCGCCTCAAACGTTCCACGGCGATAGAACTTGAACGCCCTGAGGCCTCAAGCGGGCCGGCCACGATGTCGGCAAACCGTGGCCGATCCATACCGCTCAGATCAATCAGAAGCCGGCAATTCAGCCGTCGTGATGCACCCACATCGATCGGTTTACGTGCGCCGCGCGAGAGCGTCGAGACCTCAGTGCGCACAATTCGACACGGTCTTGCCTGTCGCCCTCAAACCTCCTCACACGCCGATCTTAGCCGACCTTACGTCACGGATTGGCCGCACCTGCGGGCCGGCCTTCGCCGAACTCAATCATTCCCTGAGCCGCGATCAACCATTCCTCTCGGAGACGACTGCGGCCCAAATGTGGGCGCCTGCGGCCACGCGGTGCATTCCGACATTGCTGGCGGGGTCGCAGCCTTGGTAAGGGAGGTGCCGCCACCAGCACGAGGCAGCTTGGCGGTCCTAACAGTGACGAGGCGATAAAACGCGATGCATGACGGCGAACCGAACGCGACAGGCCCGTCGGAAGACGGCATTTCAGCCCACGCCAAAGTCAGGATACTCGCCGAAGCCCTGCCGCACATGATCCGGTACGACGAGGAAACCGTCGTGATCAAGTTTGGCGGGCATGCGATGGGCGACGAGGCGCTCGCGAATGCGTTCGCCAAGGACATCGTCTACTTGAAGCAGTCCGGCGTGAACCCGGTTGTCGTGCATGGCGGCGGCCCACAGATCAAGTCGATGCTCGACAAGCTCGAGATCAGGTCTGAGTTCCGCCACGGATTGAGAGTGACCGACAAGCCGACCGTCGAGATCGTCGAGATGGTGCTTGCCGGCAAGATCAACAAAGAAATCGTGGCAGCCATCAATCGCCAGGGCGGCAAGGCCGTCGGGATCTCTGGCAAGGATGCCAACTTGATGATCGCCAAGCGCATCACCGAGATGGCGGACCCCGGATCCAACCTGATGCAAGCGGTCGACATCGGTTACGTCGGCGATCCGGTCGAGGTGAACCCGCACATCATCGACGTGATCTCGAAGTCGGACCTGATTCCGGTCGTTGCACCGATCGGCTTCGACCGGAACGGCCAGACCCTGAATATCAACGCCGACACGTTTGCTTCTGCGCTCGCAGCGCGCATGAAGGCGAAGCGACTGCTGCTGCTGACAGACGTCGCTGGCGTTCTCGACAAGGACAAGCGGCTGATCACAGACCTCGACATTGCCGAGGCGCGCGCCCTCATTCGTGATGGCACGATCCAGGGCGGCATGATCCCCAAGGTAGAAGGCTGCATCGAGGTCGTCGAAGCTGGCGTCGAGGCGGTCGTAATCCTCGATGGGAGGGTGCCGCATTGCGTCTTGCTCGAACTGCTGACGGAGCACGGGGTTGGAACGCTCGTTCAGCGCAAGCGGTCCAAATCCTGAGTGCTGTCATCGCCGATCAGGCATCCCTGCATCATCCGCAGAGCCCGCCTTACAAGGACGTCTGATCGGCGGTACTAGTGTTGCGTCACTCCCGCTTGGTCCCCACCCTCTGCGGTCTGGCCTGCCAAGCGTAAGTGACAAAAGCAAGACGAGACTCATGACGTTGCTCGTGCTCCCACTGTCTCCGACACTTGGCCAATCGGGTGCTGCAAAGGAAACCAAGTGTCGGAGACGGAACACTCGAGCTGCGCGGCACGCCACAGTGGTGCGAACAAGGAGGCCCGATGACCCGGAGGTTCGATGGAACGGAAATTTGGGTCTTCGACCTCGACAACACGCTCTATCCAGGCGAGTGCAACCTGTTCGCGCAGGTCGACCGCCGCATGAGCGAGTTCATTGCCGGATATCTCAACGTGCCGATCGATTATGCCCGGCACCTCCAGAAATCCTACTACCGCCAGTTTGGAACGACACTCGCTGGCCTCATGCACGTCCACGGCATGGAGCCGCACGCGTTCCTGGACTACGTCCACGACATCGACCTGTCGCCCGTCCCTGAGCATCCCGAACTGCGCGCTGCGATCTCCGAACTGCCGGGGCGCAAGCTGATCTTCACGGCGGGGTCGAGGGTGCACGCCGAGAATGTTGCAGGCAAGCTCGGGGTGCTTGATCTGTTCGAGGACATCATGGACATCGTCGACGCCGGCTTCGTTCCGAAAGAGCGGGTTGAGGCCTATCACGCGCTCATGAGCCGGCATGGCGTCGATCCCGAGCGATCGGCAATGTTCGAGGACATGCCCCATAACCTGAAGCCGGCGCACGCATTGGGTATGACCACGGTGCTCGTGCATTCGAGCTATTTCGATCACCCGATCCAGAACCAGATCAAGTCATGGACCAAGCCACCGGCGCATATCCATCACATGACCGAGAACCTGCGCGACTTCCTGGCCGCGGTGAATAGCGATCGCGCGACGGACCGCACTGTCGGGCCTCGTTGAACCAGAACGACGGCAAACCGCCTCAGGGTTCAGCAACACGAGACTCATGAACGGTCAGAGCCAGATGGTGGTTTTCGTACCGCTTTTAGATCCGACGTCCCCGTAAGGCGGGCTCTGCGGATGGTGCAGGGATGTCTGATCGGCGGTCCTCGTGTTGCGCCATGGCAAACGCCACGACAGGGGTGACCGACACGAATTCTGGGTGCAGAGGTTGCGCCGGAGTAGAGTCTCTCTATGCTATCGGCGAGATCGAACATTCCGTCGCTGGTGTCGCTCCACGCCGGCGCGCTTGAACTTGAGAGCTCGAAGGCCATGGCGACAAAACATGCGCCGGTTCTGATCATCGGATCGGGACCCGCCGGTTACACGGCTGCGATCTATGCGGCGCGCGCAATGTTGAATCCGGTGCTGATCGAGGGGATCCAGCCCGGAGGGCAGCTCACGATCACGACTGACGTCGAGAATTATCCGGGCTTTGCCGAGCCGATCCAGGGGCCATGGCTGATGGAGCAGATGAAGGCGCAGGCGGCGCACGTCGGCACGGACATCATCATGGACCAGATTGTTTCGGTCGATTTGGCGGTTCGGCCGTTCAGGGCGATCGGTGATGGTGGCACCACTTACACTTGCGATGCGCTGATCATCTGCACAGGCGCACAGGCGAAGTGGCTCGGCCTGCCGTCCGAGAGCGCTTACATGGGCCATGGGGTCTCAGCCTGCGCGACGTGCGACGGGTTCTTTTATCGCGGGCGCGAAGTTGTGGTCATCGGCGGTGGCAACTCTGCCGTCGAGGAGTCGTTGTTCCTGACGAACTTCGCTTCGAAAGTGACCCTCATCCATCGTCGCGACAGCCTGCGCGCAGAAAAAATCCTCCAGGATCGGTTGTTCAAGCACCCCAAGGTCGACGTCATCTGGAACCATACGGTCGATGAGGTCCTTGGGGCTGATGAGCCGAAACGGGTGACTGGGGTGCGCCTGCGGAACACCAACACAGGCGCAATCCGCGACCTGCGGACCGATGGCGTTTTTGTCGCCATCGGACATGTTCCGGCGACGGAGCTCTTCAAAGATTGGCTGGAAACCAAACCATCCGGCTACCTCTTGACGGCGCCGGATTCCACCGCGACCTCCATACCCGGTGTGTTTGCGGCCGGTGACGTGACGGACGATATCTACCGCCAAGCAGTCACAGCGGCCGGCATGGGCTGCATGGCGGCGCTCGAGGCTGAGCGCTTCCTCGCATCGCAGCACGCGCAGCGTACCGCGGCGGAATAGCCACTGCGTCGACACAGGGAATCGGTCAGGCGCCGGGGTCGCTCAGTCGGCCCGCGCCATGCCCTGCTGCAAATCGCCTGCCGACCGACCGATAAACCAAGAAAAACTGGGACGAAACCGCGGATGGACTGGGACAAGCTGAAGATTTTTCACGCCGCTGCGGATGCGGGCAGCTTCACGCACGCGGGTGATCATTTGCGGATGAGCCAATCCGCGGTGAGCCGGCAAGTCTCGGCGCTCGAACGCGAACTCGGTGTGCCCTTGTTTCACCGGCACGCTCGAGGTCTCGTCCTGACCGAGCAGGGCGAACTTCTATATCGGACCGCCACCGACGTCATGAACAAGCTGCAGACGGCGGAGACCCTGCTGTCTGATGCGACAACGAAGCCTGCTGGCGACCTAAGGGTCACGGCGCCGATTGGGCTTGGCACCGTCTGGGTCACGCAGCGCCTGCGCGAATTCATGGACGTCTACCCTGACATTCGCATCGAGCTGCATCTCAATGACGAGCAGGTCGATATTGCGATGCGCGCCGCCGATGTCGCGATTTGGACGCGGGAACCCGACAATCCGGACTTGATCCGTCGCCCGCTGATGACGATGCGGGTCCGGCCGTTCGCGTCAGCGGGCTACATTCGTGCCCATGGCGCGCCGCGGACACTGGAAGACCTCAAGGATCACAGGATCATTACCTACAGCGGGGTCCCGGCGCAGCACTTGTCCGTCATAAGGTGGATCGAAACGGCCGGGATGGCCAATGGCGCTGAGCGCCAAGCCGTGTTCCGCGTCAACAGCGTGATCGCCATTAAATACGCGATCCGGAGCGGTCTCGGGATCGGTATGCTGCCGGACTACCTCACGGAAGAGGAAAAGGATCTCGTTCCGGTTCTCAACGACTGCGACACGCCGCAAATGACGATGTTGTTCGTCTATCCCGAGGAGCTTCGCAGTTCAAAGAAGGTCCAAGTGCTGCGCGACTTCCTCGTGTCGAAGGCCCGGTCACAAAAGTGAGGACCACCAGGCCGCTTGCGCAGTCATCAGGATTTGCAAGTCCTCGATCATGCGGGAAGCGCATATCCTGCATGCCGTGCACTCGCTGGACGGGAACGCCGACACGTCGTCTGCTACACGGGTCGACATGTTCGACGCTTGAAGGCAAACCCTCCCTTGATGCCTTCATCGACCGCTGCGGGGAGGCACCATCGCCGGAGCGGTCGATCAGGAGCCGGATCTGCAGCAAGCGGGTCCGGCTCACCGACCCCGGCCTGAGGGTCTCACGCACCTCGCACCGCACGATTGTTTCCCCGAACAGGCCGCGCTAAAAAAAGCTGCTGCGGTTTGGCGCTGCTCAGTCCGTCTGCCCTGGGTCATCGCACGGCGTTCGCCTGGCGCACATCACTGGCCTTCCGGTCAGGGGTGCGGCTCCAGGCGACTTCAGCCCTGGGCTCCGGACCTGTCGGGCACGGCCGGCCGCGCAAAGCAGTCGCAGATCGCGGTCGCGTCGCCGTCAGACCGCGACCGCGGCGAACCGAACAAGAAGCCCTCGAGGAGAAGTTCGTCCCGATGTCACGCACGCTCTACGACAAAATCTTCGCTGACCACCTGATCGCCGAGCAGGACGATGGGACGTGCCTTCTCTACATTGACCGGCATCTGGTTCATGAGGTCACAAGCCCTCAGGCCTTCGAAGGGTTGCGCCTTGCCGGCCGCAAGGTCCGAGCGCCTGAGAAGACACTCGCCGTTGTGGATCACAATGTTCCGACGAGTGATCGCAGCAAAGGGATCGACGACGCGGAAAGCCGCATCCAGGTCGAGACGCTCGCAAAGAACGCGGCAGATTTCGGTATCACCTATTTCGACGAGCGCGACCGCAGGCAGGGCATCGTGCATGTCATCGGACCCGAGCAGGGGTTCACCCTTCCCGGGACGACGATCGTGTGCGGCGACAGCCACACCTCTACCCACGGCGCTTTTGGCGCGCTGGCACACGGCATCGGCACCAGCGAGGTTGAGCATGTTCTGGCAACGCAAACGCTGATCCAGCGCAAAGCCATGAACATGCGCGTGCAGGTCGACGGAACCTTGCCGGCTGGCGTCACGGCAAAGGACATCATCCTGGCCATCATCGGCAAGATCGGGACGGCTGGCGGGACGGGCCACGTGATCGAATACTGCGGCGAGGCGATCGAGGGACTGTCGATGGAAGGCCGGATGACGGTCTGCAACATGTCAATTGAAGGCGGCGCGCGCGCAGGGCTGGTCGCTCCAGACGAGAAAACATTTGCCTACCTGAAAGATCGTCCAATGGCCCCGAAAGGCGCCGCCTGGGACCAGGCGATGCGCTATTGGGAGACGCTGCGCTCCGACGATGGGGCGCACTTCGATACGATCGTGACGCTCGACGCTGCGAATCTGCCGCCGATCGTGACGTGGGGGACAAGCCCGGAACAGGTCGCAACCATCGAGGGTGCGACGCCGGACCCGGCCGAAATTGCAGATGAGGCGAAACGGGCATCCGTTGAGCGCGCGCTGTCCTATATGGGGCTGGCGCCAAAGACACGGATCTCTGACATTCCGCTTGACGTCGTCTGGATCGGCTCGTGCACCAACGGCCGGATCGAAGATCTGCGTCAGGTGGCAAAGATCGTCGAGGGCAAGACGATCTCGGATCGCCTTGCCTACGCTCACATCGTCCCTGGATCGGGCCTCGTCAAAGCACAGGCGGAGGCTGAAGGGCTCGATGCGATCTTCCGGGCAGCCGGATTCGACTGGCGTGAGCCCGGCTGTTCGATGTGCCTCGGCATGAACCCGGACCAACTGCGGCCGGGACAGCGTTGCGCATCAACGTCGAACCGCAATTTCGAGGGTCGCCAGGGCCGCCTCGGTCGTACGCACTTGGTGTCGCCGGCAATGGCTGCTGCTGCTGCGATCGCCGGTCACTTTGTTGACGTGCGAACACTCTCGACCTGAAAGGCGGCGCCTCGCACATCCGACCAACTGGGCGCTCGATGGTGCGGTCCCCGTGCCGACGAGCGCCGTGCCCTGGGATCGCACGCCGTGGGTGCGCATTAGCGTCGACACGGCCTGGATCCAGCAATCGTCAGCGTGCATTTGGCTTGTCATCGACAACGCGCCGGATAATGTCCCCAAAACCGCGCCATCCGGGAGTGAACATCGTGCCAAACAAATTCTGGCGGATCGCCGCCTTCTCTGCGACAGCCTCAGCTGCGGCTGCGCTTCTCGCGTCTCACGCGGGCGCATTTTCAAGCGTTCAGAGCCCAGGTGGCAGCGGACAGGCGGCCGTACTGCTGGCTCAGGCGACAGGCGCACCGTCGCCACAAACAGAGGCCGAGCGCATTGCCGAAGAGGAGCGCGCATTCCTCGCCCTCGTTGAAGAGCAACGGAAGGCCGAAGCCGAAGCCAAGCGCATTGCCGCCGAGAAAGCGGCAGCTGAGAAGGCCGAGGCCGAGCGCCAGAAGGCTGAAGCCGAAGCCAAGCGAATTTCTGAAGAGGAGAAGGCCTTCCTCGCCCTCGTTGAAGAGCAGCGGAAGGCCGAAGCCGAAGCCAAGCGCATCGCCGCCGAAAAGGCAGCGGCGGAGAAAGCTGAAGCGGAGCGCCAGAAAGCGGAGGCCGAAGCCAAGCGTATCGCGGACGAAGAGAAAGCCTTCCTCGCTCTTGTTGAAGAACAGCGAAAAGCAGAAGCTGAGGCCAAGCGAATCGCGGCCGAAAAAGCAGCAGCTGAAAAGGCCGAGGCTGAAGCCAAGGTCGCAGCGATGCGCCAGTGCGTCGCTGATATGTCGGCAGCCGCAAGCGGCGGCGCGATCAGCTTTGCGTCAGCAAGCCCGAACCTCACCCAAAGCAGCAGGGCGGCCATAGCCAGGATCGCCGAGATTGCGAAGGCCTGCCCCGACGCCAAGATCGCGGTTGAGGGTCATACAGATTCTTCTGGTCCGGCCGACTTCAACATGACGCTGGCGCAGCAACGCGCGCAAGCCGTCGTCGCCGCGCTCGCCGCTGCTGGTGTTTCTGCCGAGCGGATGACTGCTGTTGGCCTCGGCAGCTCGAAGCCGATTGCGGAGAACACCACCGCAGCTGGACGGGCTCGCAACCGTCGGATCGAGTTCTCCGTCGTGGAGTAAGCCCCGAGTGCGAAAGGCCCGCCGTTTCAACGCGAAACGGGCAAAGAAGCGCCCTGCCTCGGCCGTTCGTTCGCGCCGGCGTAGGCCGACATCACCTCCGTCCTTGACTACGGCCATGATCAGCTCACGTGACATTTAGATAGTGCCCAAGAATAACAAGGTTCAAGATCAAACATGCAGACGTCATCGTAATCAACCTTGGAAACTTCGGCGGCATATTCGTGAGGCGTCGCGCCTTAATTGACCGATCACCGCAGCGCGTTCGGTGTCAATTCAGGCGCGGCAAACGCCTCACGAAGTCATTGATGATGCGAGTGGCCCTCATGTCGCACCAAAATCGATCGAACGGCGATGCCACCAAACGATTTTGGTGCGACGGGCCACGAGCCGGCGGCCATTGACGTGTTTGTGGGCGGACCTCGCCCATAGACTGCCGGATGACGCAGCCTCTCGCCCGAGACCGTTACCGAAAGAGCGACACCCATGCCATCGCGCCCGAGCTTCGCAGAAAGCGTTGCCCTTCTGGCGATGATGATGTGCCTCGTTGCACTGTCGATCGACGCAATGCTGCCCGCGCTGCCTGAGATCGCCGCCGACCTCGGTGCGAGCGGACCGAACTCGGCGCAATTCGTAATCACCGCGCTGTTGTTCGGCCTCAGCCTTGGCCAACTCATCTATGGGCCGATTTCGGATACATTCGGCAGGCGGGGACCAATCCTCGTAGGCCTCGTTCTTTTCGGGTTCGGTTCCCTGTTGTCGATGGTGGCCAGCGACTACGAAACGATGCTGATCGGACGCTTCCTGCAAGGCTTCGGCGCGGCAGGCCCCAGGGTCGTCACGGCCGCACTCGTACGGGACCAGTATTCGGGCCCCAACATGGCACGCATGATGTCCTTCATCATGACAGTTTTCATTGTTGTGCCCGCACTTGCGCCCGCACTCGGCCAAGGGCTCCTCATGGTTGGCTCGTGGCGCACGATCTATGCGTCATTCCTTGTTCTGGCCGTTGTGGCTGTCGTCTGGTTCATGCTGCGGCAGCCCGAGACGCTGCCCGTCAGCAAGCGCCATCCCTTCAAGCTCTCTCGCATCACCAGCGCCATGGGCGAATGCATCGCACACCCCGTGTCGCGCAACTATGCGATCGCAGCCGGCCTCGTCTTCGGCTCTTTTGTTGGGTTCTTGACCAGCGTGCAGCAGATTTTCGCGACTATCTACGGGATCGGCGACTGGTTTCCGCTCTACTTCGGAATGCTCGCAGTCATGATCGGAACGGCGTCTCTGGTGAATGCGCGGATCGTTGTCAGGCTCGGAATGCAGAAACTCGCAGCGACAGCGCTCTGCGGGATTCTCGCTCTCGCAACGGCCGGTCTCGTGGTCATGTGGGCCACACAGAGCAACCCAACGCTGATTATGCTTATGGCGATGCTGCTTCCGGTCTTCTTCTGTTTCGGAATCCTGTTTGGCAACTTCAACGCTCTCGCCATGGAGCCGATGGGCCACATCGCCGGCACGGCCGCCGCGGCGATTGCCTCGATAACATCTCTTATTGCTGCAGTCTTTGGCACGCTCATCGGCCAGTCATTCGACGGCACGGTCGTACCCTTGTTCTCCGGGTTCGTCGTCGCAACCGGTGTCGGTCTCGTGATCCTGATTTCAACCGAGCGGTGGCGCGGATCGCACGCCCGCGCACAAGCTTGAAGTCGCCCTGCGGCTCTGCCATTGTCGCGCTGTCGGGGTTGCGTTGTTCCAGCGCGGCTGTTCCTCGTCGCCCGGCGCCCGCTGGACAGGAGGCGTTTTGTGAGCGGCGAAAGAGCGGATGGCGAGGCTGGCATCAGCGACACCAAACGGCTCGTTCAAATGCAGTTCGGTGCGAATGCTGCGAACTACACGGTGTCCCGCGTCCATGCAAAGGGCTCCTCGCTCCAGCGCATGGTTGACCTTGCCGCACCGCAGGCCGAATGGACGTGCCTCGACGTTGCAACCGCCGCGGGCCATACGGCCTTCGCGTTTGCGCCGAATGTGGCACATGTCGTCGCAACCGATCTGACGCCCGCAATGCTCGACGAGGCGCGCCGGGAAGCAGAGCGGCGCGGGATCGAGAACGTCTCCTTCGAGATCGCCGACGCTGAAGCGCTGCCGTTCCCCGACGCGCGCTTTGCATGCGTGACATGCCGCATCGCACCCCACCATTTCGATCGGATCGACGCGTTCCTGTCCGAGGTCGCCCGTGTCCTGGCGCCGGCCGGGCTTTTGGTCTTGGTCGACAATCTGGCGCCGGATCGGTCAACCGATCCCAGTTCGGACGAAGCTGACCTTGCGGACGCAGCGCGCGCTTATAACGCGTTCGAAAAGGCGCGCGACCCGAGCCATGTCCGTGCGCTGACGCAGTCTGAATGGCTTGAGGCAATCAAGCGGGCGGGGTTTTCGATCGAGGCGGTCGAGCATCTCGATAAGGTCATGTCGTTTGATGCGTGGTGCAGCAACATGTCGGTCGGCGGCGACCAGAAAGCCGCACTGCGGCAAGCTCTGCTGGCGGCAGACGGTGCGCTTGCGCGCTATCTCACGCCAGCCGCGGCGGACGGTGACGATGTGACGTTCCGTCTCGTCGAGCTCCTGGTACTCGCGCGACGTTAAGTGACGCTTGTCAGGGAAGATGGCAGAGGCTGCCGTATTTGTGTCGCGGTTTCGCGCTGGAACTCTGAATCGGGGTTTGGCTCGTTGACTGACGCCTGGGACTGGTCTGCCTGTCCGGAGGACGTGCCCGTGACTGACGTGAACGCGGCGCTTGCCCGGCGCACGTTCAGTTTGTTCTCGACTGGACGGCTTCGGGGGTTTGGCTGCGTGAAGCCCCGTGTCAGCGGCAAATTTGGGATCGGAACGCGAGCGAAGACTTTGCACTTGGCGCGTGGTTCTGAGGCGGGCCGCACCCGGGCCCTGATTGCAGACGCGGCTCGTGAGGCGGTCTGCGTTCCGACGGGCAGCATGGTGCGCGCCCGTGGCGCGTGGGATGGGACGAACGGACTTGCCAAGCGCCTTGCGTTCGTCGCAGATCAGGGGGGCGGTGGCTGCGAGGCGGGGAGCGAGAATGGCTTGGGGCTTAGTGGTCTGGCTGTCGTCGATAACGGCCCTGCTCATCGCATCGGTTGGACTCCATACAACGGCTGCTGCCTCCAATACACCGTCCGCACCCGACTACGCCGCACAAGTCGGCGGGACTCTGGTACCGCCCGGCGATCTCGTGATTGACAACGTGCGGATGCATTGTGGACGCCGGCCCACGGTCCTTGATGGCAAGCTCGATGACTATGGCGCAGCATTTCCTGGGTTCGTTATCCTCAATCCGCGACTTCTCGCGCGCGTTTCCACGCCCGTGAAACTTTGGATTTTCTCGCACGAATGCGGCCATCAATTCCGCGGGCCAGACGAGTCGCTTGCCGACTGCTTCGCGGTTCAACGGGGACGCAGGCAAGGCTGGCTGACCGAGGCCGGGTTGCGGCAGGTCTGCGATTTCATTCGCCCGGCCCCCGGCAGCATGATGCATCCGTCAGGCCCTGAGCGCTGCGAGCGCATGATCGCCTGCTTCTATTCCAACGTGGCTCACTAGTTGTGATCCGTCACCGCCACTTGGATTCCTTTGCAGCACCCGATTGACCAAGTGTCGGAGACACACGGAACACGAGCAACGTCATGAGTCTCGTGTTGCCTTTGTCATTAACGCTTGGCAGGCGAGACTGGCGCAGGGACTGCTGATCGGCGGTACTAGAGCGAGATCCGATCTGCGGATCGCATTGGCGATGCCGTCAGATCGGGGGTTGCTCTAACATGTATCATCGCTCGCTCAGCGAGCGCTGTAATCGTGAATAGTGGGTTGACCCCGAGCGACCGCGGGATAATCGACCCGTCGATTACGTAGAGCCCCTCGTGGACGGCGGAGCCACCGCGAGCGGCATCGAACACGCGGCCCATATGATCAACGACTGCAGTCTTTGGATCGCTCCCCATGGGGCATCCCCCGAGCGGATGAGCAGTTGCCGGCTGGTGCCCCATCACGGTGCCGGCGAGCGGGTTCTTCACGTAAGCCCCACCGAGCTCGCCGACGAGCTTCGACAGGTGCTCGTCAAGGCGGCGATAGACCGGCTCGTCCTTGGCGCCCGGCCAGTCGATCGCCAATCGATCACCGTCGAGGCGCATGCGCCCCGACGCACTGTCATGACTGACAGCAAAGAAGGTCTGTAGGCTCGCGAGAGGGCCCTTGTAGACACCGTTGATGAGGCTCTGGATGGCTCCAAGAATGCGGCCATTCGGCACGAATATCGCGGGCAACAAGGGGGCAAGCGCCGACGGCAGCACCCCTTCCTGAATGCGGATCTCCGCGCAAAGGTCACCCGGATCATCGATCTCGATCTGTCCCGAAACGGCTGCGCCGACTGGAGCAAGCCCGTCAGGCGGTGGGTGCCCGATGCCGACCGCGCGCACGGGCCGGTTGGCGCCCAAGCCAAAAGCGATGATGTCGCCATTCGCCGAGAAACGGGTTCCAAGCGCATCAGACAGAGCAAGGCCCGCCTCGCGCGAGCGCAACAGGATCTCGGTCGAACCGAGACTGCCAGCCGCAACGACAACAATGTCCGCTTGGAGCGTCAACGGTTCACACGCGCCCTTGTCCGACGCACCGGTCCGCTCGAGTGTCGCGATCCAGCGCCGGCCCGCGCCTCGGTTGCGGCTGATATTGAGGACCTTGAGCTCAGTGAAGCACCGCGCGCCCCGGCGCACGGCCTCTGAAAGATAGGTCAACGCGACGGTATTCTTTGCGCCGACATTGCAACCCGAGCAGCAATCGCCACATCGCGTGCAGGCGGGTTGAGCGACACCTGCAGGGTTGACGGTGTCGGCAAAGGACACGGCAACCGTTGGTGCGATCGGCGAGACGCGAAGCGCCGAAGACGCAGCATCGAGAGCCTGGAACTTCGTCTGGGTGCGCGCTTCTGGATCGGAACTCGGCCGCAGCCAGTGCGCCGCCCGCCGGAACCCTTGTTCGAGCGTCCCGTCCTGGCGGATCTGGCCGGGCCAGATCGGGTCTTCGAACACACGGTCATCGGGCCTGAGCATAACGCCAGCGTTGACGAGCGAGCCGCCACCGAGGCCGCAGCCGACAAGCACGTGAATATCTGAGCCGATCCGTATGTCGTAAAGCCCGGTTTCCAAGCCGCTGGACATGCGGCTGCCCGAAACGCGAAGCTCCTTGCGAAGCTCGGGAAAGCGCGACGGGAATTGGCCGGTTTGAACCTCCCGGCCGCGCTCGATGATGGCAACCGCCTTGCCGGCGCTGGCAAAGTGCACAGCCGCGACGCCGCCGCCATAGCCGGAACCGATGACAACGACATCATAGCTTCGCGAGAGCTCGCTGACTGGACTCGACAATCGCGCCATGAAGGATCCCTCGGCTGTCGGTCTACGAGATCGATCAGCGCACGGCCAGACCGATAGTATTGCTTCCCCGACCGGCCGCCCCAACGTCCGGCCTTGCTCACCAAGTGGGCAGCGCTCACGTCGCCGCGGTTGCGCAGCTTCCGGGCAATGTCACCCAAGTTGCCGACGCGTATTTCACCGAGCCAACGACCAACACACACGCCCCATATGCGATCAGCGTTAACCGACTCGCGGAACCGGGGGGCGTGACATCGCTCCGTCATCCACGGTGTGTGGCAAGGCACATGTCCAAAACCCCGTTCAGCGATAGACGATCGGCATGCGATAGGTCCGGAATGTTGGTGAAAGTTCCGGTGGCGGCGCCGGAAACGAAAACGCTGCGAGGTCCGTGACGGCGATTCGGTCAAGGGCCGGGTTGCCGCTCGAGGCAACGATCTCGATCGCTTCGGCTCTCCCGTTCACAGCAACGGTCCAGCGGACTTCGACGCGCCCCCGGTAGGTGCTGCGACGTTGGCGGCTTTGGCGTTCAAGGTGGCCTTGGAGGCTGGTGAGCGACCTGACAATCTCTGCGCCATAAGCCTCGGCCCGGGCGCCAGCTGCCAGGCGGGCAGCTGCCGTCGCGTCCTCACGAACCTCATCGTCCGGTTCATCGGATACGCTGCTGGCCCCACCGATGCGATTTGCAGCCGATGCGCTCGAGGCAAGCTGAGGGGCGGGTTCCGAGGTCTGATGGCGTTCGGTCTTCGGTGTTTCGGCCGTTTCAGTTTCACGCGTCGGCTGTTCCGCTGCACGATCGGGCTCGACGGGGTGCACACGCCCGGTTTCCATCGCTGCTGCGATCTCTGCGTTCCGGGCGTCACTTTCGGCGACATTCATTGCCGTCCGGGTCTCAACAGCGGGCTGTCGATCCTCGTCGATGGAAGGCTCGGCTGACCGTGGGTCCCGACTGGAACGATCCTCGGAAAGCGCCATGGTTGACGACGCAGCCTCGGCCGCATCAGCCGGTGCTGCCTGCTCTACTCCGCCCAATTGCGCGGCAAGCGCCGTATCGGGCGCGGCAGCTTCTACGCCCGGAGCAAGGCTCGCCCGGGCGCGCCAGTCGCGAACGATACTGACCACTTCGACACTGAGTGCAGCGAGATCGTCTCCGCCAGCCCCAAGCCGCAACGGCGCAGTCCTCTCGATCGACCAAACGGCAGCCGCGATCAGGGCACAATGCGCCAGGGTCGCGATCGCAAGCGCAGTCAGCGTCGTGAAAGTCTGCCCGCGACTCTTCCGCGAATCTCTCGATAAATCAGGAATTTCGAGTGCCGTGAGTTCACCGCTGTCCGAAGTTGGCGGCTCGGCGCTGACGGAAAAGCCCGATCCAGAGCCATCATCGCGGCCGGCTTGCGACCGCGGCGGACTGGGAAGCGGTTGCAGCGCAAGCGAGAGCGAAATTCCTTCCGGTCGGAGAGCAGCGCTTGCGGGCTCTCGAGATCCGTCGTCGGGCGACGCTGCTGCCTCTACGGCACCGCTCGGCTCGCTCCCCTCCGCTCCCGCGTCGAGCCCACGCAGACGCGACAGGCGCGCTAGCCCACGCGGACCGGACGGCGCCGTGTCGGCGACGCTCGCAGCCTCGCCATCCTCGGATTTCGTTGCTTGGCAAGCCATCGCCTTGTGAGCCATCCCGGTTGCAGCGCAGCACGCCCGACTTTTGGCGCTTCGGCTGCAAAAGATCAACGCGGGTTGGAGCCCCTGTCGATCACTCGGCAGCGATGCGTTGCGGCAACTCGCTGTGGAATGTCGCGAACGCGTGGGCCGGTCGTCGCGGCGTCCGATAGCGATTGATCGCGGCGGCGCGGTCAGGATGGCCGATCGCAAGGCCGGTCACGATCAGATCGCTCGGTGGAAGATCGAGCAAGGCTCTGATCTTGTTGGGGTAGTTGCAGAAAATTGCCTGTGCGCATGCCTCGAGGCCTTCACCCCGCGCGGCGAGCAGAACAGTCTGGATGAATGCGCCCATGTCCAGCCAGGCTCCCTGGCCCATGTCGCGATCCATCGTGATCATCAGACCCACCGGGGCGTCAAAAAACCGGTAGTTTGCAGCCTGCTGGCGCATCGTGGCCTCGTAGTCGCCCTTGCGAATGCCAACCTGGGCGTATAGGCCCCACCCTGTCTCGCGCCGGCGCTGCAAGTAGGGCTCGCGCCAGGCATTCATGTAATAGGCGTAGTCGCGCTCGTCTGTTTCGCCGGCGAGGAAGGCTTGCTCCAATTCGGCGCAAAAGGCATCTCGCGCTGCCCCGGTCAGCACGTGCACGCGCCAGGGCTGGATATTCGATCCGTTGGGCGCCCGCGCGCCGGCGTCGAGAATGCGCAGGACTGTTTCCTGATCGACACTACGATCCTTGAGAAACGCACGAACGCTCTGGCGACCGTGGATCGCCTCCAACACACTGAGCATGATCCCCCCACATGAAAATCGAAAGCACGCAACGGCCGCGTTGTCGGTCAGGTGGAGCACACACATCGGACGCCCGGAACATCCGAGCCTCGTTGACCAGACGGACCACGTCTCGACGTCGGGACGTCGCGGGCCGGACGATGGGTCAGTGACGGCTCGAGGGGCGCGGCGGCTGGCGGGCCTTTCCAGAGGGTGTGCATTCCGTCATACCGACACGGCACGAGGGTCAAATACTAACAAAAATGCACACTTTGGCAATTGGGTCTCGCCCTAAGGCATTTGCAGCAGTTCTTCCCAATCCGTGACTCAAGCCGGGGTTGAAGTCGCGCTTTGCTGGTAGGCGCTCTGGGCGCCAGCGCCTGACCTGCACCACCTATGACACTCGTCTTCCTGGGACATCTGATCGGAAAGCGGTACGAGAGTCATTGTGTGGCTCGCACCCTTTGCGTTCCGAAGTTCGTTGCGGCGCCTGACAGGGCTGACCGAGGAACTGCGGAAAGCGGGTTGAACGACCGGGTACTTCCCTGACGCTTTGGACCGGCAGCATCCCTGGCATTTCTGTGCGCCTTCTAAAGCCCGTTCCGGCGCTGAGCGCAGGCGCGATACGTCGGCTCAGCGGATCAGCGGGACCGGCCGGCGCGATCGATGAGACCGAGGTTGCGGCCGCAAAAGCCGAGGATGTGGCCGCCGCACTCGTGCTCGGCGAGCGCGACCGTCTCGCGAGCCAGCGCCGCGCCGATGAAAACACGCTGAGCACGCCGTTGTCGGAGCGGATCGCATCCGGCGGCAGACCGGCATTATTGAAAACCTTCGTCAGCACGGCCTTATGAAACTCACCCGGCGCAGGGCCTGCGGGTTCCGCAACCTCGAAAATCACCGTCGCCGCGTCGGCCTCACCGCTCTCGCCCCCTGAGGCGTTGGAGACGACCGAAAGACCAACAACCCAGCGTCGGGAAGAGCCGAAAAATGGACCCTGCCCCGCATTCAGCAAAGAGTCGGCTGCCTCATAGGCCCTTGGAAATGTTGGCGCGCCCGGCACGACTCGAACGTGCGACCCCTAGACTCGGAATCTAGTACTCTATCCAGCTGAGCTACGGGCGCTCTCCAGTTGGCTCTGATAGCCGAAGCCGCCCGCATCTGCAAACGCTTCCGAACACCGACACAACGGCGCTCGAAGCTGATCACGCGTCGAGCGTCGATGGCGTCGCCTGCAACATCCACCGGAGCCCGAGACCATGGCCCAGCGCCAAGTGCGCGCGCCTCGCGAGGTTAAGCCCGAATCAACCTAACGCCCACCCACGCGCCAGGCGCGCAGTGGCGTGCGGGTTTGGCCGAGGTCGATCGGCTCGAGACCCGCGACTGACGCACCAGCTCTCAGGCGACCGGCAAGGTCTGCCCGACGCTCGTCTCCGCTCGGTCCGACGGCGCACAGCACGACGTAATCGGCGCCGATGGCACCGAGCGTCCTCACCCCGACATCGGGTGAGCTCGACAGGATCGCATGCAACGTCGCGATCTGATCACCGAGCCTGTGATAGGGCCCCGCAAGCACGCCATGGTGCGTATCGGCGACGATGTGCGGTCCAATATCGATATCAGCGACGATGAAACCGGGTGGCAGCACCGTCAGCAATTTGATGTCATCGCGGCGTCGGCACGTCGCCGTTTCTGGGGCCGCAGCCGAAGCGCGCGCCGCGCTGCCCAGAGTGATCGCGCGCACCGTCTCCAGAGCCGCATGCAGAACGAGATGGCTCGCCAGGACGGCCACGCCGAGTTTTGCAACGGAACTGCGGGCGAATGCCGTGGGGCCAATCGTGGCAATTGCCATGGCGATCACAGGGAGCGCAAGCCAGACGCCGTAAGGCATGAAGCGGACGGAAATCGCGCCATATGTTGCAGCAAGCGTGACAATCGCCGCCAGCATCAGATCGGCCGGCGCGCGGACAACAACCACACGGCGCAGCACGAGAGCGACAGCTGCGCCAACCGTGGCGACATAGACGAGCGCCGTCGACGGATAGAGCGCGAAAATAACCGCAATACTCCGCCCTTCGACGACCGTATCGAGCCACACGTCTTGAATGCGCGGGTCCAGCGCCGCGTGCGGACCAATGGCGCAATGCGGCGCAACCACCACCTGAGCCGCGTAGGCTGCGACACCGACACCGATGAGACCCAGGCTTCGCGCGATGACCGTCGACGACGGGGGCCGGTTTGCCAACAGCCACGTTCCGATCCCGCCGACCGTTGCCATGACCACCAGATTTAGGCCGAGCACGTCGCACGCAACCACCCCCCAAGCAGCGGGCGGCACGGTGGCGGCAAGCGCTGCTGCCAGGGTGGCCGAAAGTGCGCCTAACACGCGAGCCAGCGTTGCCATGAGCCGTGGCTCAACGACCGCGATGAGACCGGCCGAGCCAAGGATGGCCAACACAAGGAACAGCGCTTCGTAGCCAATGGCCAGCCCGATACCGAAGAGAAGGCCGGACTGCAGCGCACCATCACCCGTGCGGAATGCACGCCACAGGCACAGCGAGCCGCCGACAGCCCCAACAATCTGCAGATGATGGTGGTCGATCCGCCCAGGCAGGAACTGCGCCACAGCAAGGACACTCGAAGCGACAAGCCAGATTGCGATGACGCCTGCCGTCGTGCCGGCCGCCCGACGCACCTCGATCGCAACGAGTGCCGTCAGCACCACAAGCAAGGTGACAGGCCAGACGGTTCGCGCCACCAGCTCGCCGGGTTCGGCTCCAAACAGCAACACGCCAACGGCAAGCAACGCGGCGACCGGGGCATCAGCGAGTCGGGACCAGTGCGACACGAGTGGCTCGATCCCGCCAATCTCTCTGATGCTCAGATCGTACCAGCCGCGGCCCTCGAGCAGTCCGCGCGCCTGATGAAGGCGCAGCGCGTCGTCGGGATCACCGAGATCCGACGCAATGCCGTTCAGCGACCAGCCGAGCGCGTGAGACACACCGAACACTGCTGCGGCCAGTGCCAGCAGCCAAAGCCCGAACGCCGGGCTCCGATCAGGACGCACGCGCACGATCTGCACCCAACCGGCCGACATGATGCCCCCACCCAAGTCACGGCACGAACGATCGCGCTGACTCCATTCGATGATAAAAGGTGCCGACACCGCGTTACGATCGAGTGAACACGCTCGACTTGTAGATTTTAGCTAGTGATATTTATCATCGATTAACGGATCGGCAAACTTTCAGTGTCGCCCTGCCAGGGGCAACGAGGTGCGACTTGGATAAAATTCGCTAATTCGCAAGACGAAATTTTGATTGATCGAATTTCAGCAACTGATCCGTAAGGCTTGGTACTTAAATCTCTCCAACACCGTAAAGGAGCCGTCCACGAGCAAAGCGAGATGGTTCATGGCGCGGAGAGACAGAAGGTGAGTGGCGTGCCCGTCGATTCCGCAGCCGGACAGTATTGGTTCCAACGCCTCAGGGTCGCCGACATCAGCGCTGCATGGCAGGCGCGCCCATTTCTGAGATATGTCGCAGTCAGCATCGCGACGATCGTTTTCGATGTCGCCCTATTCACCGGGCTGATTTCAACGCTTCACCTTGCACCAACGTCGGCTGCTCTCATGAGCTACGCCATAGCGATGCTCGCACATTATCTTCTTGTCGTTACATTCGTGTTCGACGCCAAATCCACTGGAAAAACTCACCATCGCCTGTTTGCTGAATACGTCACGTCAGCACTTGCCGGGCTCGCAGTGACAGGAGTGGTGATTTCGGTCCTGGCGGAAATGCTTGGAGTTATTCCGCTCCTGGCCAAAATTGCAGCCATCGCGCTGACGTTTCTCGCCCTCTATGCGGTCCGCCGCCTGGTCGTCTTCCGACCGATATCGCGCCCGCGTACCTCGATCCGACCCGTTGAAAGGCGCCTCACATGACATTCGACAGCGAACGCGTGCGCGGAGAACTGGCCAGCGTCCTCGGCCAGTCAACTACCGTCGGCGGCCGGTCCATCGCGGTCCTGCTCCCCTGCTACAATGAAGAGGTTGCGGTTGGCGGGACGGTGGACGCATTCCGCAAGGCGCTGCCGGGGGCACGGATTTACGTCTACGACAACAATTCGACGGACCGAACCGCAGAGGTCGCGCGGGCAGCAGGCGCGATCGTGCGTCATGAGCGGTGGCAGGGCAAAGGCAACGTGGTTCGGCGGATGCTCGCAGACATCGACGCCGACATCTACGTGCTTGCCGACGGCGACATGACGTACGATGCGACAGCGGCCGGCCGCATGATCGACCTGCTCGTGACCAACAATCTCGACATGGTCGTTGGAACCCGAGTGCCGGACGATGCGGGCGCCGCGTTCCGCAACGGCCACCAGTTTGGCAACCGCCTGTTCAACCGGATCGTTCAGCGGCTGTTCGGGACGCAGTTCACCGACATTCTCTCAGGCTACCGCGTCCTCTCACGCCGGTTCGCCAAATCATTCCCAGCCGCATCGAGCGGCTTCGAGATCGAGACGGAGTTCTCCGTTCACGCGCTCGACCTTCGGCTTTCGACCGCAGAAGTGCCGGTCCGCTATCTGGCGCGTCCGGCCTTGTCGCACAGCAAGCTGCGCACGTATTCGGATGGCCTGCGTATCAGTATCATGATTGCCAACATGTTCCGCTGGCTCAAGCCGCGCGAGTTCTACGGTGCGATCGGCGCGATGCTTGCCGTGCTCTCCCTTGCTGCGGGAGTGCCGGTGGTGATCGAGTTCCTGCAAACCGGCCTCGTGCCGCGGTTGCCGACAGCCCTGCTCGCAGCAGCACTCGGCCAGCTCGCCGTGCTCGTCTTTGCTTGCGGCCTGATCCTCGAAGCCGTCAGTCGCGGCCAGCGTGAATTGCGTCGCATGCGCTATCTCGACCTCACGGCACCAGCCCTGCAACCGGACGAGGCGGCTGTGATGACCGCAAAGCCGGAAACACCGACCGCGACGACAGCGTCCGTTCGCACAGCACGGGCGTGAGCCAAGTTTCTGCCACTCACGCCGACTTGTCGTTCACAACAGTCGTCACGAACAGCAGGTTGAAATCGAACGAGCGAACACCGAGCGGAAACCACCGGTCGGTGCGCTGCGGAAAATAGAACTCCACGAACGTGTAGAGGTTCTGGATCGCGTTGATGTGTTCACGCGCCATCCAGTAATCGTAATGGAGGTTGCCAGCGCGCTTATTGGCGCGCCGAGGACCGAAGTTCCGGCCGAGCCGCCATGCGAGACCGGGATCACACGGAAGCGCAATGCTGATCAGCCCGCCAGGCTTGACGACGCGGCTCCATTCCCGCAGCACCGCATGCGGCTCTGGCAAGTGTTCAAGAACATGTGATGCGATCAGACGATCTGCGAAATTGGCGGGAAACGTGTCAAGACGCGTTGCGTCTGCGACCCGGCACTCGATCCCGCGTGCGCGCTGCTCGGCAGTGTCCCACCGCTGGCACATGGCGTCGATGGCCCAGTCCGTCATGATGTAGCGGTCGAAACCATGTCGAACGCTTTCAACGTGCTGTCCTTGGCCGGCGCCGACCTCGAGCACGGTCGAGAAATGGCGGTCGGGCCCAAGATCGCGCTCCATGAGCGTGTGACCGTGCCCAAGCACGCGACCCGCCAACGACCGATCACTGTAATTGACGCGATCGTATTGGGTTTCAAAGAACTTGAGGTAGTCTTCGCGGGCGGGATCGGCGCGCATCGTCTGTCCTGCTCTTTCGATGTGGATGCCCGAACAATAGAAGCGCCGCGGTAAACAGGAGTTCACCAAGCCAGCACGCCGGCTTATCGATCGAAGCGGATCGAGGGTGCCGACATCGCCACACTGCCGGTCAACTCGGGCGCGAGGCCTAACGCGGCCGCATCGATTTGCCGCCCTCGGGATCGAATGCCCGACCTCGACCAGACGGCCCCTCCGCGCGATAAGGCCCACTCGTGAGGCGTCGCACCTTGATTGACCGGCCTCTGCATCGGGTCGGATATCACTCAAGGCGCGACTAACGCATCACCAAGTATTTGATCTTGCTAGTAGCCCTTATCGATCAGAAGTCCCTGGCAGGCGCGTGTTGCAGATGGTGCAGGGACTTCTGATCGGCGGGACTAGTGGCCCG
>JBHJOC010000070.1:0-42840 GCA_050330095.1 Hyphomicrobiaceae bacterium
GTCGAGTGTGATTGAGACCGCGAAGTCCGCCTCGACACCGGGCCGGTATCGATGCAGCGGACGTCTCGGTCATCACACTCGTCCCCGTTGCGTTCCGTAGTTCGTTTCGGCGTCTGACGAGAGCGAGTCACGGACGACGGAAAGCTGGTCCTAGGTCAGTGGGTGTCGAAGCGGTCGCGCCGTGCCGCCGCCGCGGTTGGGCCAACCGCCGCGGTGGCTCTTTCAATCTGGCCGCGTGGTATGCGATACACCCTCTGGGCGAAGCGTCGCTCAGCCCGACTGGCGTGCTCATCTGTACAATCGAAGGCAAAGGGCGGCCCCGGCCACGCAGGCTTGTGGCACGCGCGGTGGCTGGGGGACGATGCTTAAACCTGTGTCGAAGGCCACGACCTTCACGCCAGAGCGTGCGCCGGCTCTGGCCGCGTTTCTGGCTCGGGTCTGGGAGGCGCGCTCCGTCTCGATCCATTCCACCTGCCTCCTGAGCGGTGGTGCGGTTCAAGAGAACTGGTGCCTTGATCTTGAGGTCGCGGGAGGACCGCGGGCCGGCACGTTCCAGGTCGTGCTGCGCACGGACGCCGCCTCGCGCATCAGCTTGAGCCTTGGGCGTCGTGCAGAGTTCGAGGTGCTCGCTGCGGCGCATCGCTCTGGTGTGCGGGTGGCTGAGCCCCTCGCCGACTGCGATGATGCCACGCTGATCGGTCAGCCATTCAGCATCCAGGCCTTCATCGGCGGCAGTGCGGACGCACGCAGTTTGGTCCGCCGCGGCGATCTTGCGACCGTGGGGCCGGACATTGCCCGCGAGCTTGGACGCCAACTGGCCCTCATCCATGCGATGGGTCCGTCAAAGCCCGGGTTGGACGCCCTTTCGCACGCGTCGATCCTCGGCGCGCCGCCCGATGCTGGGACTGCGCCGGCCCGGCGCGAAGTCGAGCGGCTGCGCCGCCTGATGGATGGAGCGGGCGAGCCACGACCCGCCCTGGAGTACATCCTGTGTTGGCTTGACGCCCGGGCCCCAGTCTCCCGCGAGGTCACACTTGTTCACGGCGATTTCCGGACCGGCAACTATCTTGTCGAGGGCTCCAGCGTCACTGCTGTTCTCGACTGGGAGTTTGCCCATTGGGGCGATCCGGTTGAAGACATCGGCTGGTTTTGTGCGCGCTCCTGGAGGTTTGGTAACGACGACCTTGAGGCGGGCGGGATTGCAACACGGGCGCCGTTTCGCGCAGGATACGAGACGGTCCGGCCGCTCCCCGACGATGATGCGGCAGTTGACTACTGGGAGATCATGGCGGCTGCCAAATGGGCGGCGGTCGCCGTCGCGCAAGGCGATCGCTATCGCAAAGGCGGTGAAGAGTCGCTTGAGCTTGCCTTGACGGGCCTGATGGCGCCGCAGATGGAATTGGACGCTCTCCTCGCCATTGAACGCTTCGGCCGCGGAGACCGCTTATGAGAACGCGCCGTATCGCGGCCGAGACCTTGATCGAGCTTGCTCAGCGCACGCTCGAGAGGGAGATCAAGCCCGAACTGAACCCGAACCAGCGATATGCCCTCGCCATGGTCTTGAATGCCCTGTCGATCGCACGCCGCGAGATTCTCACGGATGGCGAGCAGGCGATCTGGGAACTGCTTGACACGTGCTATCCGGACGGTGACGGCTCGATTGGGAGGCTCGCAGCCGACATCCGCTCCGGCGAGGTTGCTGACGGCATGCCGCCAGACCTTCGAGACCAGTTGAAGCAGGTCCTGTGCGAGGAACTGGTGATCAAGAACCCGGGCTTCCTGAAGTCGCGCGGGATCGAGGCCTGACTGCCAGCTTCGGTTGCGGCGTTGTGGCTGCACCCGACGGTCGGCTCGGCTGACATTTCCTCTTCAGGTGCTCATCGAGAAGGATGTCGCCATGGATTGGAACAGGCCCGAACTCGCCAAGCGATCGGCCAATTTCGTACCTTTGACGCCGATCAGCTTCATCGAGCGAGCTGCCGCGTTCTTTGGGGAACGGACGGCTGTGATCCACGGCCACGTGCGCCACGATTATCGCACGTTCCGCAACCGCTGCCGTCGGCTGGCACATGCCCTCGACAAGCTCGGCATCCGGCGCGGCGATACCGTTGCGATCATTGCAACAAATATCCCCGCGATGCTTGAAGCGCACTATGCCGTGCCGATGCTCGGTGCGGTGCTCAATCCCATCAACATCCGCCTCGACGCTCGAGCGATCGCGTTCTGCCTGGAGCATGGCGAGGCCAAGGTTCTGCTGTGTGACCGCGAGTTCCACGCAACGGTGACCCCAGCCCTCGGCCTGTGCGTCGAGCCCCCCGTTGTCGTCGATATCGCCGATCCAGAGACGACCCATTGCCCGGCTGTTGGCGCGCTTGACTACGAGGTCGTCCTCGCTGACGCCGACCCCGCGTTCCTGCCAGGCGGGCCGCAGGATGAATGGGATCCGATCTGCCTTCTCTACACCTCCGGGACGACGGGCAATCCGAAAGGGGCCGTCTACAGCCATCGCGGCGCACACCTCAATGCCATGGCGAACGCGCTGACGTTCGGCCTCGAGCCGAGCAGCCGCTACCTGTGGACCTTGCCGATGTTCCATTGCTCAGGCTGGACATACACTTGGGCGGTGACGGCAGCGGCTGGAACGCACATCTGCCTTCGCAAGGTCGAGCCGAAGCGGATTTTCGATTTGATCTCGGAGCATCACGTCACGCACATGTGCGGGGCTCCGATCGTGCTCAACATGCTCGCCAATGCTCCGAGCGACGTGCGTCGCACGCCGCCCTTGCGAACCAAAGTCATGACGGGTGGAGCGGCCCCGCCGTCGGCCGTGATCCGCAACATGGAGGGGATCGGCTTCGAGGTGCTGCACGCTTACGGAACCACAGAGAGCTATGGCCCGTCCGTTGCCTGTGTGCCGAAACCTGAATGGTCGACCCTCGCCGACGCAGACCGCCATGTGCTGATGGCGCGGCAGGGGATCCCGCACGTCCTGATCGAGGACATGATTGTCGCCGAGCCGGAAAGTTGCGCCGTGCTTCCGCGCGACGGGGCTGCGTTGGGCGAGATCATGCTGAGAGGCAACACGCTGATGCGGGGCTATCTCAAGAATCCTGACGCGACCGAAGCTGCGTTCGCCGGAGGATACTACCACTCGGGCGACCTCGCCGTCTGGCACGACGACGGCTATTTTGAGGTGAAGGACCGCTCCAAGGACATCATCATCTCCGGCGGAGAGAACATCTCGTCGCTCGAAGTCGAGCAGGTGCTCTATCGGCACCCCGCCGTGTTTGAAGCCGCCGTCGTCGCCAAGCCTGACCCGACGTGGGGCGAAACGCCGTGTGCGTTCGTCACACTGAAGGATGGGTGTGAAGATGTGACGTCAACCGATCTGACAGCGTTCTGCCGCACGCATCTGGCGGGCTATAAGCTGCCGCGCCAGTTCGTGTTCGGACCGCTGCCAAAGACCTCTACCGGCAAGATCCAGAAGTTTGTGTTGCGGGAACGCGCGGCTGAATCGTCGTGATCGGCAGTCCCTCCTGCCGATCACAGCTCGTTGGCGCGAGGCCGAGTGACTTCACGGCCTTGCGCGTTATGCCGAAATCCTGATCACTGAGCCTCGCATGAGGAATCTGATTTCGGGCACCGCAGAGATCCTACGCCGGGATCTCGACGACCTCTCCACGTGCCGGATAGTTCTTCTCGATCACGAACTTGAGCGCCCCCTCGATCTCGGCGAACTGCGGCCGCGCGAATGGCATTGTCTGCACCGAGCCGAAATAGAGTGTGCGATCCGGACGGATCAGAAACAGTCCAGGTTCCACGAAGAGGTCGGGCTCAACGACGCCGATCGACGTCTTGCCGTTGCTCGACGAGACGTAGAGGCCGAGCGAACGGCCTTGCTGGAGCGTGAGGCCATAAGCGAGCGGGAGTTTATCCAGGCCCCAATCGTTGCGCGATTGCTCGGCGCGATCCTGCGGGTCGCTCGAAACGGCAAGCACACCGACACCCAGACCTTCGAATGTCGGCAAGCGTCGCTGCAGGTCGGCGAGGTAGCTCTTGCAGATCGGGCAATGCAACCCTCGATATACCACGAGCATCGTGAAGGTTTTGGGCGTCTGGTGCGAGAGCGTCCAGGTTCCGCCGCCAACGAGTGGCACTGTCACGTCAGGCACGGCTTGGCGGGGCATCAGCGGTGTGATCGGCATGATTTGTCATCCACGCTTGAGGGGTTCGAGCCTGCATGCGCTCAACGAAGCTCGAAGACGCGCCTTGACGTCTCGCGGTTCGCTGATCCTGTCGCAGAGCCTCGAAAGGATCGGCGCACTGACCACGCGAGAGTGGGGACGCGCAATTCAAACTGCATCACACCGGCTTCACGACCGCGTGCCAGGAGGTTTCGTTCCATTCGACGACACAGGTGAACAATTTATTTGCTTTATGAAGAATCACCTTGTCGCTAGCCTTGAAGGCCAAGCCGTCATGGGGTTTACTGAGGAGTGACATTCGTAGGCGCGCTCCCCCATCCCCAACGCGTACCTACGTCAGAGCCCGCGGCACCCCCCGGCCGCGGGCTCTTTTCGTTTCAAGCGAAAGGCTTGCAATCGGTCTGCGCGTCAGCTGCTGGCCGACGTTTTCATCACGAACGGATTACCGCCGCCCGATCCATTGTTGATCCAGACGCTCTTCGTCTGCAGGTACTCGTTGATGGCGTCCATGCCGTTTTCGCGGCCGAGACCTGATTGCTTGTAACCGCCGAATGGCATCGTGAAGCTGACGGCCCGGTAGGTGTTCACCCATACGGTTCCAGCCTTGATCCTCTGAGCCATTGTCGTCGCGCGCTTGACGGATTGCGTCCAGACACCGGAGCCGAGCCCATACCGAATGTCGTTGGCAATCCGGACGGCATCGTCGTCGTCCTTGAACGTGATCACCGACAGGACGGGGCCGAACACTTCCTCCTGCGCGATGCGCATATCGTTGCGAACGCCATCGAAAATTGTCGGCTGCACAAAGTACCTGCCGCCGCCCATGTCCGCCCCGGCTGGTCCGCCGCCGAGCACGCAATTGGCGCCCTCGCTCTTGGCGATATCGATGTAGCCAAGGATCTTTTCGTACTGCGGTGGCGTCGTCACAGGTCCGACCTGGGTCTCGAAGCTCATCGGGTTGCCAAGCTTCGCAGTCTTGGCGACCTCGACGAGCTTCTCGACGAAGCGGTCGTGGATCGTCTCCTGGACGAGAAGCCGCGAGCCAGCGATGCAGGTTTGGCCGGTCGCCGCGAAAATGCCGCTGATTGCTCCGTTGACCGCGTCGTCGAGCACACAATCGTCGAACACGATGTTGGGCGATTTGCCGCCGAGTTCGAGCGACACTTTCTTGAAGGTTTGCGCTGCGAGTGCGCTGACGTGCGCCCCGGTTGCACTCCCACCGGTGAACGCGATCTTCGCGACCTTCGGGTGCGTTGCGAGAGGTTCGCCAGCTTCCTTGCCGAAGCCAGTTACGACGTTGACAACACCGGGCGGTAAGTCGGCCTCTTGGATCACCAAGCGCATGAATTCGAGGAGCGAGGCCGAGGTGTATTCGGACGGCTTGATCACGGCTGTACAACCTGCGGCGAGAGCTGGCGCGAGCTTCCAGCCGACGAGCAGCAGCGGCGAGTTCCAAGGAATGATCATGCCGCACACGCCAACGGGCTCACGCAGTGTGTAGGCGAAGTGGTCTGGCTTATCGACGGGCACGACGTAGCCATGAATTTTGTCAGCGAGGCCCCCATAGTAATAATACCACTCGGGCAGGTACTTGAGCTGGGCGCTCATTTCCGAGATCAGCTTGCCGTTGTCTCGCACCTCGATCTCGGCGAGATAATCGGCGTGCTTCTCGATCAAGCCGGCGATCTTTCGCAGAACCCGCCCGCGGCCGCTTTGGGTCATCCGCGCCCAAGCGCCTTCGCTGAACGCGCGATAGGCCGCATTACATGCGCGATCGACGTCCTCGGCGTCGCATTGGGGGATTTGCGCCCAAGCCTCGCCTGTGTAGGGGTCTGATGATAAAAATGTGCGCCCCGAAGTGGCGTCCACCCATGTGCCGTCGATGTAGGTCTGGAATGTCTTGAGCTGCGTTGGTGCGTCCTGCATGTGTGCGTCTCCTGCCGAAGCCGATATGTCGTTGGCCGTCTTGTGTGGCTTCAGGAAACGACCCGGCGGCTGTTCACGTCAAGCGCGTTTCCAACCTGCCTCGATTGCCTCGTCCTCACTGCAGAACCATCGCCCACCCTCTGCGGGCCGCACGCGCGCAGCCCGATAGCCACTCGACCATGGCATCAGGTAGATGCGGTTGCCACGCGCCACGGTGGCTTTGATCGGGCAGCCGTCGGGGCGTTGCGCGGCCGCCTCCGCCCAAGCGCGTTGTCGGAATTCGGCCGGCGCCACGTTGGCAGCGTTGCCCCACAGGCCCCGTTTTGCATCGCGGGCCGAGCGTTCCGCGTCCCGTTGCGCTTCGTCGGCACGCGCGGTGGCGACGACGAGGCCGCGATCGAGAAGAGCAAGCGTCACGTCGATGCCACCTGCGGTACAGCGCGCAGCGAGAAAACCGGCACTCGGTGAACCGGCCGATGGCGCGCACGTCACGGCTGTCCCGCGCAGCCTTCGGGTCAATGCCTGGCGTGCTGTCTCGGCACACGCCCAGGTTCGTCCGCGCAGATTGAGGCAAGGTTGGGCGGCCTCGGGCGCGTCGATGCCATCGAGGCTCAAGCGTTCACCCGCGAGGCTGATCGTACCACCCGATAGGGCACGCGCGGTTCCCACAATCGGTGCGCGGCCCGCTGATAGGCCAAGCCAGGACAGTCCGAACCACGACGACTGCGGCGACGATGTCGGCGCGGAACTTGACGTGGCGGGCCTTGACAGCCCTGGAACTGGCCGCTCGGCGGCAACTTTCCCGGGGGCTTGGCCGTCTGAAAAAATCGTCGTCGCTGCGATCAAGGCCAGCGTGCCGCCGCCGAGGCCGAAGACCACAGCGAGCGCGCCGATCTGGTTCGAGGCGAAGCGGTGAGGAAGCGCTGCAAGCCGCTCAGCAATCGCGCGGCGCTCGGGCAGAAGGAGAATGACCGCGCGCGCAACTTGGTGCGCCTTCGCCTTCAATGTCGCAATGAGGCCCGGCGTCCTGCCCTTCACTTCGCGCGCAACGCGCACGACGCTCGCCTTGGCGTGGACCGCGCCAACTGCCGCACCGGAGCCAAGCTTTTTGAGACCCTGAACCCCGATCGCGCCGGCCTGATCGATCTTGTCGGCTGCGAGCGCGCCAAGCTTTTGACCGGCCTCATCAACAGCCGCACGTACCGCTTCAACCTGTTGCGCCCGCTTTTCACGCCGGCGCAGAACGCGCGTTGCCAAGTGTGTCTGCCACACAAAGCCTTCGGGTTTTCTGCGCCGCCCGAGCATCTTCGTCCCCCCTCTCGGCCTCGACATGGTTGCATCGAATAAAGACGTCGAGTCGTGGGCAAAACTTTGAGCACACTTTGCGCCCTGAGCGGTTGTGGACAACACCCTCTTGCGATCGCGCCGCCGTGAAGTGACTGCGATTGGACCACATGATATCAGGACAGCAATGAGGATTGCCGGGTTGGAGCCATGGTGGATGCGTGAGACGAGCGACAGGACAGCGATAATGGAGCGCCGTTGGACATCGATCGTCGCGGTCACGTTGCGTGCCTTGGCTTTGGCAGGTGTGATCGGGTTCGGCGCGGTTACGACACTGGCGGTGGGAGACTCGAGGCCTGCTTTTGCTCTTGGCGACGAACCCCAGCCCGTGATTGATTGCCGCAAAAAGCGCAACCAGACGCGGCCGGAATGTCAGAAGTCGAACTCCGATGAGGCGTCTCAGGCCGCGCGCCCGACAGACGACGCCATTTATGCAGCGGCCTATGCGCTCGCAGGCCAGCAGCGCTACGCCGAAGCGCGGGAGCTGCTCAAATCGGCAGCAGACCAGAGTGTCCCGCGCATTCTCAACATGCTCGGTTTCACGAGCCGGAAGCTTGGCGAGATGGATGTGGCGATCGCATTCTACCGTGATGCGCTGGCGGTAAAGCCTGATTACCCGCAGGCGCGGGCTTACTTCGGCGAAGCTTTGCTGGCTCAAGGCGATCGCGCCGGTGCCGAGGCGCAACTTGCGATGATCGCAGCACTCTGCGGCACAGACTGTGATGCCTACGAAGAGCTTGCTGCTGCGCTTTCGGCTGCTCAGTAGCTGGCAGCACACGCGAGAGCGGGTTTGCGGGGCTCATGGCCGCAGCTCGCTCACGTCCCAGACCCGCACCCACCCGTCTGCAAGCGCGACGGCGATTTCGCGATGATCCGGAGTCGGGTCGAATGAAACGATGTCAGAGCCGCGTGAGCCGAGCGTCTCAATAGCCCGTCCGTTGCGCAGGTTCCACACCCTGATGCGTCCGTCCTTGCCGGCCGAGGCCAGCAGATTGCGGTCGCCGAGGAAGCCAACGCCGATCACCTCGCCGTCGTGCGCTTTGATGCGCCTCAGCCGCTGGCCGGAACCAACCGACCAAACACGAATCTCGCCCGACAGGTCACCTGATGCAAGGCGTTCGCCGTCCTGTGACAAGGCCGCAGCCGTTACGAACTCCGGGTGGCCGCGATAGCTGCGCACGAGGCTGAGCCGGCGCACATCCCAAAGCCGAAGGCTGCGATCAGCGCTTGCTGACACGATCAGGTCTGAGTTGATCGAACGCGCAATCGCCTGGACTGCGTTGTCGTGACCTTCGAACGCATAGATCGGGGCATCGGTGACACCGGCACTCCAGAGCGCAACCTTCCAATCATGCGAGGCGGCTGCAAACGCCTTACCGCCGTCGAGGATCGAGACCGACCAGATTCGCGCCTCGTTGCGCTTGAACACCTCCCGCTTCACTTTGAGCGCCAGATCCCAAACAACGACTTCTCCCGTCGCGTGCCCGGTGACAGCAATCGTCCCAACGCTTGCAAGCGCGGTCGGCATGCCAAAGTCCAGCTCGATCAACCCGATCTCATTGCCGGTTGCCGCGTCCCAGATTTTCAACCGGCGATCCGAGCCCGTTGTGACAATCCAGCGCCCCTGATTGGCGAACCGCACATGCTGGACGCCGCCAGGGTGCGGCTGGAACTGATGGATCAGGAAATTTGGTCCCGGTTCCACAACCTGCTGAGGGGACAGCGCGGCGAGGCGCCGCTCAACCGGGCGAACCCTCGGCGTCTCGATCAACGGCTCGTCCGCAGGTCGTGTTGAGCTTTGGCCGGTGGTCGTTTCGCGGGGCGGTCTTGCCGGCTCGGCGCGCGCCGAAGCGCCTGGCGCATCTGTTGGTTCGGAGCGTGCTGCGGTGGATCTGCCCGAGACAGGCGCGCGGCGTTCTGTCGTGGCCGGCGCGGCATCCTGCGGCTCTCGGTCGATGCCGAATTGCGGCGCCATCTGCTGGATTGCAACGAAACTGCCGACGATCGTTGCAACCGCTGCGACCTGCAGCATTAGGCCCGCGACCGAGCTTGAACGGCGGCGGCGGGGCTTGGCGGGCTTGCGGTTTGCAGGGGGGTCTGCGCGCGATGCAACGACGAGTGCGCCTTTGCGTGGGGCCTTTGGCGTATCCGCAACGGCTGCATCGGCAACGGGCATGTCTCTTGCCGCGAGTTCGCGCGCAAGCCGCGTGCGAAGGCCAGTCCTGCGCAACGAGGCGGTCGACCGGCGTGGCTCAACGGCGTGATTTTCTTTGCGGCCAAATATCCTGGCAAGCAGAGCGCGCGCGGGCTTTGATCGCCGTCGGACCGATGCTGGCGCCTGCTCGGCGGTCGGTGCGGCGCCGTTTGCCCGATGCTGCCCCTTCGCGGCCCGGCTTGGTTCGGCCTGTCTTGTTGGATCGCCCGGAGCCGCGCGCGCGCCTGACGGTGCGGCGGACCGGACCGTTGACTGGCCTGCGATCTCGGCCGATCCCCCTGCACGGGGCACGCTGATCTCGACGATCGCGGTCTCTGGGGTTGCGTCCGGCATGGGTGGCGTCGCAGGTGCTGCCTTTTTTCGGCGCGCGAGCCAAGTCGCAGCTCCGAAGCCAAGCTTGCGCTGCTGGGCGGCCGCAGGTCCGACGAGAACCGTCGGCTCGCGCAGCAAGTGGTGGCGCCAGGCTGCAACCGACTGCGGCCGCGCGGCGATCTCGAGTGACAGCGCCCGGTCAAGTGCGACGAGAAAGTCCTGGCGAAAGGCTCCGACCGCAGCCTCGCGCGCTGGCCGCAAGTCGTCCTTGATCATGCGGGTCGGTGAATCGGGAGGGCGCTTGCCCGTCACTGCCTGATAGAGCGTGGCGGCCAGGGCATAAATGTCTGTCCACGGGCCCTGGGCGATACCGTCCTGGCCGTATTGCTCGAATGGGCTGTAGCCCGGTTTCACGAGCGCGCTGACCGTCCGCGACTGGCGGGCGATATCGCCCCGCGCGGAACCAAAATCAATCAGCACCGGCGAACCGTCAGGCCTGATAATGATATTGTCGGGTGCGATATCGCGGTGCAGGAAGTCTGCAGCGTGGAGCGTCTCGAGTGCGTGGAGCAGTGGACCTGCGATCGCGTCGAGTTCCTCTTGGCGCACGGTTCGTCCGAGGTCTTTCAGCCACTGGCGGAGCTGCGGGCCCTGCTCGAAATGGAGAACCATGTAGGCCGTCTCGTTCTCCTCGAAGTACCTGTAGACCTTGACGATGTTCGGGTGATTGAAGCGCGCAAGAGTGCGAGCTTCGTCGATAAAGCGCGAGAGGCCCCAGGCGAAATCCTCCTCGCGCCCCGACGAGCGCGGCAGTGCCGTTGCGCCTGCGCCACGGATGGCAAAGTCTGACGGAAAATATTCTTTGATCGTCACATGGCGATGAAGCGCCCGCTCGGTCGCGAGATACGTAATGCCGAAGCCGCCAGCCCCGAGCACCCGCTCGATCTCGAAATCGTCTGCAAGGACAGTTCCAGCCTCGAGCGCCACCATCGCTCAGACCTCCCCGCGAACCCGCGCGATGCAGGGTCGTTGAGCCCCATCGTCGCGGTCCAGTGGCCGGCACGTGCGGCATGTGTGGGCGTCGCTTGGCCCGTCGCGCCAAAATCGCTTCATCGCCACGACGTCCGATCGATTTTGCCCCGACGCCTCACTAGGACGCCTGCTGAATGTTCCATCTGCACGCAAATCCCCCTTGAACGTGCATCAGTACCCATGCGACCGTATACACTGAAATGTGGCGAACTGCGGGGATCACTTGGCACGCGGGACTGTTCAAACAGTCTCGTCTTTGCAGCCGTGGGTCGTTGCAACTTTGAGGGCACGGCGATCGGCCACTTTGGATCGCTTACGATGGCATTTTTCACAGGGGTTGCGGACCGGGTCCAGACGTTCGGATGGTTGTTTGAACGGGCGCCGGTTGAAAAGATTGGACAGGCCGGGCCGGTTGCGGCCGATCGTTGGAGCGGAGCAAGTGCACGCGATGCGCCGCCCGGGGATTTCGAAGGTCTGATCTGGCGCTTCATCGAAATGAGCCCCGAATTGGCGGCCGCCCTGGCCCTCGCCTTGGCGCTGCCGCTTCTGGCGGGACTCGGCTACGCCCTCCCACGTGCACGGCCAGCATCGTCACGGATCCCATCACACGATGCGACGTCGCGATCGGCTCAGTCGAACCGCGATCCGGCAACCGGGGCTGAAGTGGCGCTGCGCGAGCAGAATGCCGTTGCAATCCTCAATCGGATTGGTGGTGGTGCTGCTGCCGCGTTCCGTGTGCCGCCCGGTGGACTGAGTGTTGGATCGGCAGCCGATGCCGGTTTGATGGTCGATGGTCCCGGCTGCGAGCCAATTCATTTTTTGCTGGTTGTAGACCCGGCGGGCACATGGCAACTCGTTTCGCTCGCGGGCACCGAACACGCCAGTCCGCACGTCAACGGACGGCGCGTGAGCCGTTCGCCGCTGGCGCCTGGCGACACGATTCGGCTGGGCTCTCACCTTTGGCGTTTCGATCTCGTCTGCCATGGATTAGACCAATTAGCGGATGACCGTGAGGCAGGGACGAAGGGCGCCGATTTTCCGGTCGCGGACACAGGATCCCGATCGTCAGGGGGACTTGAAGGATGGCAGGCGGACAAGGCGGAGCAGGATCGCGCGGCTCGATCCTCGGTTCATTAAGGGATGCCCTCGCGGCAGCTGGACGTGATGAGAGCCAGCGTAACGCGCCGGCCAGCGGGGCTCATCAGCCACCTGTCCTGCCTTCGCAGGCGAGCGATGTCATGAAGGACATTACGCCGGTCCCGACCAGGCTCGCCGATCAGGTTCCTCCCGCCACACCCGTGGCCCCGGCAACCGGCATGACGAAAACGGCACGCGAAGCTGCGAGCGAGGCAAGGGGTGGGACGCCCAACGTGCCGCCCGTCGAGGACCTCGAGCCGGAGCCCGATGTAGCGCCGACGACGGCCGTCGCGCGTGGCGGCTTGGGTGCTGCATCCCACCCAACCCCCGCGCACGCTCAGCCGCAGAAGACGCAAGTCGTGCGTGGCCGCAACAACGTGGTTCGCGGCGACTTCGCACAGGACCCGGTCGTCGCTTGGCTGGTTGTCGTTGGGGGGCCGGGCCTCGGCTTGTTCCGGCCCGTCTTCGAGGGCAACAACACGCTCGGGCGCTCTCCGACGAACCGGATCCCTATCGACTTCGGGGACGATGCGATCTCATCCGAGGAGCAGGCCTACATCCGTTATGATTCGACCGACCGGTCGTTCCTGTTCGTGCCGAATATGGCAAAGACCAACGTCGTTTCGGTCAACGAGAAGCGACCAGCCCAGCCCGTTGAGCTTCATGCGATGGACCTGATCACCATGGGCAAGACACAGCTTGTGTTCGTCCCGTTCTGCGGGCCAGATTTCGACTGGAGCGAACTCAGCAGGCACAATCGTTGAAACTCCCACTCGATAGCGCATGTGTCGCAACGCGCGGCGAGCGGGACCGGCAGGAGGATGCCGCCACCCTGTGGCCAGGGTCGTCGACGTATCCAGATGCGCGTCCGCGCGATCCTGCCCCGGATGGCACGTTGCTCGTGGTTCTTGCCGACGGCATGGGAGGCCATGCCGCTGGCGAAATTGCGAGCCGGCTTGCGTGCGAGGCATTCGTTCAGGCCTTCATCCATGGCGGTCGCGATCGTACGACGGTCGAGCGTCTGGAACTTGCCCTCGATGTCGCCAACAGCACGATCGCCTCGGCGATTGCTGAGCACCAGCGCCTCGCCGGAATGGGCTCGACGCTCGTCGGCGCCCACATCGCTGGCAACGGGCTCAGCTGGATCAGCGTCGGCGATAGCCCACTCTATCTGATCCGAGCCGGTGACATTGCGCTTCTGAATGAGGACCATTCGTTGGCGCCAGCACTTGACCAAGCGGCCCAAGAGGGACGGATCACCGTGGAACAGGCGCGAGCCGATCCACGCCGCCACCTTTTGCGATCGGCGGTGATGGGTGAGGAACTCGAACTGGTCGACGTATCGCGCAAACCTTTGACGCTTGAGACTGGTGATGTGATCGTCTGCGCTTCGGATGGAATCCACACGCTCGATGAGGTCGAGATCGCCCGTATTGTTGAAGCTTATCTCAACGATGGCGCAGCTGCCATCGCGCAGGCTTTGCTACGGTCGGTCGAGGCTGCGCGCGAGCCGGGCCAGGACAATACGACGATCGCTGTTGTCCGTGTGTCTTCCGCACCGGGCTGACCGCGCAGGATGGAACCGATCGGGTTGGAGCGTGCCGGGGCTTGCGGACGTGCGAGGAGTACCTCGACTGCTGCTCGCCTTGAGAAGCTCGAGCGCGCCCGCATTCCCAAGCAACCTTTGTCGCCACCATTGGAGTTGCTCCCATGCCGACCCTGACACCTCCGCCGTCGCCGGAACAAGATCCCCGCGTCGCAGCCGTTTTCGACGACATCCGTTCGACACGGGGCTCGGACTTCATCAACAACTTCTGGCGATATCTCGCCTTCGATCCGCCGCTGCTCGAAGAGGTCTGGCGCGACGTCAAGCGCGTGATGACGTCGCCGTCCGCGCTCGATCCCAAGACCAAGGAAATGATCTACGTCGCCGTTTCGATCGCTAATGCCTGCTCGTACTGCGTGCATTCCCACACGGCTGCGGCCCGGGCGCGCGGCATGACCGACGAGGAGTATGCCGATCTGCTTCGGGTCGTCTCGACGGCGGGCCGAACCAACCAACTCGCCAACGGCATTCAGATCCCGGTCGATTCGGCCTTCGACCGTTCTACCTGATGAAGCGGCGCGGCTGCTGGTTCTCACTTGTGTTCTGGCTGTTGCATCAAAGACGGAAATGGCCGTCTCCGGCGATCGCGAGGCCTCGGCCTGCCGGCGCGGTCGGCACAGCGCTTCCCGCCACCGGATGATGGCGGGAGCGGGCGCGTTTCGGAACCGGGTCGGCGAGCCAGCCGCCGAGCCCCAGCACGAAGAAGAAGTAGGAGTGCGTCACGTTCCAATAGTGAACCGTCACCGCGACGAGGCAGAGCGCGGCCAGCGCGATCACCCAGCCCCGCAGCGCACCGTCGGCTTCAGGCGTGTCCCATCGACGAGCGCGGATCGAAGCGAAACTGACGATCAGGACGACCGCTGCGATGAGCAGGAGCAGGGACGGAAGACCCGTCTGCATGGCGACGAGTAGCCAATAGGAGTCGACGGACGCGCTGTGCATCCACCAGGCCCGCTCCCAATCGGCAAGGCCGATCCCGAACCAGGGATGGCGTTCGACCGTCTTGAGCCCCCAGTTCCAGATCTGCATGCGGTAATAGCCGGTCCAGGGGTCGATTGTTGCCCCCGTCGCGATCAGCATCGGGATCGAGCGCGTCGAGACCAGCGACACCACCATAAGGGCGCTTGAAAGCATGGCGACGAGAATGAGTACCCGCCCCTTGAGGCCTCGTGTCACGCGTTCCCAGCCGAGCAAACCCGCTTGCAGCGCGGCCGACAGCATCGGTGCTGACGACAAGGCGCAGGCCGTTGTCGCGATGATGACTGCGATCGCCTGAAGCCTGCGGCGCACCCTCTTGCCGTTGAACCACACGAGCGCAACCGTGGTCGCAGCAAATGTTCCAAGATGGATTGGATGGTCGAACGTGCCCATGGCGCGCGTGAGACCGAAGCGCTGTTCAATGACGCGCAGGTGATAATGTCCGGTCAAGCGCTGCAGCAGGTCATGGGTGAAGTGTTGACCAAGCAGCATTTCCGGCAGTGCAAGGAGCAGTGCTGTGACGACCGCGATCATCAAGACCTCGAGCGTGCGCTGCAACGTGTCGAAGTCCCGCACGTAGGCTCTCGCGATCACGTAGGCCCCAAAGCTTTCAAGCGCGATCGAGCCGCCGTAGACGAACCCGCCCGCAGCACGGCCATGCAGCGTAAAGGCAAGGAGCGCCCAACTCGCATAGCCAAGAAGGGCGATGTCGAAGATGCGCCAGCGGACATCACCGCGCGCCGTCAAGCGCCAAACGGCGAATGGCAGGATCAGGAGGATTGCAACGCGGTGCGCCGGCAACCTCAAGTCCGCCACGTGCAGTGACAGTTCGCTCGGAAACAGGAAGCTCGCGATCAACAGGGTGATCGGGAATGGAGCCTGTCTCAGCGTCTTCAGCATGGCACGAGCCGAGCGCGTTCAATGAGCGTTGTCTGCGCGCGCGACCGCGTAGAGCGTCGACACGATGATTCTGAGATCGAGCAGCAGGGACCAGTTCGCGATGTACTCGAGATCCTGGTCGACTCGCTCACGCAGAGAGCGGTCGCCGTGGATCTGGCCGCGCGCGCCGAACACCTGGGCAAGACCTGTAATGCCCGGCTTGACTTGATGGCGTCTCGCATAGGGCCGATAGCGTTGCGCCCAGTCGTCGTCATGGGCGATCGCGTGCGGCCGCGGCCCGACGATCGACATCTCGCCACGCAGGACGTTCCAGAGCTGCGGAAGCTCGTCGAGGCTCGAGCGCCTGAGCCAGCGCCCGACGCGCGTGACGCGCGGGTCTTGGGCTTCGGCCTGTTGAATCTCTGCACCATCCTCCATGACGTGCATGGTGCGGAACTTGAGAACTTCGAACACGGTGCGGTTGCGCCCGCGTCTGCGCTGGCGGAACAGCACAGGACCGCCGCTATCGAGCTTGATTGCGATCGCGATCAGCGCAAGGAGCGGTGACAGGGTGATAAGGAAGAGCGCTGCGAGCACGATGTCCTCACCACGCTTCACGATGCGGCCCCAATCCCCGAATGTCGCGGCCTTGACGTCCAGCAATCCGACAGGCCCCAAGGCGGAAACGGAGTGAAGGCTTTTCGGCTCGATCAAGTCCGTTGCGATGTGGGTCACCACGTGGACGCCGACTGGCAGCTGTTCGAGCTGCGCTGCAATCGACGCGATGCGACGGTCTGCCGTTGCTGGCAGCGCGATCAAGACTTTGTCGAAGGCGCCACGCCGGCCGTCATGGAGCATGTCGTCGAGCTTGCCCGAGATGACGAGGCCATCCGCATCGAGACGATCACTTGCGGCGCGATCGTCATAGACGCCGGCGAAGTGCGCGCCCATCGGGTGCAGGTCCAGGTAATCGCGGATGCGCCGGGCAGTGGATCCGGCGCCGAATACAGCGATCCGTTGATCATACCGACCCGCTTGAATGCTCCTCCAAAGCAGTCTTGCAACAGCAACGCGCATCAGCGCGAGGCTGCCCGCAGCTATGACGAACCACGTCGTTCCGTAAACGGCGATCGTGCGAAGCGGCTCTTCGGGATCCATTGGCAGGCTTGAGGCGGCCAGGATTGCAAGGCACAACGGCGGTAACACCACCCAGAACGCAGCAACAGCGTGATGGAACCGGCTCACGTCGTAACCACGCGCGCCACGCACCAGAATATGGAACAACAGCCCCCCGAGGAGGGCGGTTTGGGCGGCGTGCAACACTGTAAGGGACGTGGTTGCCAAAGTGCCGAGGGCGTGCGCCGCCATGGCTGCAAAGACAATGACCAGCACGTCTGCAAAGGCGACGAGGTCGATCGTCACCTTGCGGGAGAACGGCTCCCGGTTCGCAGCCGGCGCTTCGGCGGTCTCAAGTGGCCCTTCTGTCGCGGCACGGGTCGGGGCTGCGTACTCGGTCATGATCGGTACTCCTGCGAACCACGGCTGCCGCGACGTCCGAAAGGCGCGGCCTGGGCTGTAAGCAAATCTGAGGTTGGCTGCCGGACGTCGTCGGGGGATGAGACGTTGTTCAGTGCAATTCCAATGTGCGGAGCTTGCTCCGATCTCAGGCGCTCCACGGCTGCCCGGACCAAGCTGCGGGACGTCTGTTGCCAGGTAACGGTCAGCACAACGGTGTCACAGGACACTGCAATCCAAGCGGTCTCGCCGGACGCGAGAACGGGTGGTGCGTCGATGATCACAACGTCGAAGGCCGTCCGCGCAGCGGCGAACAGATCGTGCGCGCGGCGTGACGAGATGAGACCATCAGTCTCTTCGTGGCGGTCGAGCGTGCCGCGGGCCGCGATCATCGAGAGCCCTGTTGTCTCGTCGGTCAGAAGGGCCGCGCTCGGCTCGGCGCGCGCAGCAAGGACGTCGGTGAGGCCGATTTCCGCGCCAACTCCAAGCATGCGCGAGAGGCCCTCGCCGCTGACATCGCCATCGATTAGAAGCGTCCGGCGGCCACCCGTCGCGAGGGCCGTCGCGATGTTCGAAGCGAGCGTGGAACTGCCTTCCCCTTGCGTCACCGATGCAAACAGGACCACCAGGGCACCCTGTTCGGCGGCATGCGACTGAAGCAGGTCGTCGGCGAGGGCCTTGACGGCACGCGCATAGGCCCCCGCCGGATCGGCAACGACCAGGCGGGCCATCCGCATGGGGGACGTCGCAGTCTCTGGCGCGACGCGCGGAAGCGTCGCGATGTGCGGCACGTAAAGAGGTGCGGGTTCGAGCGAGGGGTCATCGGAAGCTGTTGAACCCTGCGTTCCGTTCCCCCGTTTCGAGGGCCGCGCTGGGATCAGTTGCGCGATCGTTGCGCGATTGAAGTCATAGAGAAAGGCTGCAGCGAACGTGCCCAACAAGCTTGCAACGAATGCAAGCACAACGGCCTGGGCCCGCTTCGGGCCCACTGGTGCGGTCGGCAGGCTCGCGCGCTGGACGATGCGGGCGTCCGGAAATTCGAGACCGACGGTTTCGGTCATCTGCTTGCTGCGCGCGAGCAGGGCCTCATAGAGCCTGCGGTTGGCGTCTGTTTCGCGTGCAAGTTCGTCAGCTTGCCACGTCTTGCCCCGAACCTCGGCAACCCTCTGCTTGAGGACTTCGAGGTTGGCGCGGAGTTCTGCCTCGCGGGTCTCGGCGATCTCCTTTTCTGTTCGCAGATTGGCGATGATCGAGTTGACCTGTTCGGTGAGGGCGGCGCGGGTCTTCTGTACCTCTGCGACACTCGCGATCATGGCTGGATGCTGCGCGCCATAGCGCGTCGCAAGCTCGGCCGACCGCCGCTGCGTCCGCGTGAGCTCTTCGCGAAGCTTCGCAATCGTCTGGTTCTGCAACACGTCGGCGATGTCCTCGGCGTTGGCACCCGTCACCATCATCCGGCGCGCCTGCTCGAAGCGTGCGCGCGCTGCAGCCGTATCGGCGCTCGCTTTCACGAGGGCCTCCATCTCGCGGGCGAGCTGACGGTCGACCAGCAGCCTGCCATCGGTGTCGAACATCTCGTTGCTGGCCTTGAAGGCCTCGAGCTTTCGCTCGGATTCTCCAAGTCGTGCGCGCAAGGCCGTGATGCGCTCGTCCAGCAGTCGCTGTGCTTCTGCTGTGGCCGCGGATTTCGTGCGAACCTGGATCTCGATGTAGCTGTCGACGAGGGCGTTCAGGATCTGAACAGCCTTCTCCGCGCTCTGGGCCTCGAACGCGACCTCGATCGAATGCGAGTTCCTGATCCGAGTCGCGTTGACCTTTTCGAGAAAGCCCATGAGGACATGATCTGCGAATAGATCGCTGGGCTCGTCTTGAGAGACGCCACGAATGTAGGTCTCGATTGCCGAAACTTCCCGCGGATCTGGCGGTGGCGCTTGCGGATCCGGCGCGGTAATCGGGCCGCGGCGGAGGGCACGGCCGGTCCAGTACGCGATCAGCCTTTGGGCGAGTGTCGGAGGGGGGGCTGCAAATTCCGGATCGTTTCGGAGATCGAGTTTCTGGATCACCACCCGGGCGAGTGTCGCAGACCGCAGAACTTCGATCTCGTTTTCGACCGTTGCAGCGCTGGCGCTGATGTCAGAGAGCACAGCTTCGATATCGACCACCTGCTTGCGTCGCTGTTCGACCTGAACGGTCGCGTAGGCAACGTAGCGATCGTCTTGCAACACCATGTACTGGGCAACGAGTGCTGCAACCACTGCGGCTGAACCGATAATCAGGAGCCAGAAGCGTGCGATGACGCGCACGAGATCGGCGAGGCTCAAGTCTGCCTCTTCGCTCTCCAGGCGCTGTCTTCCCGGGCCGGCTGCGGCCATAATCGTCCGCTCTTAGTAGAGCACCTTGGTCGAGAACCAGATGCGGTTGTCAGTGATGCGCGCTTTGTCGCTCAGAAACGTCTTCTCGTCCGTTGAGATGCCCGCTCCAAAATGCAGGTGTTTTGAATGGAGATATTTGAGTTCGAGCGAGGCTCCCCATCGAACTGCCTCGGCCTTGGTTACCTCAGACATTTCATAACCATAGAGACCGTTAATCGTGAAAATCATGTTATTATATGCCTCGTACTCGAGGCCGATCGTTGCGATATTGCGCAATACGGACCTTCCGCCCCACTCGTCCCCGAAGGATCGGCTCGCTCCGAATGTCAGGTTTAACGTTTCCGTAACGAGCCACTTGGCCTCAGCATCGAAGATGGCGGCGTGCTCGGTCGAAAGTCGCGGGTCGTCAAAATCCCGAAATCCATAACCAGCGAGCAGGCTGACGCGCCAGAGCGGCGACAATTGCGCGGCAAAACCAACCGCGCCGTCGAGGCCCCAGGAATCCCGATCGAAATCGACCGATCGTGGCCTGAACGTTCGCGATGCTTTCAATCGGGATTGAAACTCGAGAGCCGGTGAAAATCGGTAGCTCAGCTTGAGATCGCTTGAGGCAACGATCGCGTCCCGATCGTCCTGGTTGAGTATCGTTCCGTCGGCGCGTCTGACGTCGAAGAAATCATATGACTTGAGGGCAACGCCGATGGTTGCTGCGAGCCTCCCCGCATCCCGCGTCAAGCCCATTTCGAAGCCATTCCGCCAGACGGCAGTATCCTCGACGATGTCTTCCTGGATGCCGAGGTCCAGCCGGTTGACATGGCTGTAATCGGTCATCAGGGCGAATGACAGCGTGTGGGCATGGTCGATGTGGAGTGCGCCTTCGACGGTGGCGAAGCCCCGATCCGCGTCGTATTCATCTCGCGCGAGATAGCGTTTGAACGTGCCGCCAACATCGAAGTTCAGAGCATGCCTGCCAAATCTCGACAGGGCCTGGAGGCGCGGCGTCAGCGCGAGGCTCGCATCGCCACCCCGCGACCGCTCAGCACGATCGGGGTTGGTCTCGTACATCAGCCGCGCTTCGCCGGAAGGCAGAATGATGTAGTTGCCGAAGCGGATCCCTTCGGGCTCGACGTGGTCGCGAACGATGTCGGAAAGCGCAGCTGCACCATAGCGGCGGCTTTCGTCCCAGAAGTCGCGCAGACGCCGTTCAGATTGCGTGTGATAGAGGTTTCCGACGTCGCTTCTCAGGCTCGTTGCGCGCGCCTGTAGCAAGCCAAGGGGTGCCGAGACGCTGAGCGCAATCAGCCAGAGGGCGTAGCGCCCGCCGTGAGTCGACGGTCGATGCGCCTGCGCTTCCCGGTTCATCAAAAGAACCGCTCGGGGATGCGGATGTTGTCGCCAGGAAGCAGGGGTGCCGCGCTAGGCATCGACACCCGGACGGGTTCCCTGCTGCCGCTCCGCGTCAACAGTACATAGCGCTCATCGGCCCGGTAGCTGTAGCCGCCTGCTATCGCGATCGCGTCACGGAACGTCAACCCGATTTTGAAGGGGAATTCCCCGCCGCTGCGAACCTCACCATGAATAAAGATCGGCTTGTAAGAGAGCACTTCGACGGCGACGCGCGGGTTCTTGAGATAGCCAGATGCAAGCCTCGTCCGCAGCAATTCGCGAAAATCGTCCACGGTCGTGCCTGCAGCCCTCACGGGGCCGACAAGCGGCAGCGACACGGTGCCATTGGTTGCAACGCGGAACTGGCCCGAGAGGTCCTTCTCCTCAAACACCGTGATGCGAAGCTCGTCGCCTGGCGAGAGCTTGGGGTCTGCATGGCCTGTACGCTCCATGGCGCCCAGATCGGCCCACGGCGCGTTCGCGTCGGTTCCAACGCAGCCGGAGACAAGCGCAAGGCTAAGCCCCGCAATTGCGATCGACGGCCAGCGGAACGAGACGAGACGATTTTGACGCATCACCACACTCGGTACGAACGCAACGCACGCCGCCGCAGGACTTGGTGTTGTCCACCCGACGCCGGGCCGCGCTGAGCAGCACGATCAGCGACGACAGGTGGATTAGACAGCCAACCCTTGAGCCAGCGCGTTAGCGCGTGTTCCTCGTGCCTCGGAAGCGTGTCCGCGAGCATGGCGTGGCGGGACCCGCGTCCAAGGCCGAGTTGTCCCCGTTGTCGCAAATCAAGGTGAAGACGGATTTAATCTGGGCTGCGTTTCAGGCCCGACGTTTCGAGATCGAGCCCGCTTTTGGCTGAGGGTGGGGATCGTTTGCTCCCGGGCCGTACCGGCCTGCGGCATGGCCCTCCGCGGGGACAGCGCGTGGCGCCGGGCCGCAGTCGTGGCCTTCGGGAGATTTCACCCGCTTGTGAGTGTTCGGGTGTCGGGTGGGTCGCGGT
Organism: Hyphomicrobiaceae bacterium; assembly: GCA_050330095.1. Taxonomy (GTDB): domain Bacteria; phylum Pseudomonadota; class Alphaproteobacteria; order Rhizobiales; family Hyphomicrobiaceae; genus JBCBWG01. The sequence goes on from JBHJOC010000070.1 coordinate 21,920, forward strand.
CCCGGGGGGCTCCGGCATCAGCGTTGCCATGCCAACCGCGCATGCCCGCCAGCCCGGCGCGCGCGCGATCCACGACATCGGCCGGCGTCATTGTTGCGTCGAGGATGGTCCACGTCATGGGCCCGAGGCTGTCGACGGTCTGCGATGCAACCACCCGCACGTCTGCGTCGCTGGCATCGCCAACCCGGGCCTCGACCCGTGCCATTCGGACATCGATCGGTGCATCCAGCCATAGACCCGTGAAGGGGACCGAGGCACGGTGCGCGACGGCTTCGATGGCGGCGCGAGCCTCTGGCCGCGCGAAAACCGCATCTGCAACGACAGAAACGCCGTTTTCGAGTGCCAGCAGGGCCCGGGCCTGCAGTTCTTCATAAACTCTGGCCGAGAGGGCTTCGGTGTAGCCTTCGGGCCCGAGCCGGTCCGTTTCTGTAACGCCGCACAAGGTCTTGCGAATGACGTCCGAACGCAAGTGCAAGGCGCCGGGCGGCGTGCCAAGGTGCGCTGCAAATCTGGCACCGATCGTCGATTTGCCGGTTCCGGAAAGCCCACCGATCGCAACGAGACGGACGGGACGGGGCTGAAGCAACTCGATCGCCGTCTCGACGAAGCCGCGTGCGCGCGATCCCAGCCGCGCTCGCCGTGCGTGCTCAAGAGTTCCTAGGCCGCGTGCTTCGTGCGCGGTGACCATTGCCCGGATCGCGGCCCTCAAGGCCATAAGGACCGGAACGTGGCGCATCGCCGCGACGTGGGGGGCGAGCCCACTCGCCGCGAGGTAAGCCCCAAGCAGCGCATTGGCCTCGGGCCGGCAGTTGCGATGCCAGAGGTCCATCAGCGGGAACGCCAGATCATAGAGCACGTCGATCGTCGCAAGGGTGTCGTCGAACTCGATCGCATCGAAGGGGATGGGTCCCGCCGGGCCGACGACGACGTTCCTGAGATGGAGATCGCCGTGGCAGAGGCGCACCTCCCCGCGATCGGCCCGCTCCTGAAAGATGTCTCGCGCCGAAAGGAGACGTTCCGTTGCGCGGATCCTGAACGCGGCGATAAGGTCGTTTGCGTCAGCGAGGGCCAGCGCACTGCAAAGTGCATCGGCCGTGGTCTGAACGAGATGCTCGAGCCGCACTGGCGCGTTGCAATCGAAAACGGGCGCGCAGCGTTCGTGAAGTTCTGCAATCATGCGCCCCGTCTGGCGCGCCAGAGGGATGTCGAATTCTCCCCGGTCGGCAAGATCGCTCGCCAGCGGCCACTGATCGAACCGGGCCATCACCAGTGCCCATTCAACGGCTTCCCCAGGTCCTGCAATCTGAAGCCGGTTGTCTGCCGCGAGCGTGACCGGCACCACGCGCCGGTAGAAGTCCGGTGCAAAAGCGCGATTTCGCTCGAGTTCACGATGGCAGACGAGCCTTCGCCGTTCGAGAGTTGAGAAATCGAGATACCCGAGATCGACTGGCCGCTTTATCTTGTAGGCTTCCGTGCCGATCAGGAATACGCGCGCGCCATGGGTCTCGAACTCGCGGTCGCAACGTCCAACGCCTGCGCCATCGCGAAAAAACGTTGTAATCCGCTCATGAGTTGAAGCGCTGGAGGGCACTTCATCAGCGCGGGGCACAGCAACGGTCTCTTGAGGGCCACCACTCTCGCCGCTGCTGCTGTCGCCTGGCTCGGGTGCGCTCTGCGGCTCCGTTTCACCCATTGTCATCTCCCGCTCTCGATGCATGAGATTTTCTAATCGGCCCGTTCAGCTTTTTTGGGTTCAGACTTTGGTCGCGGCTCGCTACCGTCCCCTGTGAGCCAACCTCACACCGTTCTCCCGCACCACAGGACCCAGTTCATGGCCTCCATGCTTTTCTCCCCGATTGCACTGCGCGATCTGCAACTCGACAACCGCATCGTCGTCGCTCCAATGTGCCAATATTCCGCGCATCACGGCTCTGCCATGGATTGGCACCTGATGCACCTCGGGCAGTTCGCCGTGTCAGGCGTCGGGCTCGTGCTAGTCGAGGCGACCGGCGTCGAGCCTGAAGGCCGCATCACACCGGGTTGCGTTGGCCTTTGGAACGACGAGAACGAGGCGGCGCTCGCCCGGATCGTCAGGTTCTATCGTGACTATGGTAGCGCAAAAATCGGGATCCAACTGGCACACGCAGGCCGGAAGGCATCGGCCGACCTGCCATGGCGCGGTGGACGCGCGCTCGAGCCTGGCAACGGCGCTTGGACGACGGTTGGCCCATCTGCCATCCCCTATGGTCCGGGTTGGCACACGCCCGAGGCGCTCGGCGACAATTCGCTTGCCCGCGTACGTCAGGCATTCATCCAGTCGACGCAACGGGCCGACCGCTTGGACTTCGATGCGATCGAGATTCATGGCGCGCATGGCTATCTGTTGCACCAGTTCTTGTCGCCGATTTCCAACCAGAGGACCGACGAGTACGGCGGATCTCTGGAGAACCGCATGCGCTTCCCGCTCGAGATCTTTGATGTCGTGCGGGCGAACTTTCCTTCGCATAAGCCCGTCGGCGTCCGCTTCTCAGCCACCGATTGGATCGCCGGCGGCTGGGACATCGAGGAAGCGGTTGTGTTCGCAAGGGAACTCGAAAAGCGTGGCTGCGACTTCTTCGATGTGTCCTCGGGTGGGCTGGCGCCTGCTCAACAGATCGGCTCAGCGCCCGGATATCAGGTTCGCTTTGCCGCAGATGTGAAGCGCGCGACGGGCGTGCCCACAATGGCCGTTGGCCGTATCACCGCAGCCCATCAGGCAGAGACGATCCTGCAGTCCGGCCAGGCCGACATGATCGCGCTTGCGCGCGGGATGCTCTACGATCCGCGCTGGCCTTGGCACGCAGCTGCAGACCTGGGAGACGACGCAACGTTTCCGCCGCAATATGCGCGCTCTCACCCGTCGTTGCAGGGTTTGCCTGTGCCTGGCAATCCGCCGATGCCGAAATCCTGATTATTCGGTACCGTTTTGTTCAGCGGGATCAGGTCGATTTGCGCTCGCGGGCTGCACCGGCCTTCGGCCTGGCCCTCCGCGGGGGCGGCGCGGTCAACGGATGATTTTTGCCGTTCCGCTCCGTCCATCGCGCGAGCGCCAATGCACCGTGTCGCCGACTTTTGTGAGCGTCAAGCACATCTCCCGTGCGCTCAGCCAGACGTCCCACTGCTTGCATAGCAAGCCGTCGGCCACCCACCAGCGCCCTCTGTCGGTGGCTGCACCGAGGAAGAACGCAAGCCCACCCGCGGTGCCCGACATGGATCCGTTGCTGCGGAACCTGACCGGGATCACGGCCCCCATGTCCGTTTGGAGGTGGACCGTTCTGTCCGACACCAGGGCGCGAAGGTCATCGTCGGGGTCGGGTTGCGCGGGTGGTGCAACCACGGATGGCGCCGTAACGGTGGGCAGGCCTCCGAGTGCCGCGACCTGGACGCCTTGCGGCGACGTCGGCTTCGACGCGTCCGCGACGGGGTAAGCCGCAGGCTGACGTCCACCATCTTGCGTCTGGCCTCGCCTCACGCCCGGTGCCGGCCGGCCGGAAGTAGACGACGTGGGCCCTGCCACGGGGGCTGCCGCAGCTAGCCTTGCCGACCGCTCATCTGGCAGCTCCGCTGACGCATTGCGCGCCCCTATCGTCGTTTCGCGTGTTCGGTTGGCTGCGCGTCCGCCCGCCGCCTGGGTGTCAGCATGGGTTGAACTGGGGCGCGATGCGGTCTGCCAAGTTCCGCCGCGGTCCTCGGCACGTGCGGCCCAACCCTCGTTCAAGCGCGCGATCTCGATTGGTGCAGGGACGATCACGACCGGGCGTTCGTCGCAGTAGCGATTGTAGAAACGGGTCGCGAGCGCCGCGATCGTGCCGGCGTAGGTGTCCGAGAAGGGCGACCACCGCAGGGCCATGTCCCGAAACGTCACCGGGCGATCAAAACTCGCGAGCCATGGCTGCAACACGCCCCAGCTCTGCACGTTGCGTGTGCGGATCGCGACCGGATTGTGAATCACTTGGCCGGCGTAGACGAGGATATGTTCGATGTGCGCCTGGACGCCCGTTGTGAGATCGCTGAACCGCTCGCCAGGCTTGCCGGCTCCAGTCACACCCAGTCCCGCGAAATTGAATTGTTCCGGCTCCATCGCGAAAGGCCGCCCGTCGGCATACCGGAACGTCAGATTGTTGGTTTCCACCATCATTTGAAAGAAGGCGAAGTCCCACCGCACGCCAAACGCGGTCCCGACGACGCGGTAGGTGTCCGCGAGGCCCTCGAACATCGGATCAACCGAGCCAGCTCGGGATATCAGGAAGGCGGTAAGCCGCTCAGGTGTCGCGCATGCTGGTACACCGCCGCCGGGCGCCGACAGGATCGCCGGCATTGCCGTTGCCCGAGGCACGGAAAATTCAAGGCCGAGCGACAGGGTGACAAGTGCCAGCGCCAGCTTCCGCAGCAATCTTGCCTGCCGCTTTGGCTGAGCCGTACTCAGTTGACCTACGTTCACCAAACGCACCACGCTCACAACACTCGGAATCAGGATGGGCTATCCGCCCGTCTGCGCAGCCCCACCCCGCCAAATCGACCCAGCCTACCGCTAGTCGCGAACCGCGACGCGAGGACGACCGCTTCATGGCAATCGACGGGCAAGCAGCTCAGTCAGGTCCAGTATTGTTTTCCCATGGTTAAGGGCGGTTTTACAGACGACGATCAGCGGCCGTCACATCTCTGATGATCTGTGTTCAATGGCGTGGCCGAGACCGGCAGTGATGGTCCCATGCTTGCGGGGATAACTTTTTTGAGCGGAGCGTTAGCAAGTTGGATCACGTCGGCCCTGCTGAAACTTCATGCCATTGTCAGCGGTCGTCTGCGCCGCGCACGAAAGAAGCTTTGGGCCAGTCTTGACGAGCAATTAATTGGACCGCGTCGCCATTAAGTTTCCTCGGGATTATCCCCGCCGTTCACCAAGCGGGTAGCGTTTCTCGGCAAAACTGAAGTCTAGCCGCGTTTCATAGCGGTCTTCGCAGCGTCCAAGGCACAGCCGCCGGGCGGCACTGCGCTCCAGCGAACAGCACCACCGCAGAGACGATACGTTATGGACCTTGATATCCTCCGCCGCGCAGCAGCGGCGCGCCAGCGCAGCCGGAATGCGGTTTACGAGCCCCACCTGAAGCCGATCCCCGAGATGGACGCCGTCGTTCGCCAACAGCTCGACAAGCTCGTCGCGGCGGCCTTCCGCCTCGATGAGACCCTGCTTGAACAGCCGACCCGAGGCAAAGCGCGCGTTGCCCGCGCAAGGCAGGTGGCCATGTACCTCGCGCATACAGTCTGCGGCTATTCGCTGACGCATGTTGGAACGATATTCGGCCGGGATCGTACGACGGTTGCGCATGCCTGTGCGGTGATCGAGGAGTGTCGAGAGGATCGCGACTTCGACCGGGCAGTCGAGATGCTCGAACGTAGTACAAGGATCCTCCAGGTCCACGCCGTCTGGGTCGGCGCAAAAGTTCGGAGGCAAGGCCGATGACGGCGCGCGCGGATGAACGCCGACTTCGCCAACTCGAGGCAACGCTAAGACTCCTGAAGCCGCCGTCTCGGTATCTCGCGCGTGTTGATGAGGAGGTCGAAACGGATGCTGGCGTGGCTCGTGCACGCGCCAGCGCAGCGGACATCGTCGCCAACACCTGGGTCGTTGTCGAGGCTGAACGAGGCGCCGACGGCCAAGTCGCCGATTGGCATCGTGTGCGCACGATAACGGACTGCATCGTCGCGGCGCTGCGTGAGCGCGGATGGGTCGAGCCCGAACCGGCGGCACCCGGGTCTCAACTCAAAGATCATCTTCGCCTCAGTCGACGGGGGAGAGCTGCGCTGCGCCAGAAATCGGTGGCGAACGCCATGGGCTATGCTGAGCTGCCGAGGCAAGCACAGAGCCCGGCCCACCGAGCCAAAGGCCGGTCTGCTCCCCACCGCGACCAGCTGGCCGGTCCAACCGCGGAAAGCGCCACGTCGACTGCGAACCCGGTCGGCACCCTTGGCTTCGCCTGCGATGGCGCCGTTGCCTGGCTGCGATCACGGCGCGACGCGGCTGGTAATCCGATGATATCAGACGCTGAGTACGCAGCGGCGCAGCGCCTGAAGCATGACTTCATCCGCGCCGATGTTCACGTGCGCACGACCGTGAACCTGACGCCGAAGATCGCGTCGTCCTCGCACTACGAATCGCAGAACGCGCATGCTGATGCGATCGATCGTGCCCTGGCGGCGCGCCAGAGGTTGACGGCCGCGCTCGAGAGCATGGAGCCGAGAATGGCGCAGGCCCTGGTTGCAGTCTGCTGTCACGAGCGTAGCCTTGCCGCCGTCGAGCGAGACTTAGGTTGGCCAGCGAGATCGGCAAAGCTTGTGCTCGCCCTCGCACTTGGACAGTTGGCGCGCCACTATGGCCTAGCGTTGCGTCATTAACGCTTGGTCCCCACCATCTGCAGACTCGCCTGCCAAGCGCTCGTGGCTAATAGAACAATATAATCATTAAGTTGATGGCGTTCCCTGTGTCTCCGACACGTGGTCCATCGGGTGCTGCAAAGGAAACCAAGTGTCGGAGACGGAACACTCGCGCACCGCGTCGAGGATGCAACGCACTGGATCAAAAAGTGCTTCAGGCTGACGCGGCATCACGCCTCAAGGCCGCCACCGAGGTCTGGCGCGGAGCGCCGCCCGCGCGGCCCACGAGCGCAACACCCAAGAATCGCCGGTGCACCTGGAAACCGGTTCGCGCTGTGCTTGGCCGGGACAACCGTGGCCTCGTCATCTCCAAGCCCTGGTCGTCGTAAGGGTTAATCCGGGATCCAAGTGTTGGGTTCCGCAGCCGCCATCAAGCGTCCCGCTCACTGCTTCATAAGTCGGGCCACGAAGAAGCCGTCGATCCCAACGCTGGCTGTCGAGTCACGCGCCGTCCCATCTGCCAGCGGAACGGCGAGGTCTGGCACTGTTCGCAATTCGCCGACGTCGTTGAGCCAGTTCGCCGGGATGCCCGACTCACCGGCTGCGATCGGCAGGCGCGCCAAGGCTTGATCCTGCCCGAGCAAGGCCTCGATCTGCGCCTCGCCTTCTGATCGCTGTAGCGAGCAGGTCGCATAGATGAGGATGCCGCCCGATCCGAGCAACCGCACTGCCTGTTGCAGCAACCGGGCCTGCACGTCCACCAGCACCGCGACGTCTGATGGTTTGCGATGATGAAGGATATCGGGATGGCGGCGGATCGTCCCCGTTGCCGAGCAGGGCGCATCGAGCAGGATCGCGTCGAAGCGGCGCCCATCGTCGAAACCCGTCGCATCGGCTGCGATCAGCTCAGCGCTCAGTCCTAGTCGGTCGAGCGTTTCGCTGACACGCTGGAGCCTGGCTTGCGAGCGGTCAACGGCCGTGACCTTGGCCCCGCGTGCGGCCAGTTGTGCGGTCTTGCCTCCGGGAGCTGCACAAAGATCAAGCACCGCAGCGCCAGGCGCCAAGGGCAGGAGGCGCGCTGGAAGTGCTGCAGCTGCATCTTGAACCCACCATGCACCATCTGCAAAGCCTGCGAGTTCTGGAACGATGCCACCCGCGATCCGAATGCTTCCGGTCGCAAGGACCCTGCCACCGAGTTCGGCTGCAATCGCGGCCGTCTGATCCGAGTGTTTGACGGTCAAGTCGAGCTCTGCTGGCGAAAGACTTGCTGCCGCGATCGATCGTGCTCGCTCCTGCCCGAAGTCTTGCACCCATGACTCGTGCAGCCAGCCGGGGATGTCCATGAACGCACGGTCAAGAGCTGCGAAGGCTGCTGGACCTGATTGAGCTGTTTTGCGGAGGACGGCATTGGCAAGTGCTGCAAAGCGGCGCGACTTCGGATGGTGCTTTGCTTGCGTGACGGCAATGTCGATCGCTGCGTAGGCTGGCGCGTCGAGGAGGACGATCTGCGCTGCGGTGGTTTTCAGTATGGCTTCGAGGGGACCTGAGCCGGGGGGCAATCCGCGTTCGAGGTGCTGTCCGACGAGGTGCCCTAATGAAGTCCAGTGGCGCAGCGTCGCCATAACGATCGCACGCGCAAACGCGCGGTCTCGCGCGTGCAGGCCGTCGCCGAGCCCCGCCGTTTCCTGGAGTGCAGCTTCGAGGGTGCGTCCCTGAGCGATGACCAGGCGGACGACGGCGAGCGCCAGGTCGCGTGCGGCACGACCCTCGCGCATGGGCTCAATGGCATAGCGTTCTGGCCGCGACACGCCGGTTCGGGGTCGTGTGTTCCGCGGGCGCGCCATCCCCGGCCCGGTCAACCCCAGGGTCCGCGGGGGCGGTTGCCAGCCGTAGGTGGTGCGGTCCGTCCAGACCAGGGGCCGGAACCGCTGCCCGGTGCACGGCTGTCTGCGCCTCGATCCTGACGCCCGATGCCACTCTCCTGGGCTAACGCTTCAAGGGCCGCGATCCGATTGTCGGTGTTTGGGTGTGTCGAGAACAGGTTGTCGAACCCCCGTCCAACCAGCGGATTGATGATGAACATGTGCGCGGTTGCGGGCGCGCGCTCCGCCGCCTCGTTGGGGATCTGATAGGCGAGTCCTTGGATCCGGGCGAGGGCAGAGGCCAGCCAGTAGGGGTTGCCGCAGATCTCTGCGCCAACGCGATCAGCCTTGTATTCCCGCGTGCGGCTGATGGTCATTTGAATGATCATCGCGGCCATCGGCGCGAGCACGATGGCCGCGATCGCACCAATCCAGCCGAGAGGGCTGTTGTTATTGCGGTTGCCGCCGAAAAGCATCTGGAACTGCAGGAAATTGGCGGCCATCGAGATTGCGCCTGCAATTGACGCCGCGATCGTCATGATCAGCGTATCGCGGTTCTTGATGTGCGCCAGTTCGTGTGCCATCACGCCAGCCACTTCCTCGCGCGTGAGGCGCTTGAGCAGACCGGTCGAGGCTGCAACCGCCGAGTGGTTCGGGTCTCGCCCGGTCGCAAACGCATTCGGTTGATCACTCTCAATAATGTAGACGGCTGGCATTGGCAGGTTCGCGCGCTTTGCGAGATCAGCAACGAGGCCGTAGAGGTCAGGCGCGCTCTGTGCGTCCACGGGCCGCGCGTTATGCATGCGCAGCACCATCTTGTCGGAGTTCCAATAGCTCCAAAAGTTCATGGCCACGGCGACAAGAAACGCAATCAGCATCCCGCCGGTGCCGCCGACAAGAAAGCCCATGGCTGCGAATAGCCCGGTCAGCCCTGCGAGGAGGATCGTGATCTTGATAAAATTCAACGACATGGTCAGGGCTTCCCTATGCGCGTCAGCATCAGTCTCTTCGGCTTGCGTGCAGTGAGGATGCGGAAATTGGTGACCGTTCTTCGGAGCTTCGACCCGCCTCTCGGAGAGGCCAGTCGACGAACCGATCGCGACGCGCAAGCGTAGCATATCATGCAGCGTGTCTGGTCGAGCATCCTCAGCGCGTTATGTGGCCCGCGACCGCCGAATTGCAACGCCGGTGCAGATGAAACAGGAGCGACACGGCCTGACGGCAAGACCCGCTGGCGGGGCGCATGCGAGATAGAGCGATGAACAGGAACGTTGGAATGTCACAAGAGCGCTCAGATCACCCCCAACCGAATTCTGACACGAGGTCCCGCGGCGGTGCGCCGGCAACGGCGACACCGGGCTCGGACGTTGCCGAGACGCCTCTGCCCCACAATCGAACACCTGCAGCGCTGCGCGCGCTCGCAGAAGCAGAAGAGCGCCGCATTCAAAGGGCAAAGCAAGATGAAAGACCGACAGAGATCGGTGGCCAGAAGGGACCTGATCCCGTCCGGTACGGGGACTGGGAAAAAGGCGGAATCGCCTGGGATTTCTAGCGACGCCGACGGCCAACGAGTACCAGCTCCAGGATGGTTCGCTCCGGTTGCCCCAAGTGTCGCGAACTGAGACGGATGGCTCGGCGACACCAAGGATCCGATCAGGCGCTGGATCAGGAGGGTTTCGGAAGCAGGCTCCGAATCCTAAAAATTACTTATAAAAATCATTATGCTAGGCGATCGACTCGGGCGGGTTCCGCACCTTTGCCGCCACTCGGCATCGCCATTGCAGCTCCACGGCGTAAACCCGACGCCACTGGAGCCTCACGCCATGGTCCGCCAGCTTCTCGCAACCGCCCGCGCATTCGAGCGCCGCGACGATGGGGTCGTCGCCATCATGTTCGCCATATCCTTCATTGCGTTGTGCGCAATCGCAGGGGCCGCGATTGATTTCGGCCGTGGTATTCGCGAAGCCGGCCGTCTATCTGCGGCGCTGGACGCTGCAGCGCTCGCTGGCGCAAAGGCGATCCGTTTGCAAAATATGTCGGAGGCACAGGCCCGCGCACTCACGCAGCGCATGCTCGCAGCCAATCTCGCGGGCGCCGACGATGCGGCGACCGCCCTCGAGCATGTCGATATCCGTATCGATACAGACAAGAGCGAAGTCCGGATCGATGCCAGAACGCGCGTCGACAGCCGGCTTCTGCAGATCGTCGGCATCGACGAGTTAAACGTGTCGCGCTCAGCGACGGCCTTGTTCGAATCGCAAGATATCGAAGTGGCGTTGCAACTCGATGTGACCGGGTCGATGTCCGGCAGCCGGATCGTCGACCTCAAGAACGCAACGCGCAAGCTGATCGACATCATCATTCCAGACACGCCGCCGAAGGAGCGCGTCAGGATTGCCCTGGCCCCATTCTCGAGCGGGATCAATGCCGGCGTCTATGCCGACGCAATGACAGGCGGGCGGGCGTCAGCAAGTGGTTCGACCTGCGTGTTCGAGCGTCGCGACCATGCCGATCAGGCGAGTGATGCAGCACCTGTCGGGCCACAGGAACTAAGGACCCGCAACGACACCGCCGGCTCGGTCAAGGGTTGCCCCAGCGCAACCATCCTGCCATTGACTGACAACAAGTCTCTGTTGAAAGCGACTGTGCAATCCTACGGCGTTGGTGGCTGGACGGCGGGCCATCTCGGCACAGCCATGGCCTCTTACCTGCTGTCGCCGGATTGGGCTTCCGTCTGGCCGGGCTCCGCGCGCCCCGCACCCTACGATACGACTGCGACGGTCAAGGTCGCCGTGCTCATGACGGACGGTGAATACAATACGTTCGATGGCGGTTTCGATGCTGCGAGATCAAGTGCAGCAGCGCTTGCCAGCTGCTCCGCGATGAAAGCGAACGGCGTGCGGGTCTACACGGTTGGCTTCAAGCTCGATACGGCGCTGGCCAAGGACGTCATGAAATCGTGCGCCTCAGGCAGTTCGAACGCTTACCTCGCCGAGGATGGCGCCGCGCTCGAAGCGGCCTTCCGCGACATCGCCGAAAAGATCGTCACGCTGCGACTCACCAATTGAGAGCATGTCAGGCCGCTGGCATTCAGGCTGATATCGGTGTTCGGCTGGGCTCGCGTGCGTCCGAAGGTGTGGGCAATGCAACCGGCACGAGCGCCACGGCCGCAACCTGGGGGAAATGGCCCTTGACGCGCGCGTCCATGAGGGCGCGCAAGCGTGTGATCGAGTGAGCGCTGACGTCTCCTGGGAACGAGGCTTCGATCGAGGCGAACAACGCCCCGGCGGACAACGCGACTACGTTGACCGAGTGGACGACGACGCCGGCCTCTTCGGGCTCAGGCATCGCAACGACAATATCGCGGATAGCATCGCGCATCTCGGCTCCAGCCCCTGCCGGCGCGAGTTCAACTCTAGCTGTGAGCACGGCGTGGATGGCAAGCGCGGTTGCAATTGCGGCCGTTGCCAGGGTGCCGCCGAATTCCATTAAGGCGCGATTTGCAGCGCCGCTTGCTGCAATCCCCAGCGCCCCAGCACCGACGGCCAGCAGCGTTCCTATGAGATGCAGGGGTGCAGCAGTGACCCGCGGCTGCCGTAGTGCGCGCTGCGCGGACCTGAGCGGATCAGCGGGGGTTGCTGCAGCAAGAGCTGCGCCGGCGATCGCGATTGTAGCGGCGGCGATCCCGTAGGCTGCCAGAGTGACGTCCCGGGCTGGCGGCGCCATGTCTTCGGCAGATGGTGCCAACGCAACGAGGCCGATCGCAACGCCTGCCGCCACAGAGTAGGCAAGGCTTGTCATGATCTCTGACCAGAACACGATCTCGGCGACGCGTCCCATCGGGTAAACGAGGTCCGGTTCGGAACGGGCGATCCGCGCACCGAATACTGCGATCAGGCAGCTTGCAAGTCCGGCGGCCGCTAGGGCGATCACCGCCAGTGCGACGATCGAACCTGAGGCCGTGTAGACTGTCACCGCGGCAGCAACGGCCACGGTCTGGGCGGAAGCCACCAGATACAAGTTCCGCCTCGAGGCGTTCGAGAGCATGGAGCCTCACTCTTCCGGGCAGGCTGCGGGTGCAAGCAGTCCGGAGCGATTCGATTGCCGGGTACCCGCTTACCGACGATTGTTTGTCAGTTTCGTCAAACGCCGAACCGAACGACGGAAAGAAGGGTACGAGCAGCCTATTGGATCTCGTATCGCTTTTCGATCAGAAGTCCCTGGAAGGCGCCTGTTGCGGGTGGTGCTGGGACTTCTGATCCGCGGTACTAGGCCTTGGAGTGCAGTGCTCCGTCTCCGTCACTTGGTTTCCTTTGCAGCACCCTATTGACCACGTGTCGGAGACACAGGGAACACGAGCAACTTCATGTTTCTCGTGTTGCTTTTGTCACTAACGCTTGGCAGGCGAGACTGCAGGTGGGGGGACCAAGCGCTAGTGACGCAACACTAGCCTACGGCTTGCTTTTCGGGCATCTGCGCCCCTTGCGTCACTATTGAATGGGGACTGACTGTGCCTTGCCGGGATCGAGTGTTTCGGTCGGCGGAATGGCTCCATGGTGCTGCAGGATATAGGCCATGACATTCCAGCGAGCCTGATCGTCGATCTTGCTTGGATCGTCGAACGGCATCAGCATCTGCAAGTACTCGAACAATCCCTGAGCGTTCTCAAATCTTTTGATCTGAGCGCCAGGGCCCCAGATCGGACTCTGATGGCCTTCGCCTTTCTGGCCATCGGCGCCGTGGCAGCTCTGGCAGTACTCAATGTAGACGGCCCTGCCATTCGTGACCTGCTCGCTCTCGTTTGCGCAAGCAGGGTGCAGGAATGCGAGCAGGCCAACGAAAAGCGCGGCAATGGGCAGCGGCATGTAGGTCTTTCCGTTGAGTTGGGTTCTAGAGGCCCCACGGCATGAGCCGTGGGGCACGACAGGAGGTGGGCGGACGGGATAGCGGTCAAACGACCTCGACCCGGAACTTTGGGATCGACCAGTTGGCCATCCCGAGTGTGTTCAACGGGATCTGCTCCGGCTGCGTGACGCCGGCGTTGTCGGTCGTCCGCGTCTCGATAACATGTTGGCCAGCGGCCGCATCCCAGGGGAATTCGAAGCGGACCCACGTGTATTTGCCGAGGTTCGGCTGCCGGATCGTGGCCTGCGTCCACGCCCCGCCATTCACGCGGTACTCGACCTGCTTCACGCCATGTTGCGGGGCCCACGCATAGCCGCGCATCGTCTGCTGTCCGGCGGCGAGCTTTGGAATCTCGCCCCGTTTCAGCGGGTAGTTCACAGGCACAGACGCCGATTTCTCGATGACCAGAGGCACCGTGATGATCGACTTGGGCGGCATCCAGGTGACCATTGGCCCCTTGATGTCCTCTTGTGTGACGCCGATGAACTCATCCTCCGCTCCGTTCTCGGGAGCTTCATAGGTCGGGCCAATGAAGACTTCGCCCTTCGTGTTCAACCGGCACCACACGCGCTTGTCGGTGACGCGGATCTCGGTGAGCCACTTGATCGAGGCTGTGCCACCCCAACCCGGCACAACGAGCCGAACCGGCGCGCCGTGGTCAGGCACGAGAGGATTGCCGTTCATGGCGAAACAGATACCCATATCCTGCTGCTGGGCTGCGACGTCGACATACGGCATGGGCCGGCCCATGTCGTTGCCGTCCACGCCTGACCAGAAGAGAACCGTCTTGGCGTTCGGCTTGATGCCGACGCGCGCGAAGATCTCGCTCATCGGCACATACTGCCACTCGGCTTGGCCGATCGCGCCGAGAACCCAGTTGCCGCCACCGACCTGCTCGGGCGTGAAGCCGCCCTGCTCCCAGAACAACGTGCGTCCGTTGCCATGGCATTCCATCGTCGCGACGATCGTGCGGGAGGGCATCTTGAGCAGATCCTCGTAGCCGATCTCGATCGGCCGCTCGACGGATGCGCCATGCACTTTCAGCTTCCAGTTGACGGGATCAAGGACCGGCTTCTGTTCAACAAGGGGCGTAGGGTAGTGGTTGCGGACGTAGAATTCCTCGATCGGCGTCATGTAAGTCGTGAAGTTCCAATAGTTGCCCGACCGGACCGTGGCGCCGATGTTCAAGATGCGGCTGTCGTCCTTCAGAATCGCGCGGCGGGCCGGCGCGGCTGCAGCTGCTGGTGTCTGCTGAGCGAATGCCGGCGCCGCAGCCATGGTTGCTCCGAACGCCGCTGCGGATACGAACAGGCTGCGCCGGTCCATGTTCGTGCCGTTTTTCAAGACGTCGTCGACAATCGCGTTGTTGCGCGCGCGATGATTGGCTTCCGTCATGCGTTCCTCCTGATCGTTGGCGCGAGCTACAGCCCGCACGACAACCCGAGGGCAAATGGCGTGCCAGTGTCGACCGATAGAAAATTGTTTTAAATCAATATTCTTTTTGCGGAGTCCGCCTTCGTGAGTCCGAGACCTCGGACTAGGTGGGTGCGCGTCGTCCGGGTTTCTGGACTTGAAGCATCAGCCCCGAATATTCAGCTTTCGGATCTTCGCGAAGAGGGTGGAGCGCGAGACACCCAGGATGTCTGCAGCCTGTTCAACGTCCCCACCTGCCTCGTCGAGTGCGTTCTCGATCGTCCGTTTTTCGGCGGCCGCCCGGGCCCCGGCGAGGGTGAGCCGGTGCCCATCGGTGCTGAAGGACGGCTGCACTTCAGGGAAGAGATCTGCGGACGTGATCCAGTCGCGCTCGGTGAGGGCCACGGCTCTCTCGATGCGGTTGCGCAATTCGCGAATATTCCCAGGAAAGGCGTGTTGCGACAGGGCCTCTTCGGCGGTTGGTGCAATGCCACGAATGTTTCGGCCGAACGCTTCTGCGAATTCCGCCGCAAACCGCCTTGCCAGCGGAATGATATCCTCGACGCGCTGCCTGAGCGGCGGCAGGTCGACCACGATGACGGCAAGGCGGAAGTACAAGTCCTCGCGGAAGCGCCCCTGAGCGACGCGCGTAATCAGGTCGGCATTGCTCGCTGCCACCACACGCGCCTTGAAGTGAAGGGCAGCGCCTCCACCGACGCGGCTGAACATTCGCTCCTCAAGCAGGCGGAGCAGCTTCGCCTGGAGTTCCGTTGGAATTTCGGCAATCTCGTCGAGCAGGAGCGTGCCAAATCCCACCCGCTCGGCAATGCCTTCATGGCGCTGGTGGGCTCCCGTGAAGGCCCCCTTTTCGTGTCCGAACAACTCGCTTTCGAGCAGGTCCCTTGGGAATGCCGCGCAGTTGACGGCAAGAAAAGGCAGCTTGGCGCGCGGTCCGTTGCTGTGCAGAAAGCGCGCAGCCACCTCCTTGCCCGATCCGCTCGGGCCGGTCAGGAGCACTGTTGTGTCGATCGAGGCCGCCCGCCTTAGTGTCTGCTCGACCTCAATGATCTTTGGTGCCCGGCCGAGTATCCATCCATCGGTGAGCGTCCAGCGATGGGCAATCAGCCCTTCGATCCGCTGCAACAGCATTTCAACGTCAAACGGCTTGGTGAGGTAGTCAGCCGCTCCCGCCTGCATCAACCTAACGGCCTGTCCCACATCCCCGAAGGCCGTGAGGAAGAGGAAAGGCGTGCGCTGGAGGGTGCTTGCCGCAGCGTGGATGATGTCCTCGCCCGTCATGTCAGGCAGCCGTATGTCGCATAGCAGCACATCAGGCTTGTGGCGACTGAGCCCCGCAAGTGCATCGCGCCCATTGTGCCACCAGACCGTTCGATAGCCTTCGATCCTCAACCAGTCGACCAGAGACTGGCCCATGACTGGATCATCTTCGATCAGGGCGATCAACGGCCCATGGTCAGGCGACGGCTTGGACGACGGCGCATTTAACGGCATTCGGCACCCTGACGGTTACGCAGGTCCCTGGCGGACCCGCGACGGTGATTGATCCGGACAGAGATTCGACGAGGCGTGCGACGGCCCAGAGACCGATCCCGGTGACTGGCGAGGAAGCATTGCCGCTTCCCTTCAGCAGCGTGTTGATGGCATCGGTCGGCATACCCGGTCCCTCGTCCGCGAAGGACAGTAGCAACTCGTTGGTACTGCAACGAATTTCGAAGCTCACCGTGGCGCCCGGCGGCGAGGCGGCGCATGCATTCAGCAGGAGGTTGAGTGCGATCTGCCGGATCGCCTGGGCAGGCACTTGGCAGGCCGGCTCAAAGTCTGGCATCCCGCGCCACACGAGCTTGAGATCGCGCCGGCTGGCCTCGCTCTGGATCAGATAGCGCAGATCCTCGACATCGGCCGCCTTCAGGACGCTGTCATCGGTTGTGCCTCGCCAAGTCATGAGCGAGGCCCTGACGACGTTTCGGATGCCCGTTAATCCACGCTCGATGAGTTGGGCGGCAGCCTGTCTTTGCTCAGGGTCTTCGCCATGCCGCTGGATCATCTTCACAGCGTTGAAGAGACCGCCCAGCGGGTTGTTGACCTCATGAGCGATTGCCGACGCGTAGCGCCCGATAAGAGCTCGGCGCTCCTCCTCCGCAAGACGCTGGAGCAATGCCTCCCGCTCGGCGATTGCTGCAGCAGCCGCATTGTACCGCCGATAGGCCCGACCGACTGCGGTGTCTGCTGGGGGCAACTCGGCTGGCGAAATCGGCTCCAGTCGCCCATCCGAGGATCGCGCCAGATAATCTGACAGCCGCAGCATCGGCTTCATCATTCGCCGCACGAGCAGCCAGCCGAGCAAAACAAAAACCAAGGTCAATGCCGCGTTGAAGTACAATAGGGCCATGAAAGTCTCGCGGCGCACCTGTTGCAGCTTGCGCACGTCGATCTGCGCGGCGATCCGGCCAATATGGACCCCGCCCTCGCTCAGTTTGCGATGGACCCAGACCAAACCGTCGGGAGCGTCGAGATGGGGCACCACCGCGGTCGGGCGGGAGTCTTCCGGCGCAGCGGCGGACAGTGGAAAGCCCAGGGGCTCGGATGCCGCCAGGATCGTCTCGTCGGCAACCACCACCAGGACAAGCCTGCTATCGATCCCTGAGTACCGCGTCCGGGCCCGGTCGATCACATCGAACGCTTCCCAGGGGTCGTGTCGCAGCACATAGGGCTGGAGAGCCGTGGAGAGACCGTCGAGGTAGGCACCGGTCAACTGATGGAAATGGGCCGATTGTGTTTCGGTGAGCCGGTTCAGAACGTGCTTGGACACGGCCACGGACGCGCAGATCATCAATGAAGCCACCAACAGCGGAACGGTGATGCCAGGCTTGTTGGATGCCTTCCGCGTCAAAGCCAAGACAAGGCGAGCCGCTCGGGCTCCGAGGCTCATGGCTGAGGTTGCGGACATCACTGTGCTCCGCCCCGAACGAAGCGCATCTTTGCTGCGATCCCGTCAAAATGGCCGGGTTTTTCGGTCCTGAAGCCGTCGAGGCGCAATATTGAGAGCACGACGCGGCCATGTGCGTCGTCCGCCATCGTCAGAAGTGCCCGCTGGATTGCTGTCGTTGTTTCGGAGAAGGCCTCGCCGGCCGGACAGGCAATCGGCGGAAAGCCGAGCCATTCGGATCTGCCAACGATGTGAACGGACCTGACGTTGTCAGGCTCGGTCTCGCGGAGAACCTCATAAACGTAGCCATCGACGCTGCCGCTGCTCGCAAAGCCCGACGCGACCGCCCTGATGACGTTGCGGTGGCCGTAGGTAAAAAAGCTCTTCCGGAAGAAGACCTCCGGCGTCGTCCCAAGTCCCAGGAGTGCCGCTCGCGTCACGAGGTAGCCAGAGTTGCTGTCCGGGTCTGAGAAGGCATGCACCGTATCGCGCAAGTCCGACAGGTTGTGGGCCGATAGGTCGTCCCGAGCGATCAGGTAGGACTGGTACTGCGTCTGGCCTTTCCAGACCGGGACGGCGATAAGGCCGAGGGCGTCGCGGTAGGCGACGAACGGGTACCCGCAGATCCATGCCGCATCCAGCTGGCGGGAAATGAGTAGAGCCGTGATCTCCTGGTAGGTCCGTCGCTTGACCAGTTGGACGGGCCGCCCGGTCGCCTGTTCCATATACGTTTTCAGGGCCGCGAGCAGGGCAAGATCAGAGGTCACGAATACAGGCGTGAGGCCGAAGCGGATAGGCCCCTTTCCGGTGGCAGGACGCGCAAAACCGGCGACCGTCCCGGCAGCAGCCAAGCCACCGAGGACTGCGCGCCGATTGAGTGTCGGACGCCAAGCCACGTCGTCCTCCCATGTTGGTCGTTACAACCGACCATTTTTCTGATCTTTATCATTCTGGGGCTCCGCGATCTACTGCCTTCGCACCGGTATGCGGTGCACACGGACGAACTGCTGTCTCTCCGAGAGGTGGATCTGGATTGCCCCTCAGCCAGGCAGATGCAGCAGCCGAAAGCGGATCGGATGTAGCCTCAGCGCGGTCTGGCGGATCGGCTTGGTGTGTCCCGTTGGTGGGTGAACGAGCTCGAAGGCGGCAAGGCAACGGCGCGGATGAACCTCGTCTTGCGCGCCCTCAACGAACTCGACATCACGCTTGCCGCTTATGTGAGCGGCGAGACGCCGCCTGAACGCATCGACGACCGCCCGCCGCCCGACCTCATCGACATCGACGCGATCGCCGATACCGGCCTCGAGGTTGACCGCCCAACGTCACGTCCCGGCAGGCAACGGCGATGAGCGATAAGCGATAAGCGACTGACCGTCCTGATCGACGACCTGCCCGTCGGCACGACTGGCGGCGTTGGACTTGTAAGTTTGATCGCTAAGTGGCGGCGCTGCTGGATCGGTAGATGTCGTCCTCGACGGAAACAGACAGCGAGGCGGACAAGCGGAGAGGCTGGTTCCCCGGCCGTACCCACATCGGCATCCTGATCCCGCATCTTGACGCGACCGCGCGAGGAGGGATCAGCAATGCCGAGCACCCGTCACCTCCTGTTCCAGGTTGGCCTGTCGGCCGCGCTCGCGATCGCGGCACGCGTGTGGTGCCTCGCAATTGCCGACCACCAATTCGGCTGGGTTCGTCGTCGGCAATTTCGAGATAAGGACCACACGAAGCTCATGATTTTGCTCGTGTCCCTCGTGTTTCCGAATTGCCGATGCGAGGGTGCTGCGAAGGTGGCGGCAATTCGGAAACGGGACACAAGGGGCCGCCACCCAGAGCGCCGCAACAAGCTGCCCTTCGACGGCCGTCGAGGCCTATGGCAGCAACGCCCCCCTAGCTCCGCTTTCGTTCTCATTTTCGAGATGGGCCAAGGGCCGACATGCCTCGCAGGTTATGGGCAAAGGGAGTGAACGGCGTTCCTATACACGCGCATCTCAGCACAGAGGTGCTTCCACCAAGAATCTGCCGCCACCTCCCCGCGGCTGGTCGTGCATATGACAGAAAGGGCGGGTGGTCTGGCGGGCGCGGATGCTGGTGGGCGGGATTATCGGGAACGGTTCCATTATCCCCAACCCCAGCTTCGCCACGCCACGCGTCATGCCGTTCCGCTGCTGTGCCGTAGGTGGCGGATTGGTCGGAAAGGACGGGCGGCACGGCAAGCCCCGCGGCGGATCGAAAAAGTGCGGGTCCAGGGTCTAAGACCCTGGCGCAAGAACTTGAGGGGCGCGCAGCTCCTTTTGGCAGCAAGGCCAACCAGCCGCCGCACACACCCCGGCCGCCACACGAACCCGATGCGCCACGCCCTTGCCCTTGAGCCGGAACATGCGCGCCTGTCTTCAGACTTCCGAATGGTTCATCGGGCGATCATGTGGAGGGTGCGGGTGTCGTCGTCGAGGAAGCCGAGAAGGTAGCCGCGGGCGCGTTCGGAGCGGCCCAACTCAGCGCAGTGGACGCTGTTGTAGGCCTCGAGGTCGGCCGGCGTATCGCGGGGAAAGTGATGTTCGAATTCTTTGCGGATCGGACGGACCCGATCCGTCTGGCGCTCGCCCGGGGGAAAACGCAGGGCGAGGCAGAAGGCGAGGCCGCGGCTGGCCTTCTGGACCCGCTCGCGCGAGAGATTACCCCAGGTAGGCCCACTCCATTTCGAACCAACGAAGCCGCGGTAGGGACCATTCTCCCAGCGAAGCGCACGCGGCGAGAACGGCGGCTCGGCGATTATGCGGTTGACTGCGGTCCGCTGCGGCTTCCAGACTGCGGGATCGTTCAGGGTGGCGAGGTAGGCGGCGTATTCGGCCTCGCTGAATTCGATGAACGCCTCGATCTGCCGGGCCGTTCCGCGTGTCGGTGCCTCGGAGCGGGTGAATTCGACGCCCGGGGGAATGTGGAAATGTGCACGAAAGATTGCCTCGGTCGACCATGAACGACCGTACCACACTGAGATCACGAGGAAGGCGACCGCGCCGATAGTGACGTAACCCATCATCTTCCAGTCGAACGTCGACGTCTCGGCCGAGGCACGGCCCCGGCGGGCTGAGTTGGGCTGTGCTTGAGGTCGGGTGAACATGGGCCTTCTCACCGGTGTGCTGCATTGAACGGTCGCCAATACGCTGCGCGTGCGCTTGGCAAGCCTGCTCGCGTTCGGCAAGGAACACATTTCCAAACAAAGGTTTCGGTTTCGAAAAGTGCCCCGATCGAATTCATCCGGCCTGCATTCCGTATAGCTCACCAGTCTGCAATCCTGCCGCCCCCCCCCCTACGGTGGCCCGCGATCGTAGGACCGCTTCTGCTTCCAGACCGACAGAAATTAGGCGAACTCGTCGTCGACCTCG
>JBHJOC010000071.1:0-6539 GCA_050330095.1 Hyphomicrobiaceae bacterium
CGTCTGACGAGGATAACAGACGAGCCACGGAAAGCGAGTTCCTGGGAGCCAAAGCCCGCCTTCAAGCAGCCGGGAGGTGCGGGCGGGAGGTGGGGGTCCCGCGCCCGATAGCGGCTCAAGGCCGCAAGGCCTCGATTGCTTCGAGGGCGCGCGCTTCTCCAGCTTCCAGCGCTTGCACATAGAGCCCGAGTGCCTTGTCAGCATCAGCTCTGTCGAGGCTGAGCCCCGCTTTTCCGAGGTGGTTCGGATCGTAGGTCTGAGCGAGCCGGAACACCACGTCACGCCCGCCGATCTCTCTCGCGCTCGCCAGCAGATCACGCGCTCTCTCGATCTCACCGCTGGACAGAAGCGCTTCGGCTTGTGCCATGATGGTAAGAGCCGCAGCGCGCGCCACTGAGGCTGCCTCTGCGGCGTTAGCTTCGCGCGGCCTGTATTCTGGATCAATCAAAGCGGCGGGACCTGCCATCGTCAGTCTCGTCGTCGGCGCTTGTTCGAGCAATCGAGGATCGGCATCGGCAGAGCCAGCAGGTCCGGAAGCTCCTTGTCCGCGTGCTGCTGCAACCTGTTGTGGACCGAGCTCGAGGCTCTCGGCCGATCTCTGCTGCACATCAAGGATTGGGACAAGCGCAACGTCGGCCCCGATGGACTGTGTGGCCGTCCAGTTCGGGACCGTGGGCACCCCGAAGTCGTCTGTCGCCAACAGCAAAGCAGTCGGCATCAGGATCGCAAGGCCGACCACGAACCCCAAGGCTGCGGTTTGGAGCCCGTCCCAGACATCAAACGAGGTCTCCGCGGCCTGCGGCCTGGGGGGTAATGTCTCATGGGCACGGCGCGCTTCGTCGAGGAAGGCAAGATCAATCGTCTCGTCGTCAATTTCGTAGCGCGGCGGCTCGGCCGCTGGTTTTGCTGCGGGGATGATGGCATTACCCTTGCCGGTCATTGTCATCTGTCCACGCCCCCGGGCGACGAGCCCTTCGACTGTTACACTGTGGCTGTTGCAGAGACCATGCGCTGGTCCCGACCGACCCAACTGCGGGCCACGGATCGGGCGAGGATGGGGCACGCGACGCACCCAGTGCAGGAACATGGTCACGCTGGCAGGCTGCACCGACCGATGCCGACTGCTATCGGATGACGGTCTGTCGAAGATGTGGCATGCGATCGGCGGGACTTCGGTTCATCACCCCGCGGTCGCCGTCTCGAACCATCGCACGGAACGCCCTATGCTGACGCTGATTACAGGCCTCATTCTTTTCCTTGGGATCCATTCGCTGCCGATGTTCCAGAGCGCGCGCGCGGGCCTGGTTGCGCGCTACGGCGACATCCCGTTCAAGCTTGCGTTCACGGTCGTGTCGTTCGTCGGGCTCATCATGATCGTCGTGGGCTACGGCTCCGTCAGGTGGACCGAGGCGAACACGCAGCTGTGGCTGCCACCGACCTGGCTCGGACACGTCGCAACGCTGCTGATGCTGTTTGCTATGATCGCGCTTGTTGCCGCCTACGTTCCCTCGACCATCAGAACGCGCCTCAAGCACCCGATGCTGGTTGGGATCAAGGTCTGGGCGTTTGCGCATTTGCTCGCCAACGGTGATCTTGCGTCGGCACTGCTGTTCGGCACGTTCCTGGCCTGGGCCGTCGCGGACCGGATCTCGGTCAAACGGCGGGGTGCACTCGGTCCGCTCGGGGCCACAAGCGGAGGCGTGCCCGGTGACGTCGTGGTGGTCGTCGTTGGGGTCGCCCTCTACGTGTTCCTGCTGCTCTATGGCCATGCTTGGCTGTTCGGCGTCGCGCCGATCCCCGCGTTATCGGCTTAAGTGCGACCGCTCGCCCTCGGTACGCGCGACGGTTTGCGCTGTTCGGGTATGGCGGTTGCGAACCGATTTGCATCCGATGGCGGACGCGACTATGTGAGGTCAGGTCCCTTGACACCACGGCGCGCACATGACCGCAGGGCGGAGGGGCGGTAACCGCCAGTGTGCGCCCCGTGCGGGCACTCGATCCCGAAGCGCCAGCCCGCCGACCGAAGCTCGGCCCACAACCACCAGGCCTCGACATGAGCCAACAGCCTGATACCTTTTTTCGTGAGCTCGAGGAGGAGGTGCGGCGCGACAAGCTTGCAAAGTTTTTCGACAAGTATGGCGTCGCGATCCTCGCGGCCTTGCTGATGATCGGCGCAGTCGTGGGCGGCTACTATTGGTACCGGGCCGTTCAGCTCGATACGGCGCAAAAGGCAGGCGCGCGCTTTGCTGCAGCCGAGCGTCTGCTTGCCAATGAAAGCGACAGCGACCGGGCGACGGCGATCAGTGATCTGGAAACGATCGCACGTGATGCGCCCGGCGGCTTTTCGACATTGGCGCGCCTGAGGCTTGCCGGCGTCAAGCTTGAAGATGGCGATCGGGAGGCGGCATTGGCGCTGTTCTCGGAGGTTGCATCCGACCCGCGCGCCGACGCGCGATTTCGGGACTTCGCACGCTTGAAGCAGATTTCTCTTGATTCTTCTGCGGTCGACTGGACCGAACTGAAGAATCGCCTCACCCCGTTGATGGTGGCAGGCGCGACTTGGAGGTATTCGGCGCGCGAGTTGCTGGCACTGAAGGCGATTGAGAGCGGTGCCGTCGACGATGCACGCCAGCTCTTGGGTGAACTGCTTGCAGATGCTGAAGCGCCTGGAGGTGTTCGGAGCCGAGCCGAACTGATGATGACCCTCATCACGGTGGCCCCAGGACGGGAGTTGCCGGAGACCCAAGAAAGCCCGGCCCAGCCGAGAGCCGAGGGCAACGACGACGCAGACACGAAATCGCCAGAGAGCGCTGGCAACACCACGACGAACGAGCGTGAGGGGCAAGGCCCGATCGAAGGACAAGCTCCAAACCAGTGAAGCCGCACGGGCCCTCACCGGCTGAGGGGAAACATCTGACAGACGGTGCGATCCCCCGAACTCGAGCAAGCATTTGACCTCAGACAATGGCGTCGCGCTCGAAAGTTCCATAAGCCAGTCGCGGCTTCGAACGCTCGCAATGGAGAACGATCATCCGATGAGCCGCTCCTGGGCAGAAATCCGAACGACTTTAAGGCGTTGGGTTATCCTGCTGCCGGTTGCGTCGGCGCTTGGCGGGTGTTCGGGGTCAAGCCTGCCAGAATTGCCGAAGCTCAGTGATCTCAACCCATTCGCCGAGCCCGAGACCAAGTTGCCGGGCAAACGTGTCCCGGTGGTCGCGACATCGAGCGCCGTGGGTGCCGCTGATCTCGCGCCTGCTGATCGTCCTGTTTCGATCGACGCACCAAGTGCAGTTGCCGGCTGGACCCAACCTGGCGGCGTGGCGACGAATGCCATTGGAAATGTAGCGTTCTCGGGCACGGCTCGCCGTGTTTGGCGCGTCAGTGCCGGCAGCGGATCTACGGGGCGGGCGAAGATCACGTCGGCGCCGGTCATATTGGGCGATCGCGTGTTCGTCTTGGACGCGAAGTCAGCCGTCTCGGCCTTCAGCGTCACCAATGGGTCACGGTCATGGACCGTTTCGCTCGTCCCGGAGAATGAGACCGCGGGTGAGGGTTATGGCGGCGGCCTTGCCATTATTGACGGACGTCTCATTGCCACGACCGGCTATGGCACAGCGTTTGCGCTCGATCCGGCCAATGGCCGCAAGTTCTGGGACGTGAACGTGCGCGTGCCGTTGCGTGCATCGCCGACTGCGGCTGATGGTCAGATTTTTGTAGTTGGGACGGATGGTCGCGCGTTCTCCTTGAGTTCTGCTGATGGCAGCGAGCTGTGGTCGTTCCGAGGGCTGCCGCAACAAACGAGCATCATATCGAACCCAAGTCCCGCCTATGCCAACGGGATCGTCGTGTTTCCGTTTCCGACTGGCGATCTTGTTGCAATCGATGCTTCTTCGGGGCAGCCGATCTGGACCGATACGTTGGCCAGCACGCGGATTGCGGCGCTGGGCGCCTTGAGTGATGCGGCGCGCCCCGTCATCCATGCAGGCCGGGTCTACGGGATCGGCCATTCCGGTCGCATCATCGCGAGCGACCTGAAGACCGGAGAACGCTTCTGGGCGCACAGCATTCCCGGCGTGCAGCCTCCGGCCGTGTCTGGCAAAACGCTGTTTGTCGTCGATTTGCAAGGTCAGCTCGCGGCGCTCGATATCGACTCGGGCCAAGCAAAGTGGGCCATGAAGCTTCCGGGTGGCGGAAGTTGGTCCGGCCCAACGCTCGCCGGCGGCCGTCTTTGGCTCACATCCAGCCAGGGCATTCTTCTTGGAGTCGATGCGATCACCGGCACCGTTGCAACGCGGACCGAGGTCGGCGCGCCAAGCTATTTTGCGCCGGTGGTCGTGAACGGCCGGATGTTCATCCTGACAGACGCGGCAGATCTGCTGGCTTTCGACTGATTGAAGGGCCTTGCGAACCCAGACCGGTGCCCGATAGTGGTTGGTGCTGCTCACGGGGGTCCCATGTAGCGCCATATCGGTCTGCCGCCGCTGGGGTGCGCTTTAAGGCACATGCGTCATGGTCTTGAGCTTGAGGCGCCGCGCCTTGGTCAGAGCTCGGTACTGTCGTGAGTGCGGACCAAGTGGCCCTGCGCGGCTGAATTGACATCAAGCGTGCCCCACCCGTCGGTCAATCAGGGCGAAACATGAAGACCACTAATGAATGAGTTGACCCAGCGTGGCGGTGATCGCGTCTTAAGTGACGACAAGCTTGCCGCATGCATAGGTCAATCAAGGCGCGACGCAACACGAGGACCCGTTTTCCGGAGTTCGTCTCTTCCCCTCGTCAGACGCCGAGACGCACGACGGAACGCAAGGGGTAATCACAATACATTGGATTTCGTACCGCTTTTCGATCAGAAGTCCCTGGAAGGCGGGCATTGCGGATGGTGCAGGGACTTCTGATCGGCGGTACCAGCGCCAAGTCCGGAACTCGTGTCGAGGCCTATGTCAAAGTCCCCCCGCGTTGCCATCATCGGTCGCCCGAACGTCGGCAAGTCAACACTCTTCAACCGGTTGACGGGTCGGCGATCTGCTCTCGTGTCGGAACAGCCTGGAATGACGCGCGACCGGCGCGAGGAGCGTGCGGAGGTCCTCGGCTACGAGATCAGTCTAATCGATACGGCCGGCTTGGAGGTCGCAGCCGAGGGCAGCATCGCGGACCGGATGCGGGCGCAGAGTGAAACCGCGATCTCGTTGGCGGACCTCGTACTGTTCGTCGTCGATGCCCGGGCGGGGGTCGTGCCGGCGGACGAAGAGTTCGCGTCGCTCGTCAGGCGCAGCGGTCGCCCGACCGTCCTGGTTGCCAACAAGTGCGAAGGCCGCAAGGCGCTCGACGGCGTCTATGACGCCTATCGCCTGGGGCTCGGTGAGCCAGTTGCGATCTCTGCGGAGCATGCAGAAGGCATCTATGATCTCCACGAGGCAATCGTCGACGCACTTTGGCCTGCCGCCAGCGAAGATACTGCGAACCAGACTGACGGGACGTACGGCAACGGTGCGCGCGGTCCAGATCCCAGTGATTTGGCCAGTAATTCGGCCAGTGATTCGGCAAGTGATTCGGCCAGTGGCGGGGAGACAACGGTTGCAGACGAGCGCAAGCTCGTCGGCGGGACGCCTGAAAAACCCATCAGGCTGGCAATCGTTGGTCGCCCCAATGCCGGCAAGTCAACGCTGGTCAATGCGTTGCTTGGCGAGGAGCGCATGCTGACGGGCCCTGAGCCGGGCTTGACGCGCGACACCATCGCAACGCCCTTTACTTGGAAAGGCCGCGCCTCTCGCGGCGGACCCGCATGCGAGGTTGTGTTCGAGCTTTTCGACACGGCAGGCTTGCGCCGTAAATCCCGGATCGAACAGCGCGCAGAGCGGCTTGCCGCGGGAGATTCACTACGTGCGATTCGATTCGCCGAAATCGTCGTGCTCGTCGTCGACGCTGAATGCCCGCTCGAGCATCAGGACCTCACGCTCGCGAGCCATGTCGTCGAGGAGGGCCGCGCGCTTGTCATCGCAGTCAACAAGTGGGACCTGGTTCAGGATAAGCAGGCGCGTCTCAAGGAGATCCACCGGCTCGTGACCGATAAGCTCGCGCAGGTTCCCGGCGTGCCGGTGATCACCGTATCGGCGTTGGCCGAGACAGGGCTTGACCCCCTGATGCGTGCTGCGCTGACGATCTACGAGACATGGAACCGTCGCGTTCCCACATCGGAACTCAACCGCTGGCTGGAGGGTGCCGTTGCGCGCCATGCCCCGCCTGCGGTTTCTGGACGCAGGGTGAAAATCCGCTACGTGACACAGCCCACGATACGGCCACCGACCTTCGTGGCGTTCGCCTCCCAGCCTGACGCTCTGCCGGCAGCCTATCAACGCTATCTCGTGAATGGGCTTCGCGATGCATTCGGGCTTGCTGGTGTGCCGATCAGACTGTCGTTCCGAGGTGGCGAAAACCCGTTTGCGCGCAAGCGCTGATCGCAAGGCTGCAGCGAACGGGCAATTTCGCTCACGGCGCCGTGCGCATCTTCGGCATGGCCCACCGCGGGGGGCTATGGTCAG
>JBHJOC010000072.1:0-34964 GCA_050330095.1 Hyphomicrobiaceae bacterium
GGATCAGGCCATTAAATTCTCGAGCGGTTGGCGCGCTGCGTGAGAATTCTTCATTATAAGCATGCAAAATATCCCTTGGGTTTGCGCCAAAGTTCTTTTGAATTCCGTATTCAAAAATCTTCTTACCTTTTCCATCCGACAATTTATCAAAGCGGTTGAGCGCGGTTATGAGGTCTCTCGCACACTCGGCAACGCGTTTCGCCGCCGGCCTGAGATGCCCAGGAAGAATATTTTCCTTTCCGCTTGCGCCAAGGTCAGTCAATCCGCAGACGCTGAAGATTCGCGCCTCAACAAGTTCTTCCAAACTCTGTCTTAGCTCATCCGGCAATGAGATCTTAACTTTCCGCTCCATACGCTCGAATGCTTCGTCAGATATTTGGACGAACGGAAAAAGAAAAATTCCCTCTCGAAACTGGCGAGCCTCCCAAATCACACGGACTGCCTCTGACGACTTTCTGTCTGTCCTGGCCATTCTCCCGCCTCCGAGTGAGGTTGCTGCCGGATGTTCCCTAATTCAGTGCTGTAGCAATAGGTCGCCCAGTCGGTCATGAGGCCGCGGCGCTTTTCGAGCGCATCGCCGCGCCGGTAGGCCAGCTCAACGGCGTCGCCGACGGCATGTGCCAGTGCGGCTTCGCACACTTCCCGCGGATGCGACGTGCACTCCCCCGCCCAGTCCCGAAAGGTCGAGCGAAACCCATGTGTCGTGATGTTTGGCTGTCCCATGCGGACGAATAGGGCCTTGAAGACCATGTTCGAGAACGGTTTCCCGTGCCTCGTTCCGGGAAACACGAGCGAATCGGGCGTGCCCCTCGGAATTGTTTCGAGCAGGGCGAGCGCGGCCGGCGAGAGCGGAACGCGGTGCGGCTTGCCGGCTTTCATCCGGTCGGCAGGGCATTCCCACACCGCCCCGTCGAGGTCGATTTCCTGCCATCGGGTTCCAAGCGCCTCGCCGATGCGTGCGGCCGTGAGGATGCACCATTCGAGCGCCCGCGCGGCTGGAGCCTGCCGCGCACGCAGCTCAAGCATGAAGGCCGGAAGTTCCTGCCATGGGAGCGCTGCGTGATGGCGGTGGTTGAGCTTGCGCAGCTTCGGCAACAGGTGATCGAGATGCCCCCGCCAGCGCGCCGGGTTCGGCGTGCCGTGCGGGATCAGCCCACGAACGCGCGCAGCGTCGAGAACGGCCTCGATCCGGCCCCGCGTCCGCGACGCCGTCTCGGGCTTCTCGGCCCAAATCGGCTGAAGCACGGCGAGGACGTCCTCCGTCGTAATCTCGGCGGGTGGCAGGTCTCGCAAGGGCGCGGCGTACACTTGGAGTGTCATCTGCCATTGAGCGCGATGCTTCTCGTTGCGCCAGCCTGGCGATTTGGCTGCGATCAGTTCGTCTGCAATCGTGCCGAAGGTGCGTGTGTCAGATGCACGGCGTTGCGCCTCATCGGCTGCGCGCCGCGCCTCGAGGGGATCGATCCCGGCTGCGAGCTGTTGACGCGCCTCCGTGGCGCGATTTCTGGCCTCTGCAAGGCTCACGCCCAGAAGGCCGCCGAGCCCCATTTCTGTTTGTCTGCCGTCCCGCCTTCGACGGTAGAGAAACACCCAGCGCTTCGCCCCGCCGGGGTCGATCACAAGGTAGAGGCCGCCGCCATCGCTGTGCCGGCCTGGCTTCGTGAGCGTTTGAACGCTGCGGGCAGAGAGCTTGTTGAGCGTCCGTGCCATCGACCTTCCCCCAACCGATGCTGGGGTAATGAGGTCTTACCCCAGCTGCCACCCCAGCAGAAGACACGGTTTGGGGCGAACTGGCAAGGCCCCAGGCGAACGGACCGCGTGGCCCAAAAGAGCGCAAGTTTTTGTATTTTAGGGGTTTTCTTGGGCCGAGGAGGTCTTCGGCGAACCATGGCGAAAAGCCATAATGGCGGAGACGGAGGGATTCGAACCCTCGATACGCCTTGACAGCGTATAACGGTTTAGCAAACCGCCGCCTTAAGCCTCTCGGCCACGTCTCCAGCGACTGCCGCGTATAGCAGCGTCGAATGCCGACGCCAAGCGCGTTGCTGTCAGCGCGCTGCTCTTGAGAGCGCGGCACAGATCGTGGCGCGGTGCATCCTGCAGCGGATGTCCGCATAGCATTGCGGACGCTCCAACGTGGTCAGGGCAGCATGCAGACGTCCTGCCCGTCACCGTCTCATACGCGCAGGCGGGTTGAGATCAGGCGAGCCAGTTCGCCGATCGTGGGATCGTCACCCATCGCCGGCACGTGATCCCGCATGAAGATCATCCATGTCGTCCGCGCCTGCTCATTGGCGGCGTCCCCGCTATCGTGCGCGATTTTCGCCGGGCGAAGCCAAGCGAGGATATCTGGGAACCTGCTCCCGTAGCGTGGCGCGATCCGTGCGAGAAGCGCGTCGAAATCGCCCGGCGGCTGAGTGCGGTCGTGTCGGACGGGATCAGCAGCCTTCGCACTCGCAAGCGCAGGGCCGGAACCAGCCAAAGGCACGTGCCGGTCGTCCTTTGGCTGTCCGAGGCGAAATGGATCAGCGCCGGGCAGGGCAGCGGCTCTTGGCGGGTCCGACCGGATTGGCAGTGCAGTCTGCAACGGATCGGCGGCAAGCCTCGGCACCGGTGCCACGTCCGCATGCTGAAGCTGCGCCGGAGCGCTGGCCTGCTGACTGCGGTTACGGTGGACTTTGCCCGCGCTCACATCAATCACATAGGTGTGGGAATGATCGGGACCCGCCTCGATCACGCGGGTCAGCAGCATGTAGACGTCGTTCCTGAACGCCCGTTCCTTGATCGGGATGGCCGCGCGCGTGCCGTCACTCAAGGTGAAATTGACGCTCTCGCCGCGCAGCCGCGTCGCCGCAAGAAGGAGCGCAACGCCAATCCCGATCGGGACGAGCGCGCCCAGCCGAACGCTGAAGCGCAGGCCGCTTGGCAAGAGTTCGAGCAGCCCGGGCAGGCCCGCGATGATCAAGATTGCAGCGACCAGCACCAGCGCGCGCCGCGCCTTGGCAACCTTTGGGTCGGGCCCGGTCGCAATGCTCGCAATGTGCGCGAGTGCATAGGCCGACCCGCCGATGTGAAGCAGCCGGTGATCGATATGGATCGGGTTTTGCTGGTTGCTCATCAGCAGCGCGCTATGTGTGCGGGACCATCATCGTCTATACGTTCCAGAAATAGGTTGCGCACGTTCAAGTGGATCTGTGCCATTGGCGTCATCGTGCGGCTCCAGTCATGCCAGACCGAAAGCCGTCGTCAATGGCTCTGCGCGAGTTCAGTTGACTGTGTCGGCGCTGCTGTCTGGCGAGCACGGGCATGGTCGAAATGCTCGCGACGGTCGCAACACCGGGGGAGGGGAATGCTCAAAATCTACGGACGCGCGAATTCCATCAACGTTCGCAAAGTCCTCTGGGCTTGTTCTGAAATGCAAATTCCGTTTGGTCGCGAGGACTGGGGTCGCGGCTTCCGATCAACCGAGGATCCCGATTTCGCGCGCGTCAGCCGCTTTGGGGTGGTCCCCGTCATCGACGATGGCGGATTTGTGCTCCGCGAGAGCAACACGATTGTGCGATATCTTGCGAGCAAGCACGACAGGCAGGACCTGCTGCCAAGCGAGCCCCAACAGCGGTTCGCCGTCGAAGCCTGGATGGATTGGGCATCGACTGACCTCTATCAGGACGTGCGACCGGTTTTCCAGGGCTTGGTCTTCAAGCTGCCACAGTTCAGCGACCCCAAGGTGATTGAGAACGGGATCATAGGCTGGACGCGGCAGATGCAACTGCTTAGCGATCATCTGGCCGTTGGCGGCTCATACATGATGGGGCCTGTGTTCACCGCGGCTGATATTCCAGTCGGATTGATCGTCAATCGTTGGTTCGAAACGCCGTTCGATAGACTCACGCTTCCGGTCATCGAAGCCTATTATCAGCGGCTGAAGGAGCGACCGGGCTATCGGGAGTACGGAGCCAATGGAACTCCATGACAGGGAGCGCCCCGGGGGGATGGCTCTGTGGCGATTCGCAATCTCTCTGATGGTTGCAGCTTTGCTGCTGGGCTCGTTCCTTGGAGCAGCTCCGCGGGCGCTGGCCTCAGACCCCGTGTGTGTTCGGTGCACCGAGCCAGACATGACTTATTCCTGCTTCTTGGGGGCTGAGGTGTCCCCGGAACTTGCTGCACGTCTCGGCGGCGGGCTACGGTTCGCGTGTGTCGAGATGCTCTCGCGCCTCAAGGGGCACCGCGCCTGCGTCGTGCGCAAGCGCGACGTCTCCGGCCCTTGCATCGGCGACCCGTTCGATGTTGCGGCTGCCCTGCATAAGTTGGTGGCGGGCCAGCACAACGATGCGGCCTCCGATCGCCAATCCAGGATTGAGGGCCAAGAACGTCACGAATTGCGGGATATGCCGCAGCCGGCAAGCGAAGCGCGGACAGCGACGCAGGGCCGTGAACTAGAGGCTGCAGCGGCAGCCAACGGGGATCAGGCCGTTGCTGATGAAAACACACCGCCCGGACGCACGACGCCAACCGAGCCACCGCGGACCGTCGTTGAGATGGCCGAGCGGGCCGCCGAAGCGACCGGTCGACAGATTGAGAAAACGGGCGAAACTGCGCGTCACGTCGGTGATGCAGTCGGTCGGTTTTTCACGAAGAGCACAACGTGCGTGCTTTCACTGTTCTCGAACTGTGATTGAGCTTCGGCTGGCCCACGAACACGATGGCAACCGCACGTGGCATTTGGGCCTGCCAGGCTCAATGCAGGCGTGCGAGGTATTCACGCGCAAGGCGTTGGGCCTTCGCAATGTCGGTGCGTGTCAAATCCCGCGAGATCTCGGCACGGTACTGGCGGGCTTCTTCGTGGCCGCGCAAGGCTGCCAGATTGAACCACTTGTGCGCCTCGATCAGGTCGACGTCGCCCTCGCGACCTGCAGCGCAACGCAGCCCAAGGTCGAAATAGGTTTCGGCAGTCGACGTCATTGCAGAGCAGCCGTCGAGTATATCAAGCGCAGTATCAAGGCGAGCCATCGTCTACTCCCATCCCTTGTCAAACTGAAGCTCAGGCGCGACCTATGCGCTACCCGTTCTCAGCGTCAGGAGTTTGCGACGTGATCGCATTGATTTGGTAAACAGAACCGGGCTCAGACATTCAGGACGGAATTTTTTTCGCAAACTTTGTATTGTCGATGGGATCGAAACGGGACAATGCGAGCACAAACAGGATGGTGTTGAAAATTTTGCAAGATCGTTTTGCGCCGGGCAACAGGGATTAAGCGCCCTGGCTCCCGCCGAGCGGATCGGCAGGAGGCAGGGCGAGAGGCACTTCAGGACTCAACGCGCCCGTTGGCCGAACAAAACGGATTGTGCTTCCTTGTCGGTCGCGAGGTTGAACTTAGCGCGCTCTTCTCGGCCTACCGCCAGTGAACGCTCGACTTCCGGACGTGCTTCGATCCGGGCGATCCAAGCTGCAACGTTAGGGAACTGAGCCGGATCCTGACCCTGTCGATCCATGATCCGAACCCACGGAAAGAGCGCCATATCCGCGATTGTATACTCTCCCGCACCGGCACCGGCAACGAACGCGCGGTCAGTGAGGCGACGGTCCAGAACGCCATAGAGGCGGTTGACCTCGTTTGTGTAGCGGTCAATCGCATAGGGGATCGTTTCGGGAGCGTAATTGCGGAAATGGTGACACTGGCCAGCCATCGGTCCGACACCGCCCATCTGCCACATCAACCACTGGTCGACATCGACGCGCGTACGTTCGTCAATCGGGTAGAACCGCCCAGTCTTGCGGCCTAGATATTGCAGGATTGCGCCCGACTCAAAAATCGAAATCGGCTTTCCCTCGGGGCCGTCCGGGTCGATGATTGCTGGCATCCGGTTATTCGGAGCGATGGCGAGGAAATCCGGTGCGAATTGGTCTCCCCGCCCAATATTGATATAGCGCACCTCATACGGAAGTTCACACGCTTCCAGCATCAGTGTGATCTTGAAACCGTTCGGCGTTGGCCAGTAGAAAAGTTCGATCGGGCCTTGGGCCATGGGTGGATTCCTCCGGGTGTTGGACCTTCGTCCAAAGTTTACCGCCCGGAGGGGGGTTGCACACCTGAATTCGTCTCACGTCCGCGTTAACGCAATGGCGCAGCACGTGGCGTTGAACTCACGGTTTGAGAATCGTCGATCCCGTGGTTTTGCGCGCCTCTAGGTCGCGATGGGCTTCGGCTGCATCCTTGAGTGCGTAGGTCTGGTTGACCTTGATCTTGACGATTCCCTTGGAGACCACGTCGAACAGATCTGCAGCATTGGCCTCGAGATCGGCGCGGTTGGCCGTATAGGTGAACAATGTGGGCCGCGTCACGTAGAGCGACCCTTTTGCGGCAAGTGCGCCGACATCGAAGTTCTTGATCGGTCCCGACGCGTTGCCAAAGGTGACGAACAGCCCGAGCGGCTTCAGGCAGTCGAGCGATTTTGGGTAGGTGTCGGCGCCGATCGAATCGTAAACGACATCAACGCCAGCACCGTTGGTCAGTTCCTTGACCCGCGCAACGAAGTCTTCCTTGCGATAATTGATGCAGTGGGTCGCGCCGTGGTCCTTGGCGAGCGCGCACTTTTCATCGCTGCCAGCCGTGCCGATCACGGTTGCACCAAGATGCTTGGCCCATTGGCAAGCGATCAGTCCAACGCCGCCGGCGGCCGCGTGGAAGAGCAGCGTGGTGCCCGGTCCGACGATATAGGTCTGGCGCAGCAGGTAGCGCACCGTCATGCCCTGCAGCATCATCGCCGCGGCCTGTTCGTAGGTGATCGCATCCGGTAGCTTCACCGCGCGCGCAGCCGGCATGAGCCGCTCTTCCGAGTAGCTCCCCATCGGGTTGGCGTAGGCGATGCGGTCACCTGGCTTGAACCCCAACGCGTTGGGTCCGGCTTCGACGACCTCGCCAGCTCCCTCCATGCCAAGGATTGCTGGCAGTTCAATCGGATAGAGGCCCGAGCGCTGATAGGTGTCGATGTAATTGAGACCGCAGGCGTGGTGCTTGACGCGGATCTGACCGTCGCCGGGTTTGCCGACTTCGACGCTGTCCCACTTCATTTTCTCAGGACCGCCGGTTTCGTGGATTCGGATGGCGTGGACCATGGGGGCTCTCCCGTTCGTCTTTCGTTGTGGTTTGCGGATGCGCGAGCCGTGAACCCGGGCCTTGCGTCCGTCAAGTGCCCTTGGCAGCTGCGCTCGTGATCAGATGGCCTCGGCCCAGAGGTCGTAAGCATCAGCCGCAGTCACGCGGACGGTCGCGACTTGGCCGACGGCGAGCCCTTGGGACGGCGCAATGAACACCGAGCCGTCAATTTCTGGCGCATCCCATTTCGAGCGTGCAACGGCGCCGTCGTCGTCGACTTCATCGATCAGCACCTCGATGTCGCGGCCAACCCGGCGCGCCAGCACGCGCGCGGAGATCGCCTGCTGATGGCTCATCAACCGGTCGTAGCGCTCTTGGGCAACTTCGGCTGGCACCGCGCCGTCCAGCGCGTTCGCCGCCGCGCCAGAGACAGGCTCATACTTGAAGCAGCCGACGCGCTCGATCTCGGCCGCATCGAGCCAGTCGAGCAGGAGCGAAAAGTCGTCTTCTGTCTCGCCGGGAAACCCCACAATGAACGTCGAACGCAACGCGAGATCATGACACGCGGTGCGCCAGGCCTTGATGCGCTCCAGCGCTTTTTCTTGATGGGCCGGCCGTCGCATCGCTTTGAGGATGCGCGGGCTCGCATGCTGGAACGGGATGTCGAGATAGGGCAGGACCCGCCCTTCAGCCATCAACGGAATGATCTGGTCAACGTGCGGGTAGGGATAGACGTAATGCAGGCGAACCCAGGCGCCGAGGCTGCCGAGGGCCTCACAGAGATTGAAGAACCGCGCCTCAACCTCGCGCCCGCGCCAAGTGCCCGCCGCGTAGCGGATATCAAGTCCGTACGCAGAGGTGTCCTGGGAGATGACAAGGATCTCTTTGACGCCCGCTGCGACCAGTTGCTCGGCCTCACGCATCACGTGGGAAATCGGCCGCGAGACGAGATCACCGCGTAGTGAGGGAATGATGCAAAAGCTGCATCGGTTGTTGCAACCCTCGGAAATCTTCAGATAGGCGTAATGACGCGGTGTCAGCCTCAAACCCTGAGGTGGGACGAGATCGAGATACGGGTCGTGCTTCGGTGGCACGGCCTGGTTCACAGCCGCGACCACGGCTTCGTACTGATGCGGACCGGTGATCGCGAGGACCCCCGGGTGCTCGGAGCGGATTCGGTCTGCCTCCACGCCGAGACAACCTGTTACGACGACCCGTCCGTTCTCGGTCATCGCCTCGCCGATCGCAGCGAGGCTCTCAGCCTTCGCGCTGTCGAGGAAACCGCATGTGTTGACGATGACGACGTTGGCTCCGGCGTAGTCCCGTGCGATCGAGTAACCTTGTGATCTCAGCTTGGTGATGATCCGCTCACTGTCGACAAGAGCCTTTGGACAGCCGAGCGAAACGAACCCGACGGTTGGGTTCGGCACGGTGGCTCTCCCTGGTTTGGCAGCGGTATCGGTCACGGGGCAACTCCGGCTGAACGGGTGGGCGGCTGGCGTGGCTCGGCGATACAGCATGGGTGTCGCACGTCGGCAAGCAGGCGTCGCTTCACACGTGTAATGTGATTGATCGACAT
Organism: Hyphomicrobiaceae bacterium; assembly: GCA_050330095.1. Lineage (GTDB taxonomy): Bacteria > Pseudomonadota > Alphaproteobacteria > Rhizobiales > Hyphomicrobiaceae > JBCBWG01. The sequence continues at coordinate 8,677 of JBHJOC010000072.1, forward strand.
CAAGGCCGAGGCGGCCTGATGTCGCTTCAAATTGGCAAAGATCGACCCTCGACCGGAGAGGATACCGAATGGCCAAGGATTATGCAGCGATTGCGGATAGCGTGGTTGCCGGTGCCGGAGCGCTGTCGTCTGCCGCCCCGGACGCGATGGCCGCCTTCGCAGCGCTAGGCAAGGCAAGCTACGGCGCTGGCGCGCTCTCTGCCGCGAACAAGGAACTGATTTCGCTGTGCATCAGCGTCGCGGTCCGTTGCGAGGGCTGCATCGCGTATCACGCGCGGGCAGCGGTGAAAAAAGGTGTGACGCGCCAAGAGTTGGCCGAGGCGCTTGCTGTTGTCATGCAGATGGGTGGTGGGCCCTCGATGGTCTATGCGGGTCAGGCGCTCGAGGCCTACGACACGTTCGCCGGCAAGGCGGCCTAACGCAGCCGCCCTGGGACGTCCTCGGACTTCGCGGGCAGTTCTGTTGCGCCGTCAAGGAACGATCCGGCGCGCCCGCAAGTCAGCGAGGTGTCGGATCATCATGTCCTCGGTATCGTCGAATTCGAGAAATCCAGCGAGCCGGATTTTCGTCGTCGATGACATCACGTCGTAGGTCGTGTGGAAGATATAGTCGGCAAATGCCCAGTTCGCGACGTCAGTGTAGGCATGGGGCGTCAGGCCATGCCTCGCGACCATCTCATCCCACAGCCCCGCTTTGTCGGGCATGAAATCAGCGAGCTTGATGGCCTGCGGCGGAGCCCAGTCCATCTCGAACGCCTCAGCAATGCGTGGCCAGACGTTGCACCAGCGGTAGAAGTCGCCGTTCGTGACGTTGAAGACCTCGTTGCGCGCAGCCGGACTCGTTGCCGCCCAGTGCATCGATTTTGCCAGAAGATTACCATCTGTGAGCTGATAAACGATTCTGTAAGCGGTCTCCGGGCCCGGGAACCGCAATGGAAGGCCGAGTTCTTTCGAGATTGCCGCATAAACCGCCAGGACCGACATCAGGTTCATCGGGCTGCCGATGGCGAAACCGCAGACGGTGTGTGGACGCAGCACGGTCCAGTGCCAAGGCTTCTGGCTTTGGAACCTGCGCAGCCAAGTCTCCTGGTCGTAATAGAAGTTCGGCGGCATGTGCGGCGGGTCGGTCTCGCGCGCGGGTGTCTTGAACGGCCCGAGATGTGAGCCGTAGATCTTGTTGCCCTCGATCAGCGTGACATGCTCCAGCGCTGGTGATGCGGCTGCGATCGGCTCGACGGCGTTGACCAGAAGGGCAAGATTTGGCGCACTGTGCTCGGCCCAGGTTGGTCGCGGCTGGAATGCGCAGTAGAAGATGTGGGTGACGTCGGTCAGACCCGCGAGCTTGCGCTCGGCATCGGGCCGGTCAAGCAGATCGACCGAAATAAATTCAGCGCGCGATATGAAATCCGGCGCCCGTCGCGACAGTCCGATCACGCGCCAATCGGCTCGCGCGCTCAGATGCTCGACGATTGCGCGCCCGATGACACCGAGGGCGCCAACGACAACTGCGGTTTTCTTCATCTGGTGTGCCCCTTACATGGTGGCCAGAGACGAGAGCATGATCCGGCCTGTGACACGCATTGGCGATTCCGTCCGATCGGATGTTGCTTGAGTGAGGCGTCGCGCCGGACGAACAGGCATCGAGCGCCAAGCGCAGCGCGGCGCCAGATCGTGAGGATACCTTGGACCAGCAAACCCGAAGTGGACGCCAGCGAAATCGATCCGCGAAGGATTCCGCGGTTGCCAGCACGGTGAACGCCAGCGTCGCGGCGAAAGCGAAACCGAAACTGGTCCTGCGGCGGGCTGAACTCGCGGACGTCTCAGCGGTGGCGCAGCTCTCGAAGCGGGTCTATGCGCCGCAGCCGGGCCTCACCGCACGCATGATCCGCGGGCAGATTAACAACTTTCCAGACGGTCAGTTCGTGGCCGAGTACGACGGCAAGGTCGTGGGCTACTGCGCGACCTTCATGATATCTGAGAAGTTCGCCATGAAGCCGCACAGCTGGGCCGAGATCACGGGCAACGGGTTTGCTGCCCGCCACGACCCGGACGGGGAATGGCTCTATGGCATGGAGGTCAGCGTCGATCCCTCTTACCGTCGGCTCCGCATCGGCCAGCGGCTCTACCGCGCGCGCAAGAATCTCTGTGAGGATTGGGGCCTCAAGGGGATCGTGTTCGGCGGGCGCATGCCGGGCTACGCGCGTCGCAGCCGCCAGTTTGCAACGCCCCGCGACTATCTCGCCGCCGTGCAATCGCGCACGCTGCGCGATCCGACGATCAACTTTCACCTTGCACAGGATTTCGAGCCAATCGGTGTGCTCGAGAGCTATGATCCGACCGACAGCCAGAGCCGTGGCTTTGCAACCCACATGGTGTGGCGCAACCCGCAATACGATGAAAGCGGATCACTCAAGGAACAGCGCGGTGCACTTAGCCCGCAGCAGGTCGTGCGCGTCGCAACCGTGCAGTGGCAAATGCGCGGGCTTGACCATCGTGACGAGTTCAAGAAGCAGGTCGAGTACTTCGTCGACGTCGCCTCGGATTACAAGTCGGACTTCGTGGTCTTCCCGGAGCTGTTCACGAACCAGCTCTTGTCGCTTGAGGAGCGACCGCTCCCGCCGAAGGAGGGGATGGAGCGGGTTGCGACCTACACCGACTGGTACATAAACTTCATGAGCCAGTTTGCGGTGAGCTATAACGTCAACATCATCGGCGGCTCTCATTGCACGAAGGACAAGGACGGCACGATCCGCAATGTCGCTTACGTGTTCCTGCGCGATGGCTCGGTGCATGCGCAAGAAAAGATCCACCCGACGCCGAGCGAGGCATACTGGTGGGATGTCCGCGGCGGGAGTCGTGTCGAGGCGATTGAGACCGACTGCGGCCCCATTGGTGTTCTGATTTGCTATGATGCCGAGTTTCCTGAGCTCACGCGCCACCTCGCCGATCAGGGCGCCATGATCCTGTTCGTCCCGTTTTGCACCGACGAGCGGCGCGGCTTTCTCCGGGTTCGGTACTGCTGCCACGCGCGTGCGATCGAGAACCAGATATTCGTCGCGCTTTCTGGCGTTGTTGGGAACCTGCCGAATGTTGAGAACATGGACATCCATTATGCGGAAAGCTGCATTCTCACGCCATGCGATTTTGCCTTTGCGCGTGACGGGGTTGCAGCCGATACCGGCCCCAACACCGAGACGATTGCATTCGCGGATTTAAGGATCTCAGATCTCCGCGCCGCCCGGGCGCATGGTACGACGCGCAACTTCCGCGACCGGCGGTTCGACCTCTATCGCGTTGTGTGGCAGAAGTGAGAGCGACGCATGCCAGCCCCTCTTCACCGTCGCCGGTCTAGGGTCTGCTCAACAGGGCTGCTGCCCTGTTGACCAAACAAAAGCCCAGCTCAACGGGGCTGCTGCCCTGTTGACCAAACAAAAGGCCTGCTCAACAGAGCTGCTGCCCCGTTGAGAAATAAGAGGACCAAACTCAGCCGATCTCCCGAACATCGACGATTGCGCCAGAAATCGCAGCCGCTGCAGCCATAGTTGGGCTCGCCAAGTGAGTCCGTGCCCGCGGACCCTGGCGCCCAACAAAGTTGCGGTTCGATGTCGAGATTGACCGCTCGCCAGGGCCAACCGTATCGCCGTTGGCGGCAACGCACATCGAACAGCCTGGCATACGCCACTCGAAACCAGCATCCTTGAAGACCCGATCAAGGCCCAAGCGCTCGGCCTCGGCCTTGACCCGCATCGAGCCCGGCACGACCCATGCGACAACCCGGCCAGCGACGCGCTTGCCGTCAACGACCCGCGCTGCATCGATCAGGTCCGACAGCCTTCCATTGGTGCAAGAGCCGATGAAGACACGGTCGATCGGCGTTCCTGCGATCGGGCGACCCGGCGCGAGCCCCATATAGTCGAGGGCCGCTCTTGCAGCATCGCGTTCACCGGGTTCGGCGAATGCAGAGGGGTCCGGCACAGTTGAGTCGACGGCGATCGTATGCGCAGGGCTCGTGCCCCAGGTGACTTGTGGCGCGATGTCGGCCGCATCGACCGAGACTTCGGCATCGAAGGCCGCACCAGGATCGCTCGGCAAGCCCTGCCAATGTGCGAGCGCATCCGCCCAGTCACGACCCTTTGGGGCAAGCTCGCGGCCCTCGAGATAGTCATAGGCGATGTCGTCCGGCGCGATCATGCCAACCTTTGCGCCGAACTCGATTGACATGTTGCAGATCGTCAGTCGCGCTTCGACCCCGAGGGCGCGTATGGCAGCACCCGCATACTCGACTGCATAGCCATTGCCCCCACCGGCACCCACACGGCCAATTAGATGCAGGATCATGTCCTTCGGTGTGACGCCGGAACCGAGCGCGCCCTCGAACGTGATCCGCATTGTTTTTGGCCGCTTCTGCACCAGCGTTTGCGTTGCGAGCACGTGCACGATCTCGGTCGATCCGATCCCGAACGCGAGGGCGCCGAGCCCGCCGTGAGTCGAGGTATGGCTGTCGCCGCAGGTGATGAGGCTTCCAGGCAGTGTCAGACCCAGTTCCGGCCCGATGATGTGAACGATCCCCTGATCGGGGGAATCAAGGTCGATGTAGCGAACGCCGAACTGTTGTGAGCGGTCTCTGAGCTTGGGCACAAGCCGTGCGCTTCGCTGCGAGCTCCAAATGGTGCGTCCTGGTGCAGATGAGACGGCATGGTCGGGCACCGAGAGGCTCAACTCAGGATTACGGACAAGGTAGCCCCGTTCGGCGAGCGCCTCGAGCCCGTTCACGCCAGAGAGATCATGAAGCATGTTGCGGTCGACGTGCAGAAGCGCATAGCCTTCGCCGAGGTCGGCGATGATGTGCTGATCCCAGACCTTGTCGAACATCGTCTTCGCTTGGTTCACGGTGAGACATCCCGGTGGTGGTGGGCTTCATTCTCCGTCGCTCGAGGCGCCAGTTGTGCTGGGTCGGCGCGTTCAATGCAAGGTTGCTACCCGGATCAACACCGCGTCGGCTTGTGATGACCGGGCGATCGGCCTTGGTCGTCAGGGGAACGCCGGGGAGAGGGAACGGTGCAGCAGCGAAAGACATCGCAATCGAGCCCTGAAACTCTCGGGCTCGAGACGTTCCTGACGAGGCTGGAGCCCGAGGCCGCAGCCGCAGCGCGGTCTGCTGCCATGCGCATGGACGAGATCGAGCGCGAGATCGCCCACCTCGAAGACGTTGAGCTCAATTTCATCTGGCCTTTGCGCGTCGGGATCGTGACGTTCCTTGTGGGCGCGGCGATCATCTTGCTACCAGGCGAGACAACTGCCGCGATCTATCGCTGGCTCGGGCCGGGCCTTGTGGTCGTCATGCTCGGCATCCTTCCGCTCAGTGGGCTCTGGTACGGTTGGCAGGTGCGAGAACGTTCGCGCGGCGATTTCAACAAGATCGCCTTGAACCGGAAGCACTTTGTGCCGCATGGTGCCTATTATTTCCCGTCGGCAGGCGGCGCCGGTCACGTGGTGATCGTCGACTTTCGCGATGAGAAGGTGCCGTTCTCTCGATTCGACTATGTGCGGCCGGGCCAACTCTGGTGATCGTCTCGCAGCGCGTCGATCGCAGGTGAATTCACGCTGGCGTCGAAGAGGCTGGGCCGGAGCGATGTCATCCGCGCGATGGCAGCCGACGGGTGCAGTGATCGAACTCGCGCAAACATCGATCGGTGGGCGTCTCGCCATCGGGCGTCAGGACGAAGCGTCGGGCACACAACCGTTTTCCTCGTCCGAGTACACGTCTCCGGGTTTGCACTCGATCTCACACCCACAAGCCCATGCGGGCGCCGTTGCCGCCGCGAGCCAGAGCGCGAAGACGCAGATCGTGACGGCCCTGACGCCGTGTGCTCGCACCATGTCCGTCGTCATCGGTCCTATCCTCAACACTGATGCTTGAGCGATGGGTCTGGAACGGCTTGCGCCACGGATCGGTTCGCTGCGTCGACTTCGAGGTTTGTATGCGCCCGCATACGATCGCATGCGGTCGCATGCGACGAAAGGGTAAATCTGCTTGTACCGTAAGAGTTTCCGCCTCTTTGGTCAGGTCTGTGAGACCTTACCCTCGCACCGTAGAGTGCCTCTTTGGGGTGCAACGGGTTGCGCAACACTCGACTTTCGACCATGGTGACGGTGATGGGAAAGCTTCCGAAGCGAAGAAGCAACCCTCAAGGGACGGCGACGCACGTAAGGCTCCGGCAACTCATGCCGGCATGCGACGTGCCACAACATGGTGTTGGGCCAAGCGTGGGCAAACTCCTTCGCATCGATAATCTGCAGACGCACTTCTTCACGTCCGGCGGCGTTGTGAAAGCTGTCGACGGGATTTCCTATGACGTCGACGCCGGTGAAACGGTCGCGATCGTGGGCGAATCCGGTAGCGGCAAGTCTGTTGGTGCCATGTCGATCACGAAGCTGATCCCAAATCCGCCGGGGCGGATTGTCGGCGGATCGATCATTTTCGATGGCAAGGATCTCGTCGGGATGTCGGATGACGACATCCGCAAGATTCGCGGCAAAGACATCGGCATGATTTTCCAGGAGCCCATGACATCGCTCAATCCGGTTCTATCGATCGGACGCCAGCTCACGGAAACAGTCGAGTATCACCTCGGCACCTCGCGCGCCGATGCGATGGCGCGCGCGCGCGAATTGCTCGGTCTCGTCGGGATTTCCGACCCAGATCGCCGCTTGAAGCAGTACCCCCATCATTTGAGCGGCGGGATGCGCCAGCGCGTGATGATCGCCATGGCTCTGGCCTGCAATCCGAAACTCATCATTGCCGACGAGCCGACAACGGCGCTCGACGTAACGATCCAGGCTCAGATCCTGGAGCTGATGAAAAATCTGACGCGCCAGATGGGCGTTGCGATGATCATCATCACGCACAACCTCGGCGTGGTGGCGCGGTATGCCGATCGCGTGAACGTGATGTATGCGGGCCGGATCGTCGAGAGTGGTCCAGCTGCGGAGATCTATTCGAACCCGAGGCATCCCTACACGCTCGCTCTGCTTCGTTCCGTGCCGCGCATGGACCTGCCGCGTGGCATCAGACTTGAGCCCGTTCAGGGCCAGCCGCCAGACCTCACGAAACTGGACGACGGCTGCAGCTTCCGCCCGCGTTGCCGGTTCGCCCAGCCGCAATGCGCAGTGTCCAAGCCGGCGCTGGAAGAGGTCGCGCCGGGCCACACATCAGCTTGCTTTGAAAAGGACAATCTCGCCGAGGCCGCGAAGTTGGTCCTTGAAGGCGCAGCATGAGCAGCGAGACCACGATGCTTGATCGCGTTCAATCCGATGCAAACGTTGGGGCCTCGCGCCACCATGCGGCATCAACGCCGCAGTATGACCAGAAGCCGCTGGTGAGCGTGCGCGGTCTCAAAATGCATTTCCCCGTCACCGATGGCCTGCTCATTCCTCGGACTGTGGCGCACGTCAAAGCCGTCGATGGCCTGAACTTCGACGTCTACAAAGGCGAGACGCTCGGCCTCGTAGGGGAATCCGGTTGTGGCAAGACGACGACGGGGCGCTGCCTGCTGCAACTCGAGAAGCCAACGACTGGCGAAATCTGGTACGATGGGCGGGATCTGACGAAGCTGTCGAAAGACGAAATGCGGCCGATGCGGCAACGCATTCAGGTGATCTTTCAAGACCCATACAGCTCGATCAATCCGCGGATGACGATCGGCCAAATCGTGGCCGAGCCTATGATGGTGCACAACATCATCGCTGATGCCGCCGGTCGGCGCCGCCGCGTCGTCGAACTGCTCTCGGTCGTCGGCCTGCACCCTAAATTTGCGGACCGGTATCCCCATGAGATGAGTGGCGGTCAGCGTCAGCGCGTAGGCATTGCCCGCGCACTCGCAGTCAATCCCGAGTTCATCATTTGTGATGAAGCCGTCTCGGCGCTCGACGTGTCAATTCAGGCCCAGGTCATCAATCTGCTCGAGGACCTGCGTGACCAGTTTGACCTGACTTACCTCTTCATTTCGCACGACTTGAGTGTCGTGCGCCACCTCTGTCACCGTGTCGCTGTGATGTATCTCGGGCGCATGGTGGAACTCGCCGAGACCGACGAGTTATTCGAGAACCCGCTGCATCCCTACACCCAGGCACTGCTTGAGGCGGTGCCGATCCCGAACCCCGTGATCGAGCGTGCGCGCGCGCACAAGATCATCAAGGGCGAGATCCCGAGCCCCATGAACCCACCGCCCGGGTGCGTATTCAATCCGCGCTGCTCCATAGCCGTCGAGGCTTGCAGGCAGTCAATTCCTGAATTTCGCGAGGTCAAACCCGGTCACTGGGTCGCCTGCAGCGAAGTCTAGTAACGCCAATCAGAAGTTCCTGCACCGTCCGCAACACGCGCCTTCCAGGGACTTCTGTTCGAAAAGCGGTGCTGGACCAATATGTTGCTAGTACCCTTTGCTTTCCGTCGTTCGTTTCGGCGCCTGACAAGTCTGACCGACGAACTACGGAAAGCGGGTACTAGACCAAGATGCTCGGTTCTGCCGGGTACTGGCCGCTCGGGGCCCATGAAGGCCCCGGCAAACACATGTGACACAGGGAGGTGCTCACCACATGACGTCACGGTTCTTGAAATATGCCATAGCCGGTCTGACCGGCTTCGGCCTCACGGCGGCAATGACTGCCGGCGCGCAGGCTGATACGCCGAAACGCGGCGGTGTTCTTGAGTTCGTCGTCGCCTCGCAGGCGCCATCGTTCGATTCGCATATCGAGACCACGTTTGGAACGGTGCACCCGATCGCGCCGTTCTACAGCCTGCTCATCCGCCTCGATCCGACCGATCCCGCGTCGGGCCGCTTTGAGTGCGACGTGTGTGAGGGCGAAGTCCCCTCGCCGACGAACGACGGCAAGACGTACACCTTCAAGATCCGCAAGGGCATTGAGTTCCATGACGGAACGCCCCTGACGGCACACGACGTCGCCGCGACCTACAAGAAGATCATCTTCCCGCCTGAAGGCATCGCTTCGGCCCGCAAGTCGTTTTACACGATGGTTGATAGCGTCGAGGCGACCGACGACGAAACGCTGGTATTCAACCTCAAATACCCGTCCGGTGCCTTCATTCCAGTGCTCGCAGACCCCTTCGCGACGATCTACTCCAAGAAGGATCTCGATACGCACGGGTACACGTGGCATCAGACCAACGTGAACGGGACAGGTCCATTCCGCTTCCAGGAATACCAGCCGGGCAACTTCGTCTCCGGCGTGCGGAACGACAAATACCACCACGAGGGCCGGCCCTATCTCGATGGCTTCCGCGCTGTCGTTGCGACGCAGATGTCGGTCCGTGTCCAGGCGATCCGTGGCGATCGCGCTGCAATCGAGTTCCGCGGCTTCCCGCCGAGCGCCCGTGACGAACTGGTCAACGCTCTTGGTGATCAGATCACGGTCCAGGAGAGCGATTGGAACTGCGTGCTGATCGTCACGCCCAACCATGAGAAGAAACCGTTTGACGACGCGCGGGTGCGGCGTGCACTGACGTTGGCTCTCGATCGCTGGGGTGGTTCGCAGTACCTCTCGAGGATTGCGATCGTGAAGACCGTCGGCGGTATCGGGTTCCCGAACCACCCGCTGTCGGCCAACGAAGAAGAGCTCACGCAGATCGCCGGCTACTGGAAGGACATTGAAGCCAGCCGCGCCGAAGCCCGTCGCCTGCTGAAAGAGGCTGGCCACGAGAACCTGTCGTTCACGCTGAGCAACCGTGACGTCGACCAGCCTTATAAGGTCGTCGGAACCTGGCTGATCGATCAGTGGCGCCGGATTGGCGTCAACGTAACGCAGCAGGTCAGCCCGACGCCGGTGTTCTACGACATCATGCGTCGTCAGAAGACGTTCGACGTGTCGATCGACTTCAACTGCCAGTCGATCGTCAACCCCATCGCCGACGTGTCGAAATTCATCCCTGGCGGCGGCTCGAACTACGCCAACTTCACGGATGAGATCACATCGAACCTCTACGATCAGCTTTCTCGGGAACTCGACCAAGACAAGCAGCGCGCACTCATGCGGCAGCTTGAGAAGCGGGTCCTCGACGAGCATGCGTCGCAGTTCATTACGCTGTGGTGGTACAAGATCAACCCGCACCGCTCGTATGTGAAGGGCTGGAAGGTTACGGCGTCGCACTATCTGGCACAGCAGCTCGACCACATCTGGCTCGATCGCTGATCTCAACACGCCATCTCGGGTCTGACGGCATTCCTTGGTGCCGTCAGACCCGGAAGTCTCTCGCACTCTGTGTCTTTGTGCTTTGACGCTTGGTCCCCACACGTTGGTGGAGGAGAGACTGAGCGTCGCGCCCGCAACAGGCATTACAAAGCTGGAACCGGCCGATGTGGCAGTACATCTTGAAGCGCCTGCTGCTGATGATCCCGACGGTCATCGGTGCTGCATTTTTCGTGTTCTTCTTGCTGCGCCTGATGCCTGGAGACGTGTGTGAATTGCGGCTTGGGGGGGAGGGCGCCTACTACGACCCGACCCAAGTCGCGATCTGCCGCCAGCAGCTCGGTCTTGACGACCCGCTGATCGTTCAATTTGGCGCCTTCCTCTGGGGGCTGCTGACGTTCGACCTCGGCAACTCCATGTGGACGGGGCGAGATATCGCCGGTGAGATCGGCTCGCGCTTCGAGCTTTCGCTTCAGATCGCGATCATGGCCACGATCGTTTCCGTTCTGATTGCCATTCCGCTCGGCACTCTGTCGGCTGTCTATCAGAATACCTGGATCGATTACGTCGTCCGCACCTTCGCAATCGCCGGTATCGCCATCCCATCGTTTTGGCTCGGGATGATGATCATCCTCGGGCTTTTGATCTTCACGCAATACTGGTTTGGCAGTCCCTGGATGCCCCCGATCGAATACCGCCCGATCTATGTTGATCCATGGCACAACCTCTCGATGCTGATCTGGCCAGCGGTTGCGACCGGGTATCGGTACTCGGCAGTTGCCACACGCATGATGCGGTCGGCGCTGCTCGAGGTCCTGCGGGAAGACTACGTGAGAACCGCGCGTTCAAAGGGTCTCATCGAGAGTGTCGTCGTCAATCGACATGCGCTCAAGAACGCCATGCTCCCGGTCGTCACTGTCATCGGTATCGAGTTTGCGTTCTTGATGGGTGGGCTCGTCGTGACGGAGCAGGTTTTCAACCTGAACGGCCTCGGTCGACTGCTTGTCGACAGTGTTCGCCTCAACGATTACGCGATGACACAAGCGATTGTCATGCTCATCGTGTTGATCTTTGTTCTGACCAACCTGGTGATCGATATCCTTTATGCGTGGCTCGACCCGCGCATCCGCTATAGCTGAGTGAGAGCAAGAACCGATGTCCGATACAACTCTCTCCCCGCTTGAGGATCTCAGGGACCGCCCGGGTCCCCTGAAGTCCGCGCTGCGTGCGGCGCGCAAACAGCCGCTCGGGACGGCCGGCGCGATCGTGATGCTTGCGATGGTCGTTGCCGCGGCGCTCGCGCCTTGGATCGCGCCTTACGATCCGGAACTGCCGAATTACGAGTTCATGCTGACGGCGCCCAACTCGAGTTTTCTGTTCGGCACTGACGAGTTCGGTCGCGATATCATGACGAGGTTGCTCTATGGCGCTCAGACCGCACTGTTTGTCGGTCTGTCGTCGAGCTTCGTCGGCGCGACGCTCGGGCTCGTGATCGGTGTCGCTAGCGCCTATTTCGGCGGGAAGGTGGACCTGATCCTTCAGCGGATCCTGGACGTTTTCATGGCGTTTCCGCTCATCATCATCGCACTGACGGTGGTGGTTGCATCCCGCGCCGCGTTCCCGAATGCAGGTCCTGAGTTTCAGGTCTTGTTCGTCGTCTTCGCGATCACCATTCCGTTCATTCCGAAGTGCGCGCGCGTGGTCCGCTCGAGTGCTCTTGCGATCCGAGAGATCCCGTACATCGATGCCGCACGGGCCAACGGCTATTCCGATTTCCGCATCATCATGCGGCACATGGTGCCAAACGTGATGGCGCCATTCCTCATCATGATCACGGCGTTCGTCGGGCAAGCGATCCTGCTTGAAGCCTCGCTGTCCTATCTCGGGCTCGGCGTTCAGGAGCCGACTGCGGCATGGGGCCTGATGTTGAGATCGGCTCAGGAGCATGCCGAGAGCGCACCTTGGACGGTCATCTACCCGGGGATCGCGATTACACTCGCGGTATTTGGCTTCAACATGTTTGGCGATGCAGTCCGGGACGCGCTCGACCCACGCCTCAGAAGTGCGCAGTAGCTGGCGCAGGCTTCGTGCGGCTGCTCGTGTTTGACACTTGCCGGCGGCTCTCCCGCCAAGCCTCCGGTGCGCTTCCGGTTGCCGGTTTGCACCGGGGTCTTCGATCGGGTCTCCTCCGGCCCGACGCTCGAGCGGCGTTGATCAGGCAGCGCGTATCGCCGCCCCGGCGGGTCATACCCGTCGGTGTCTCGTTTACCTTCCCTTGATCATGTTTTAACCCAACAGCGGGCGATGCCGTCGAATTATGGCACATCCGGGCCACGGGACGTGGCAGCTGCGGATCACGGGATGGGCAGCTGACGAGCGGGCTGCGGTTCGAAGCAGGGCGCGCGCATCAGTCTGATCACTGATAACGGGGAGCAACGCTTCGGCTGCGCATGCACCGCAGGCGGCGCGCTGAGACCGAATTCGGTCTTGCCGCGATGGTCACGTCAAACCATGCCGTGGTGCGGAACAGCGTTTGCATCACGGCCGCAGCAACGGCGCCGGTCATTCGGCCCGAAGGATCGAACTCTGCGGCCCTCAAGCCATGCACCGGACTGAGTTGGCGCCGTCACCGGGAATCGACGCTGCGGGGTCTCATTGCTCGCGGCAACTGGTCTGACAGGGGGAACAGTCCATGGACAAGACCACCCATGAGCCTTTTTGGCGTCGGGCCGGCGCGCGCACCCGCGATGTAGCGCCGAGTGGCTTGGCACAACCGGTGTCCCGCAGTCGCCTCGCTAAAGCAGCCGGCCGCTCAGCTTTAGCCATCGAGGCCTTGAGCTCCGGATGGGACTGCCGGACGTTCCTGCTGATTGCCGTGGGACCGCTCAGTGCGATTTGTGGCGCTCTCGCCGTGAGCGCACCGGCGCAGACGTCGCTGACACTGACGCTTGTCCTGACGGCTGGATTGTTGGCCGTCGCTTCACGAACCTTGGTCCGATCACTCGATCCGGCACCGTCGGCAGGGGAAGCTCCGCGGATCGAGGACGAGAGTTCACCACACTTGCCAGAGGCGCTGCGCGAGGAGGTCGAAGATCGCTTGTGGGCCCTCAGCGACCGGGAGGCGCGGTTCCGCGACGTCATCGACCGCCAGAGTTCACTGATTTTCGTCCACGATGAAGAGGGCCGCATCACATTTGCAAATCAAGCGTTCTGCCGAACCTTTGGTGTCCGTCTGTGCGACATCCTGGGGACCGTCTTCAGGCCCGCCGTGGTCGCTGACGTGCCCGACTGGACCGTGCCAGGGCGCCTGCAATCGGCATCAATCGCGACCGCAGGCGCGCCTCCTGACGGCGGAGCCGATGCGCAGATGCAGGTCGAAACCATATATGGCCCACGCTGGTTCGACTGGAGTGTTGCGGAGCTTCCGCCGACCCCGAATGGCGTTCGCGAAATCCAACGCGTCGGCCGGGATGTCACGGAGCAGCGCAAGGCAGCCGCTGCACTCGAGGCAGCGCGCGACGGGGCCGAGGCCGCCTCGCGCGCAAAGTCGCGCTTCCTCGCCGCTATCAGCCACGAGATCAGGACCCCCATGAACGGTATCCTTGGCTTCGCGCGCCTGATTTCGCACGAGCCAAACAATGCGGACGTTGCATCGTACGCCGAAGGGATTGTGACCTCTGGCGAGACGTTGATGAAACTGATCGACGAAATCCTCGATTTCTCGAAAATCGAAGCCGGGCGCCTGACGCTGACCGAGGAGACCTACGACGTCCGTGCCATGGTTGCGGACTGCCTTGCGCTGGTTGGACAACAGGCTGAGGCCAAGGGCCTCACGGTCGTGTGCCGGATCGCAGACGATGTCCCGCCACGCCTTCTCGGAGACGTGCTCCGGCTCCAGCAAGTGATGCTCAACCTCATCGGAAACGCGGTGAAGTTCACGCCGTCGGGCCATGTCGGCGTCGAGGTGACGGTAAAGCACATGTCAGGCGGCATGATGGGTGCCGCGCGTCATGCGGCACACAACGCACAGCAGCTCCAGATCACCGTAACCGATACGGGGCCGGGCCTTGGAGGGGGCGACCCAGAGGTTCTTTTCGCTGAGTTCGAGCAGGGCCCTAAAGCCCAGGATGGCAAGGCGGCTGGAACCGGGCTTGGGCTCGCGATCTCGCGGCGGCTCGTCGAAGCGATGGGGGGAACGCTCTCGGCTGCTGATCGCACCGCAGGCGGTGCTCAGTTCACGGTCGCACTCCCTCTCAGGGTCGGTATCGACGGTTTGCCCGACAATCTGGGGCTCCCACCGGGCCCGCGGGGCGTTGCCGATCGGGCCCGCCGCCCTCGCGCATCGATTGCAGAGTCGCAGCCACGGCCAAGCGCGCGTGCTCAAGGTGCTTCCTTCGTCACGTCCAGGCTTGTTCACCCGAAGCCAAGGGCCTCTGCGATCGCAGATGTCGTCGCGATCGTCGAGGATGATGTTCTGAATGCCAGGATCGCAGCCGTCTTTGTTGAGCGGCTGGGCTTCCAGGCACGGGTCTATTCTACCGGGAACAGTGCATTGACCGCGCTCGCTGTCAGCGCCACCGGCGATCACCATGACGCGGAGCAGGGCAGCGCCCCAGACACGATGGCGCGGGCCGACGCGTCACAGCTCGCTCGCATGGCCCCGGAGTCGCTCTCGACCAGCGGCTCTTCGTTACCGATTGCGATCCTTGTGGATCTTCGTCTGCCCGATCTCGATGGCTATAGTCTCGTGCACGCCTTGAGGACGGCTTGGCGGACCCGCGGCCCCTCAGCTCCGTCGCCCCGGCTGATCGCGTTCACGGCGAATGCGTTCCCGGAGGACAGGGCACGATGCCTATCGTCGGGTTTCGATGCCTTCGTCTCCAAGCCGTTCTCTCCCGACGAACTCGCAAAAGAGCTCGCTGTTGCAGCAGAGATCGCCCGTCTCGAGCGACCAGAAGAGTAATGATCCCCGTTTGGGCGCCATGTGAGCAACCTCAACCAGAACACCGGCGTCGCTCGTCAGCCCCAAGTGTCGGCTTGTTTCGGACTCCTGCAACGTGGTGCTTGGGTTTTACTCGCGGTTGTTGCCGGCGCAACGTATAGTCGTGCAGAACTGCGGTGTGTTCGCGGAACCCCACTCCGTGGTCTGTGCGGGCAAATGTGTAAGGTCCCCCACACACATCACTTGAAATCACGTGTGGCTCATTCAAGTACGCCGAACAGTGCGCCGATCGCAGAAAAGAATGTACCCAGACAGCGCTGTAAGCACAGCGGCCCGCCCTCCGGAGGCCTTGTATGAACTTCGAGCCGAGAGGCCTTTTCGCGGCGTTCCGACCATCGGCGAAGCGCGTGGCGCGCCGCCGCGTTGGGCTCCAGCCTTCCGGCTCAAAACGATCGACGATCAGCATCCTTGCGGCGCGATTTTTCGGTCGCGCCGGCGGCAAGGTCTACGGCAAGATCGGCGCCCTCGAGGTGCGACTTGCCGCGAGCCGTCGGGACATCATCAGGGCCCAACGGCTTCGATACCAGGTCTTCTACGAGGAGATGTCGGCCAAGCCGACCGTATCGGCTCAGCTGCTTCGTCGTGACGAAGATCGCTTCGACCAGTTGTGCGATCACCTGCTCGTTGTCGACACCTCGGAGGTGGACCGCAAGCCCGGCCTGATACGTCGCAGGCGGCAGCCCAAGGTTGTGGGAACGTATCGCATTCTGCGGGAAAACATGCTGCGGCCGGGCGTGTCGTTTTATACCCAGGGCGAGTACGACATCGCCGAGCTGCTGCAGCGACACAGGGGCCGCCAGAACTTCATGGAGCTTGGACGCTCGTGCGTTCTGCCGCAGTACCGCACAAAGCGGACCGTCGAACTGCTTTGGCACGGCCTCTGGACGTACATCCGAGAGCACAAGGTGACGGTAATGATGGGTTGCGCGAGCTTCGAGGGAACGGATCCCTCGGCGCACGCATCAGCGCTTAGTTTCCTTTACCATCATCGGCTTGCGCCACCGGCCTGGCGCGTTCGAGCTCTGCCGGAACTCCATGTGCCAATGAACACGTTGGCGTCCGAAGCGATTGATCCGCGCGCCGCGCTCAAGGCGCTGCCGCCGCTCATCAAAGGGTATCTTCGGCTCGGTGCGTTCGTCGGGGACGGCGCTGTGATTGATCAGCAGTTCGGGACGACTGATGTGTTCATCATTCTGCCCGTCGAAGCCATTGATCCACGGTATTTCGAGCATTTCGGCGCGCCAGACGAGAGCGAAAGCCGAGTTGCCGTGGCGCGAAAGACCTGAGCCTCGCGCTTCAGAGCCCGGAGCGTGCGGATGTTATAGGCCGCTGCGGGCACGAGTTTTCTAGTCGTTGTGTCCTGGCCCGGTGCGAGGACCTTGCGCGCTCTCATGATGTCGCGACCGGCCGGAACGATCAGCGGCTCAGCCCGCCCGACATCGTTGGAACGTCGAACGGCAGGAACCCGAAATGGTTCATCCAGCGCAGGTCGGCTGCAAACATCTCGCGCAAGTCCACGATCCCGTATTTGAGCATCGTGATCCGGTCGAGGCCCATGCCGAACGCAAAACCTTGATAGCGCTCAGGGTCGAGCCCGCAATTTGCGATGACTTTCGGGTGAACCATGCCGGAGCCGAGGATCTCAAGCCAGCGGCCCGGCTTGCCAATCGCTGCAGCGTCGATGTCGACTTCCATCGAGGGTTCAGTGAACGGGAAGTGTGAAGCGCGATACCGCATCTTAACTTCGTCGACCTCGAAAAATGCCTTGCAGAACTCCTCGAGGCACCACTTGAGGTGCCCGAGATGCGTCGTTTCGTCGATAACGAGACCTTCGATCTGGTGGAACATTGGCGTGTGGGTCTGGTCGCTGTCACAGCGGTACACCCGCCCCGGGGCGATGATGCGAATTGGCGGTTTTTGAGCCAGCATCGTGCGGATCTGGACCGGGCTCGTGTGCGTGCGGAGTAGCATTCTTCCGCGGCGCTGGCCGTCGTCAGCATCGTCGACACGTGCTTCGAGATAAAACGTGTCGTGTTCCTGACGGGCGGGGTGCTCTTCGGGAATGTTCAGTTTCGTGAAATTGTAGTCGTCAGTCTCGATGTCTGGGCCTTCGGCGACGGCGAATCCCATGTCAGCGAAAATCTCGATCACCTCATCGAAGACCTGGCTCACAGGATGAATTCGGCCAAGCAGTTGCGGGCCCGGTCTGACGGGCAGGGTCACGTCTTCGCGCTCGGTCGCGAGCCGGCGGTTCAACTCGGCCGTGTCAAGGGTCGCCTTCCGCGTCGCAAGCGCAGTCGTCACCCGGTCCTTGACCGCATTGACCGCAAGGCCGAAGGCCTTGCGCTGATCCGGGGCGAGTTTGCCCAGAGCCGCCATCAAACCGGTGATGCTTCCCTTTTTGCCGAGCGACGCGACGCGAACCGCATCGAGCGCTACGAGATCGCTTGCGCCATCAATTTCGGCAAGAAGTTGCCGCTCCAGTGCATTGAGATCGGGCGTCGTCGTCTCTGTCACCGGGTGCTCCCGTGCTGAGGGGCTTAGGCCAACCAACAACGGCGAGCGGCCTGCGGCGACGCTCGGTGTCGGTCAACGAGCCAGCTCTTTCAGACGCAGCTGACCTGCAGAGCAGCCGACCTTCGCCAGTCGGGATCAGGCCGCTTGTGCAGGAAGCGCCGCGCGCGCCTGGCCAACGATCGCGCCGAATGCAGCCGGATCGCGAACCGCAAGGTCAGCGAGGATCTTGCGGTCCATCTCGATGCCGGCCTTGTTCAGGCCATCGATCAGACGGCCGTACGTGAGGCCATGCTCGCGAGCGGCCGCATTGATGCGCTGGATCCAGAGCGAGCGGAACGTCCGCTTGCGGCGTTTGCGATCACGATAGGCATACTGCATCGACTTCTCGACCGCCTGTTTGGCGATCCGGATGGTATTCTTGCGCCGTCCGTAGAAGCCTTTCGCAGCAGCAAGGACCTTCTTGTGCTTGGCGTGGGCTGCAACACCGCGCTTGACGCGTGCCATGGTTCAATTCCTCGGATGATGGGGCGGTCGGAAGGGACGGACGCGCCGAAGTGCTGCGCATCCATGCCGGCTTTACCGATCGTAGGGCATGTATTTCTTGACGATTTTAGCATCCTGATCGCTCAGCACCATCGTGCCGCGCGCGTTTCGGATAAATTTCGCCGTTCGCTTGATCATGCCGTGACGCTTGCCTGCGGCCTGCGCCTTCACCATGCCACTCGCCGTCATCTTGAAGCGCTTCTTCGCGCCGCTCTTCGTCTTCATCTTGGGCATTTCGCTTCGTCTTTCTCGTTCAGGGGCTCAACGCGCCTCGCATTCACCAATGGTGTCAAGACCCACGAGACCGCTGACGGAACCGGGAGGTCAAGCCGCGGGCTGGGGCGACCGAGTGCGCGTAAGCATTTGAATAGATCGGTGGGCGTCTTATGACCCCCAAGCAATAAGACCGCCACGGCATGCCCCGCCGGGCGGTCTTTCGGGAGCGTTCGATACTAAATGCGGGCTGGCGTTGCAAGCAACAAAACGTGTGTTGGGCGCGGGAGCGCCTCGGTCGCCGATCTCGTTTCAATCCCGTCGCCGCCCGCTGTCACTTTACGACGTGCCAAAGCTCCATGGGTTCCGCGATCACGCTTCAGCGCGGGGCGAGTACCATGATCATCTGCCGGCCCTCCGCGCGTGGTTCGAGCTCGACCTTTGCGACCTGTTCAGTGTCGGTCTTCACGCGCTCCAAAACCTCACGGCCAAGGTGCATGTGCGCCATCTCGCGACCTCTAAACCGCAACGTAACCTTGACCTTGTCGCCGTCCTCGAAGAACCGGAGGATGGCCTTCATCTTGACGCCGTAATCGTGATCGTCGATGCCCGGCCGCATCTTGATCTCTTTGACCTCGACGGTTTTCTGTTTCTTGCGCGCCTCTGCGGCCTTCTTCTGCTCCTGATACTTGAACTTGCCGTAGTCCATGATCTTACAGACCGGCGGTTTCGCATCAGGAGACACTTCGACAAGGTCTAGCCCCGCAGCAGCGGCGCGCTGCATGGCGTCATCGGTCTCAACGACACCGACGTTCTCGCCACTCTCGTCGATCAATCTCACTTCACGGACCCGGATCATGTCGTTGATCCGCGGTCCACTTGCCTCACGCTCAGGTGCGGCGCGCATCGGACGGCGTATGTCGGCTCTCCTCGAATGGTTGCGGTTCGTCCGCGGCGTCGGACTTAAGCCGGAAACTGCCCCGATCGTATGGGCAGCTGCCGGCACGCTCAGCGCCCGGTACTGGCGGCGAAGATTGGGAAAGTGGCGGTGCAAGTCAAGCGCGGCGATGGCATCGGGGGGCGCGTAGCCTTCCTTTTGTCCACCAGACCCTCGTTTGCCTGCGCCGGATCGCCTTCAGGGTATCAGTCTGTGAGGCGCCACCTTGCGGCTGAGGGCGAACCGGTAAGCCAAATCGGTACCAAGGAGTTCATCATACACCGCAAGGGTCCTCGCCTGCAGCTGTGAGGTTGAAAAGTTCTCGACGGCATGGGCGCGTGCCCGCACGGCGAGCGCGTCCCGCTGTGGCCTCGTCAGAGCGAGGCAGCCGGTGATCGCTTCGGCTAGGGCAGCAGGGTCGTTCGGCGGCACGTGCCACCCGGTGAATGCGGCTTCGCCAACGGTCTCGCGTGACAGGACGGTCTCTCTTGGGGCGCCGATGTTCGTTGCGATGACCGGGACGCCCATCGCTTGGGCTTCGGCTGCCGTTCGCCCGAAAGCTTCGGGCTCAATCGACGCGATCAGCACGCAGGCGCTTGCCGATAGCGCCGCCGGCATGTCGTCAACGTGCCCCACGAGCTTGACATCGTTGCCAAGTCCGCGCGCCGCGATCGAGGCTTCGAGTTCGCCGACAAAACCATCGCGGCCTTGCGGGTCGCCTGCAAGGATGAACAGAGGCCTCGGGCCTGACGGCCACAGGGCCAGCACCCGCTGTGCGGCTTCGATGACAACCAACTGGCCCTTCCAGCGTGTCAGGCGGGCCGGATGCAAAATCACGGGACGGCGGCCATCCCCGGACGCTTGTCGTGCCTCAACGCCCCAAGCGCCAAGGAGGGTTGCGGTGCGCTCGAACGACATGCGGGCCGGATCGAAGACGTCGACGGCAACACCACGATTGACAACGCGCAAAACCGCTTCTGGAACGCCATACCGCTGGCGGACCACCGAAGCGGTGTAATTTGAATTGGCGATCACGCGCTCGCCGCGTGCCATCACGCGATTGTAGGCCTTCTTGAGCATGCCATGCTCATTATAAATCCCATGGTAAGTCGTCACGAACACCGCTCCTGTCCGTCTCGCCGCGAACAGTGCAGACCAGGCCGGCGCCCGGCTGCGTGCATGGACGATGTCGATCGCCTCGGAGCGGATCAAGCCCGCGATCCTGCGAGCGTTCAGCACCAGCTGAAATGGAGACTTGCTCCCAACCGGCAAGGCGATGTGACGGGCGCCGCACGCGAGCAGACGCTGGACCAGCCTGCCGCCTTCGGAGGCAACGATTGCCTGTCCACCTGCCGCGACAACGGCTTCTGAGACCTCGATCGCGGAAAGCTCGGCGCCGCCCGCCTCAAGTTCCGGGACGACCTGGAGAACCGTCGGGCCTTCGCGATTGCGGCCGTCTGGTCCTGTCTCAGCGTCGATTGTGCGATAGGGTGTTGTCACGCTCGCTGCCTGAAAGGCCCTGATCATGGAACATACCGACCAGCCGCTTTGGCTCGATGTCGACGATGGGTTCGGCCAGCGCCGCCTCGCCTACCGCGTCCGTCACGGCGAACTGCCCGGCATCGTGTGGATGCAGGGCCTGAAGTCCGACATGGTCTCGACAAAAGCAAGCGCTTTGGATGATTGGGCCGCTGGCTGCGGCGCACAGCTCCTGCATTTCGACTATTCCGGCCACGGCGAAACCGGTGGTCGGTTCACCGACGCAACCATCTCACAGTGGCTCGCCGACTGTGCGGCCGCGTTCGTTCGCCTGACATCGGGTCCGCAAGTCGTGGTGGGCTCCAGCATGGGAGGGTATCTCGCCATGCTGCTTCAGAAATTCCTCGCCGCTTCTGACCCGGACGCCGCCAAGCGTATCGCAGCTCTGGTTCTGATTGCGCCGGCCTGGGATATGACTGAGGCGCTGATGTGGGAAAAGTTTCCGCCCGAGGCACGCGCTGCGATCGAACGCGACGGGATCTGGCATCGTCCGTCGGCTTACGGCGAGCCCTACCCACTAACGCGCGCCTTGATCGAGGACGGACGAAACCACCTGTTCGCAGGAACCTTTTGGGAGCCTCCGATCCCGGTGACGATCATCCATGGACGCCTCGATCCGGACGTGCCGTTTTCGCATTCGGAACGGCTCGTCGCCACGTCGCGTGGTTCTCCGATCGAGTTGATCGAAGTGATGGACGGCGAGCACCGTCTGTCACGTCCCAAGGACTTGGACCTCATTCTGTCCGCCGTGGCGCGGGCGCGCACGACCGTCGCCACGTCTCAGCCGCGATCTTGATCCCAAGCATGCGCAGACCGCGCGACCGGGATCAATCGCGATAGATCAACACTGGAATGTGCGCGCGGGTCACGACCTCCTGCGCGGTGCTGCCGAGGATCAGTTTCGTCAATCCGCGGCGGCCGTGCGAAGCCATCGTGATCAGGTCGCAGCCATTGGCTTCAGCAGCTTCGATCAGCCCCTCGGCCGCATTCTTCTCCGGCACGTGGATCGTCTTGACCTCAAGGCCTGCGTCAAGGAAGGGCTTTGCAGCAGCGGCAAGCGTTGCTTGCGCGTGCTTCTCCAGGCTCTGGCGGTATTCCTCAGGCGGGATCGCGATCGTCACCTCGGGTGGTGCCACCATGGTGAACGGCGGTGACACGGTTGCGACGGTGACTGTCGCCGAAAGGGCCTTGGCGAGGGCTGCCGTCTTGGTCAATGCCGAGTTCGCGAAGTCAGAGCCATCGGTCGCTGCGAGGATGTGCTTGAACATTTGGGTGGCCTCTCTCTGCTGGTTATCAGATTCCCGCCACAGTAAACGATCGGCCGCCTTGACCTAAAGCAAAAGGCAGAGCGGCTGGCCAATCAGATCCGGGCCAAAAAGAACCTGCCCAACCAGAACGCGGCCAATCAGATCCCGAGCGAGTATTTGGCCTGGGTGCGCCCAAGATAGCTGTCGAACTGGGCTGCGATGGTGCGCACGAATGGACGCCCGATATCTGTGATCTTGAAGACGCCGCCTGGCTCTGGCGCGAGAAGATTATCCTCGTTGCTCGAGAGAAGCTCCTCAGCGACACGGATGATTTCGGCTGCCTGAGCACCGAATTGAGCAACCAACTGCTCGGCAGGAAACCGGAAATCGCACATCAGCCGCTCGATTACGAAGGCGCGCATGCGATCTTCGAGCGTGAAGCAATGCCCCCGAGCCGTTGCCAGGCCGCGTTCACGGATCGCCCGCTGATAACCCGGCGTAGCCGAAATGTTCTGCACATAACCTTGTGGCAGCTTGCCGATGGCCGACGCGCCGAGACCGATCAGCGTCTCGACACCGTCATGGGTATAGCCCTGGAAGTTCCGATTGACCGCCAATTGGCAAAGCGGATCGCTCGGCTTTGCGAAGTGATCCAACCCGATCCGCTCGTAGCCGCCTTCCGCGAGCCGCGTCGCGAGTGCCTCGGATTGCTCGAAGCGCAGGATCGGCGGCGGGACGTCGCCATCATTGATCATGCGCTGGTGGGCGATCCGGCTCGGCAGGTGGGCGTAGCCGAACAGCGCGATGCGATCCGGATCGAGTTCAAGCACGAGATCAATGGTGCGCAGCGCACTTTCGAGCGTCTGGCGTGGCAGACCGTAAACAAGATCAATGTTGACCGAGCGGATGCCCTCGGCCCGAAAGTCCTCGACCAAGGCAGCAGTCCGTTCGAACGACTGGATGCGGTTGATCGCCAGCTGCACCCGCTCGTCGAAATCCTGCACGCCGAGACTGACGCGCGTCACTCCTGCCTCGGCGAATGCGGCCGTCTGCTCGCGTGTTTCGGTCCTTGGATCGACCTCGACGGCGAATTCGATGTCGTCGGCAAAATTGAAATAGGCAGCGAACGCGCCCGCGAGCCGTACGATGTCGCCCGGGTCTAGGATGTTCGGCGATCCGCCGCCCCAGTGCATGTGCTGCACGACCTGCGTGCGCTTGGTGTGCTGGGTCACGTGCGACATCTCACTGATCAGCGAGCGCACATAAGTCGCGACCGGCTCGTAGCGCTTCGTCGCTTTCGTGGTGCAGCCGCAGTACCAGCACAGCGTCTCGCAAAACGGGATGTGAGCGTAGAGCGACAGCGCCGCGTCTGATGGCAGTTCGGAAAGCCAACGCTCGTAGGTGTTGCTCGCCACACCACCCGAGAATTGTGGGGCCGTCGGATAGCTCGTGTAGCGGGGGACAGGAGCAGCATACTTTTGGACGAGATCAAGCCTCATGGAAGCGGCTCCTTATCGGCGCAACCGGGCTCACGCCCGGTGTTTCCGGCACCTTTCGTGCACGTGTGAGCTTCCGTATCGGCCAATGGACACTCCGTCGCATTGATCGAAATCAAGGATCGGTCCGGCGGCTAAGGCCACAAGCGTAACGGCGCTTCGTGGATCGATCCGGGCACGTAGCGCTGCCAGCGGATCAGCTCCGGTGGGCCGCCACCACCCGTCGTTTGAACACCACCCGAAAGAGCGTTTCGGCTTTGAAGCCAGCGTTCTGACGCCAACGTTCTCAAGATCGTGTGATGGCGGTCGACCTCAGCCGCTCCGATGGCCCTTCTGTCGGCCGCTCGAAGGTCAGGATCTTGGCTCGAAGTCTTGGGCCCTGGTCGCAGCCCTCGTGTGGCGTCGCGCCTGAATGGACCGATGGGTGCGGCACGGTTGACGTCAATTCAGGCGCAATGAACGCCACACTAAGCTCATGATTTCGCTAGTGGCCTTCATGTCGCGCCTAAATCGTCAGCGGTTGCTGCGGCCTATCCATTCGGGCGGGACGGGCCACTGGGTGAGCCTGCCGGAAGGTTTGCGTCGCGGTCGCAGGGTCCACCCGTAGCGGGGGATACCGGCGGGAGGCTGGTGGTTCGGGCGGGCTTCGGGTTCGCGCGGCCGTCTGGGGAGTTTCACATGACAACCATTGAGCAGGGGCGGTCGTCGTTTTTCGACATCATGGCCGTTCTCCTCGGGGGCGCGGCAGCTGTCGCGTTCGGATTGATCGCCTTGGCGACGAACGATGCCGTCATGGCGTTTCATATGACTTTGATGTCCGTCGCGTGCGCTGCCGCGGCGGTCTGGGTCTTGAGCCACTCGTTCGGGCGCTCAGCCGATGAGGATCGCAGCGGCTATCTCGATGGCCCGATCAAGGTCGCAACAATCGCAGCTGTGTTCTGGGGCATCGCGGGCTTCGTCGTCGGCGATATCATCGCGTGGCAGCTTGCTTACCCAGCCCTCAACCTGGACATGCCGTGGACGAGCTTCGGGCGCTTGAGACCGCTGCACACGTCGGCCGTGATTTTCGCCTTCGGTGGCAACGTCCTGCTCGCGACGTCGTTCTACGTCGTTCAACGCACCTCGCAGGCGCGGATGCCGGGGCGTTGGGCGCCCTATTTCGTCGTCTGGGGCTATCAGCTTTTCATTCTGATCGCAGCCACCGGGTACATTCTCGGCGTCACGCAGAGCAAAGAGTACGCCGAGCCCGAATGGTACGCTGACCTGTTCCTGACCGTCATCTGGGTCGTCTATCTGCTGCTGTTCCTCGGCACGCTGGCGCGGCGGCGTGAACCCCACATCTACGTGGCCAACTGGTTCTACTTGGCGTTCATCGTCACGGTTGCGATGCTCCACATCGTCAACAACCTCAGCGTCCCGGTGTCTCTAACGGGCACGAAGAGCTACGTCGTGTTCTCGGGTGTGCAGGATGCGATGACGCAGTGGTGGTACGGCCACAATGCGGTGGGCTTCTTCCTGACTGCGGGCTTCCTCGGGATCATGTACTATTTCATCCCGAAGCGCGTTGAGCGGCCTGTTTATTCCTACCGGCTGTCGATCGTCCACTTCTGGACCCTGATCTTCATCTACATCTGGGCAGGACCGCACCACCTCCACTACACGGCTCTGCCCGATTGGGCCCAGACGCTCGGCATGACGTTTTCGATCATGCTCTGGATGCCGTCCTGGGGTGGCATGATCAACGGCCTCATGACGCTTTCAGGCGCCTGGGACAAGCTTCGGACTGATCCTGTCGTGCGTCTCCTCGTCGTGTCGGTCGCCTTCTATGGCATGTCGACGTTTGAGGGTCCGCTGATGTCAATCAAGGCGGTCAACTCACTTAGCCACTACACGGATTGGACGATCGGCCACGTGCACTCGGGCGCGCTCGGTTGGGTCGCGATGGTTTCGTTCGGTGCCATCTACTGCCTCGTTCCATGGCTTTGGAAACGGCAGGGGCTGTACTCGCTGCGCCTCGTCGAGTGGCACTTCTGGATCTCGACCATCGGCATCCTGCTCTACATCACGGCGATGTGGGTGTCGGGCATCCTGCAGGGCCTCATGTGGCGCGCCTACGACAAGCTGGGCTTCCTCCAGTACTCGTTCATCGAGACCGTCGAAGCGATGCACCCGTTCTACGTCATCCGTGCGATCGGCGGCCTGTTGTTCGTCATCGGCGCTTTCATCATGGCCTACAACCTCTGGCGCACCATCCGCGGTGACGAGCCGGTGGACGTCAGGGACCAGCCTCGTATCGCCGCAGCTCCGGAGCTGCGCCCCGTTGCGGCCGAGTAAGGAGGGACACCGATGTTTTCGAGACATGCCATCTTCGAGAAGAACTCGCTCGTGCTTCTCGTCGGCATCCTGGTCGCCGTATCGATCGGCGGCCTCGTGCAGATCGCGCCGCTGTTCTGGGTCGAGAGCACGATCGAGAAGGTGAAGGGCATGCGCCCCTATTCACCGCTCGAGCTCGCAGGCCGCGACATCTACATCCGCGAGGGCTGTTATAACTGCCACTCGCAGATGATCCGCACGCTGCGTGACGAGGTCGAG